>ONPY01000066.1 GCA_900319835.1 uncultured Eubacteriales bacterium | reverse complement strand
TCGGATGAAAAGGTTTCTGAGCCTGTTCTCCAGGATACGACGGACGGCGGTCAGGAGAAGAAGCTCGAAACCACGATCGAGGAGCTGGATCTCTCGGTGCGTTCCTTCAACTGCCTGAAGCGCGCCGGCATCAACACGGTCGCTGATCTGATCAGCCGGTCTGAGGACGAGATGATGAAGGTCAGAAACCTCGGCAGAAAATCGTTTGATGAGGTCAAGGAGAAGCTCCAGTCTCTGGGCTTCGACCTGAACTCGGACGACAACGACTAATTCCCGTATCCGGTGCCCCCGCAAAGGGGCTGCCGGATGGATATAAAAGGAGTGAAACACAATGGCGGGTTCCAGAAAGCTCGGCAGAGCCACGGATCACAGAAAGGCAATGCTTCGCGGCATGGTGACCTATCTGTTAGAAAACGGACAGATCGAGACAACCGAAACCAGAGCGAAGGAAGTTCGTTCGATGGCAGAGAAGATGATCACCATTGCAAAGGGGATCACCGGCAGCGATACCGCAGCTGATCTCCACCTGAAGCGTCAGGTCTTTGCCTATGTGACGAAAGAGAGCGTCGCAAAGAAGCTCTTTGATGAGATCGCACCGAAGTATGCGGATCGCAGCGGCGGCTACACCAAGATCGTCAAGATCGGCCCGCGCCGCGGTGATGCAGCTGAAATGGCTATCATTTCGCTGGTCTGATCTCTTTCGGTTATTCCGAACGGTATAATTTCAGAAGGCTGCGCAGTTTGTTGCTGCGCAGTCTTTTTTGCTGTCCGGCGGAGCATACAAAAACAGGCGCATGAATATGCTGTGAATGTGCAGATGCACAAAGCTGCGGCCACGCACTTGCATGATCTGCGCAAATTTGTGTATAATATTGTCGGCAGAGCCGACAGCCGTTTCCCTACGGCGACGTTTCGCGGAGCATATTATTTTTGTCGCTGTTACGGCGCTGTTCGCGCCTGATTTACGGTCTGGCTTTCACCCCATTGTGAATCCATACGCATCTGTAGGACTTTAGAAGTAAATTGCATAACAATAAGCTGAAAACAGGGGAGGCACCCATGAGAAAGATACAGTTACCGGTGATCCGCGGCATATGCAGGATCCTGCTGCTGCCGCTGCGGGCGGTATTGCTGCTGCTCGGAGATCTTGTATATCTGATTGGGCGGGCGGTCAGTGCGGGATTCCGCGGGATCTGCGGCTTCTTCCGCCGGCGGCATGATACCGCGGCGCACGCCGTCCGGCAGTACCGCACACGGCATTCCGTCCTGCGGCTGCTCGGCAGCGTGATCGCCGGAGAAAACGGCATCCTGCGCTCTGTGCTGGAGGAGTTCCCGCTCAAAGCCGTGGGCGTGTATCTGCCGGAGTGGCTGGATGCCCTCCCGCAGGAGAATGCCCTGCGGAAAAAGCTCTTTGAGCAGATCCGCAAAGCCGGTGAAGAGCTGGACAAAATCAAAGACGTCGCGGCAATGATGGAAAAGCTGGAGGAAGAAAAACTAATTTCCTCCCTTACACTACGGCAGAGTGATCTGGGAACAGGGAACGCCGCGATCTGTGCTTCGTTACCGCGAGATCTGTATTACGCCACCATCAGCGAGGAGACCGGCATCACAGTACATAACGACGGAGATCTGATTGCCACGCTCAGTGAGATGAGCGCCATCCGGCAGGACTACGAGCGTTTGAGAGGTGCGCTGGAACAGGTGCGAAGCACAGGCTATGGTGTCGTCATGCCCGATGCGGAACAAATGCAGCTGGAAGAGCCGCAAATTGTACGCCAGGGCGGAAAGTACAGCGTAAAGCTGAAGGCCAATGCGCCTGCCATTCACATGTTCAAAACCAATGTGGAGACGGAGGTGACTCCGGCCATCGGCGGAGAGAGCGCCTCTGAGGACATCATCAATTTTCTGCTGCAGGGCTTTGACGGGGACATCAACCGCATCTGGCAATCGAACATTTTCGGCAAGTCTTTGAACGATATTGCCGAGGAGGGACTGATGGCCAAGATCGAGGCGCTGCCGGAAAACGCCCGCGGCAAACTGCGTGAGACCATCGAGCGCGTCATCAACGAGGGGAGTGGGGGATTGATATGCATTCTTCTGTAGGGTTCGGCTTTATATGGTTTGACTTGTCGTCTGCTACCTATTATAATGAGACAAAGTCCGCGGAAACACGGAGGCTGCCGTGATTGCTGAAAAACGCCATCGTCTGTTGATAGCCTCCCTGATCCTTCCAGCGCTCTTTCTCGGGATCCTGTTCCACGTGCTGCTGCGGCGCACAGAGACGGCAAGTCTGAACGACCAGATTCCGACGCTGGTCATCGACCCCGGCCACGGCGGGATTGACTGCGGCGCGCTGGGCGCAGACGGCACCAAAGAGAGCGATTTGAATCTGGACATCGGCCTGCGACTGCGGGCTCTCGCTGAGCTTTACGGCAAAGAGAACAGCCTGATCCGTCAGGACGACAGCACCCGATGTGATACGGAGCGCTACAGCGAGCACCGCGATTTGGAATGCCGCGTGGCGGAAGTCCGAAAAGCCCAAAACCCGGTATATATCAGCATCCACCAAAACACGTTCCCCACGGGCCAGGCAAGCGGTCCGCAGGTCATTTATGCGCCGGGCGAAAGCAGCAAGATTCTTGGCACGTTGACACATCAAAATCTGCTGCAAGCTCTCTATCCGAACAGCAGGAGAGTCGCAGAGCAAAGCCGCGGCAAGCTCTATATCCTGTCCAATGTTCAATGCCCGGCTGTGCTGGTCGAATGCGGTTTCCTTTCCAATCCCGTGGATCTGGCAAATCTGCAGCGGCCGGCTTTTCAGACTTCACTGGCCGCAGTACTGATGGCATCGTATCTGCAATACCTCAATAATACAAAGAGTTTTTGACCAATAAAAAGGGTTATTACACAGGAGAAGCTTATGGCAGCCAAACAAAAAACCGTATATGTGTGCTCCGAATGCGGGAATGAGACGCCTAACTGGGCGGGGAAGTGCCCCAGCTGCGGCGCCTGGAACACCTTGAGCGAGATAAAGCTGGAGCGCGGCATCGGCGGAAGAGGCAGCAGCTATGCGAAAAGTGAAGCCGTACAGAAGCCCAAGCGCCTGGAAGAGTTGGATGTATCGGAAGAAATCCGCTTTTCTACGGGTATTTCGGAGTTTGATCGCGTCCTGGGCGGAGGCGCTGTTTTGGGCTCGTTGGTTCTGGTGGGCGGCGCGCCCGGCATCGGCAAATCCACGCTGCTGCTGCAGATGTGCGCTGTCACCGCAAAAACACGCCGTGTTCTCTATGTCACCGGCGAGGAGAGCGAGCGGCAGCTGAAGCTCCGGGCTGACCGCCTGGGTGTCAGCGGCGGGGAAATCTACGTCTTGGCAGAGACGGATCTGGACCAGATTCTTTCGGCTGTGGATTCCTTAAAGCCGGATGTTGTGATTCTGGACTCCATTCAAACCATCAGCGACGCTGCCATTGCCTCCGCGCCCGGCAGCATCACGCAGGTACGCGAATGCACCATGCGCATCATGCGGCTGACCAAAGAGAAGAGCATCACTGTGTTTGTGGTGGGACATATCAACAAGGAAGGCAGTATTGCCGGCCCCAAGGTTTTGGAGCACATGGTGGACTGCGTCCTCTATTTTGAAGGTGAGCGCAGCACCAGCTTCCGGATCCTTCGTGCGGTCAAAAACCGCTTTGGCTCTACCAATGAAATTGGCGTTTTTGAGATGGATGACCGGGGGCTTGCCTGTGTGGAAAATCCCTCGGAGCTGCTGCTCAGCGGGCGGCCGGAGAATTGTCCCGGCACCTGCGTGGCCTGCGTCATTGAGGGTACGCGCCCGATCCTGGCCGAGGTGCAGGCTCTTGTCACCCCTTCTGCTTACAACGCAGCGCGCCGAAGCAACGGCGTAGACTATAACCGAGCTGCCATGCTGTTGGCTGTGCTGGAAAAGCGCGGCGGCCTTTCTGTCTCGGGCTGTGACGCGTATATCAACGTCATCGGCGGCCTGACGCTTGAGGAGCCTGCGGCCGACCTCGCTACCGCGCTAGCCGTGGCCTCCAGCTATCTGGACCGGGCGCTCGGTACAGAACTTGCCGCCATCGGAGAAATTGGACTCTCCGGCGAAATCCGCAGTGTCAGTCTGCTGAACCAGCGCCTGACTGAGATCTCACGTCTGGGTTTCCGGCGCTGTGTGCTGCCGGCACATGGGCGGGATGAGATTCGCCGGATCGAGGGCCTGCAGCTGATCCCGGTTCAGAATATCTCTGAGGCCATCGCGGCGGTTCTGGCAAGAGAGGCATGATTCCGTATCCATCATATTCAAATTGTAAAAAAGGCGGAAATGCTCTGCATTTCCGCCTTTTTTACATGTCCTTATTCGTTTTCCAGCTCGGATTTTGTCCTGCGGCCGATGGGATTTGCCATGGCAGCCTCATGCAGGGCGGCGTTGTCGAGATGGGTGTAAATCTGGGTGGTATTCAGATTGCTGTGGCCGAGTACCTCCTGCAAAGCCCTGGTGTCCACGCCGTTTTTCAGCATGAGGGTGGCTGCCGTATGGCGCAGCTTGTGGGGGGAATATCGGCTTGCATCCAAACCGGCGGCCAGGAGCTTGTTGTTCAGCATATACTGGACGGCCCGTGTTCCCATGCGGCATTTTTTCTGACTGATAAAGAGTGCGTTTTTATCAGAATCTCTGACTTCCTCCACATTTCTTACATCCAGATAATCGTCGATCGCCTCCCGGCAGCCCTCGGCAAAATACACCATGCGTTCCTTGTTGCCTTTGCCCAGAACACGCAGATGATCCTCATAGATGTCTGTGACGTTCAGAGAAACCAGCTCAGAGACACGTAGCCCACAGGAGAGAAACAGCATCAGGATGCAGTAATCCCGCTGGGCAAAAGGCCCGTCGCAGGCTGCAAGCAGACGCTCACACTCCGATTCCTCCAGATAACGGGGAAGGGAAGCCTGGCGCTTTGGCATATCAAGCTCTTGACAGACGTTGTAATCCAGCAGATGGCGCTTTGTTGTGAGATAGTTAAAGAAGGATTTGACCGTTGAGGTTCTTCTGCAGCGACTGGCGGCCGAGAGAGACTGTGTCGATTCCGGAGAAAAGGACTGATAGCGGTACAATTCCTCGATTTTGATGTCCTTGATAAACTGAAGATCAATATCTGTAATATCAATATTGTGAAACGGCGTGTCAGGCGGAACCAGATGTCTGCGCCGTTTCAAATAGCGGAACAGGATTTTCAGATCATGATAATATCCGGAGACAGTGAGATCCGAATGGCCGCGGACTGTGGAATGATACTCCAAAAATTCCATGACAATATCGGGTACATCGTTGATTTGATCCAGATTCATAGCGGAGGCTCCATTGTTAATTAATTATCAATTTGGCGAAGAAACAAAAAGGAAAGCTGTGTTTCGCACAACAAAAAAGCTAAAGAGAACCTACGAGAAAAACGCGCACCAAGAGCTGTCTCAGTGTGTCTAGAAAACTCAGTGATAGCATGAAGGTTTGGTCAGATCCATCTTATATGAGGTCATACGCAGTAATTGTTATATAGAAACCTTCCAGATGAATCGCAAGATAAAATACAGCCGCAATCGAGATAACGGACGGATCCTGTAAGAATGAGAAAACAAACCGGTGATTTGAAATATACTACAGTTTGATTCTTCTGGCAAGCAGATTCATGGAAACAGCGACGTTGACATAAAAGAGGCTATATCTTCCAAGAGGCTTTTTCGGCTCTCTAAAATGTCGTTTAATTTATATTATACGACATTATTAGATTTGTCAAGAACAACAGGCTTTAGAGTCCCCTCTTTACAAGCCAGACCGCAAAGCCTCGCCGATTGCAAAGCCGGCTGCTTTTTTGCAGCCGGCTTTGTGCTTTTATCTGCCGAATCTGTATTTCAGATTCTTACGGATGGATTCGCTGGGAATGCGGATGGTATTCAACACCGTTGCCACGGCCGTGGCAAAGTCCAGAATGACTGCAAGCCACAGGTTGCAGTAACCGATGATGCTCAGGAAAATCAGCAGCGCTTTGACGATAAACGCAAACAGTGCGTTTTCAATGCAGATCTCCCGGACACGCTTGGAAATCTGCTTTGCTTTGGGCAGATTGCCAATATCCTCGGGAATCACAATGGCATCTGCATAACGTGCGCGCTTGCTGACGCGAATATCGACCGCGGCATCACTGTGGGCTTCAATACCACTTGCATAAACAAACAGAACGGCGCCCTTGGTCTTCCTCGTGATATCGCTGATGATTTGCAGCTTCTTCTTGGTATCACACTGGGCATACATTTCCGAGAAATTGAGCATCTCAGCAAATTCCTGCCCCGCTTCCTTGCTGTCCTCGGTCAGAAGAACGCATCTGGAAATGCCGACGGATTTGAGCTCCGGCACCAGGCTTTCAAGATCCTGGTTGACATCAGAGGAAATCACAACCTTTCCCATGGGCCGACCGGCCACCACCATATAGTAGGTCTGGCCAACCTCTCTCGGCTCATCCGGGAGCTCTACTCCCCTGCTCCGAAACAATTCGGCAGTGGCAAAGGTGATCTGGATTCCATCGATGGACAGCTCCACACCGTAACCCGGGATCTCGCGGAAGTCTTTGATGACATCCAGCTTGTAATCCTGATCGAATACGGCGGAGACTGCGTTCGCAAAAGGCTGTTCGGAGTAATAGACCGCATGGGCGACAAAGTTCAGGAAGGTATCCTGATCCAGGACGTCCGAGTGCATGGCAATGATGCGCGGGCACTCATCGGCGAAGATGCCGCTCTTATCGATGACAGCCACCGATGCGTCCGCCATCGCCTCCATACTGTACGCGTTGCCGAAGACGATGCCGTTTTGAGCGCTGTGGCACATGCCGACAATTCCGGCAATGGGAATGGAGACGACCACAGAAAGCGGCGTTGCCAGAATAAGGATCATCATCGCCCGGTGAATAGAAATGTTGAAGCCGAGGTTGGTAATGAGTGGAAGCGCGATCGCATAAATCACAGCCAGCAGCATGGCCAGGCGGAGAATGGAGCCGGCACTGGTGCGCATGACGTTCTCAATCGCCATGGCCGTGTTTTCCTCGTTCTCGACAAGCTCACCCATGTGCTTGACAATATCCTCATCCTGCCCCTGCAGAAGATCCAGCGCGGCCTTCTTGGTGTGGTCCTTTGCGAAATTCAGCAACAGTACCCCGATCTGATACAATAGAACCAGGGCTGCACCCTCGATTCCGAAACCGATACAGAATGAAAGAACCGTAATCAGAACCACCAAGACGGGTGTTGCCAAGAATTCGCCGTTTTCCACGGCATCCACAGCCTGGAGAATAATATCGTAGCCTGCAAGCGCCGCCGTCAACACCAGCAGCAGAATGCTGAGGAATTTCGGCATGGTGAGAATAAGGGAAACGGCGAACACAACACAGGCTACGACGAGTCTGATAACCAGAGAATTGTTAAGTGTGGCGGAAACCTTTGCCGGATCGAGCGCAGCAGCGTGCATTCTGCCACCTCCCTGATAATCGTGGTGCGGGCGTTCGATCAGGCTTTGCCGTCGGAGCCGAGAACGTAAACGATCTTATGGGCGACCATGTCCTTCACAGCCTGACGGGCGGGCTTGAGGTATTGGCGGGGATCGAAATGATCGGGATGCTCGGCAAAGTACTTACGGATGTTGCCGGTCATAGCCAGGCGGATATCGGAGTCGATGTTGATCTTGCAGACGGCGAGTTTGGCCGCCTCACGCAGCTGATCCTCTGGGATACCGATGGCGTCGGGCATGTTGCCGCCGTACTGGTTGACCATCTTCACGAACTCCTGGGGAACAGAGGAAGAGCCATGCAGGACGATGGGGAAACCAGGCAGGCGCTTGATGCACTCCTTCAGCACGTCGAAGCGGAGAGGAGGCGGAACGAGCACACCGTCAGCATTGCGGGTGCACTGGGAAGCCTTGAACTTGTATGCGCCGTGGGAGGTGCCGATGGCGATGGCCAGGGAGTCGCAGCCAGTACGGCTGACAAATTCCTCGACCTCTTCAGGTCTGGTGTAGCTCTCGTGACCGTGCTCCACAGAGACCTCATCCTCCACGCCGGCCAGGGTGCCCAGCTCGGCCTCGACCACGACACCGTGGTCATGCGCATATTCCACAACTTGCTTCGTCAGGGCGATGTTCTCCTCAAAGGATTTGGAGGAAGCGTCGATCATGACGGAGGTAAAGCCGCCGTCAATGCAGGATTTGCAGAGCTCAAAGGTGTCGCCGTGATCCAGATGCAGCGCGATGGGGATCTCGGGGTTCTCAATGATTGCAGCCTCGACCAGCTTGACCAGATAGGTGTGGTTGGCATAGGCGCGTGCGCCCTTGGAAACCTGCAGAATAACAGGGCTCTTCAGCTCACCGGCAGCTTCGGTGATGCCCTGGACGATCTCCATGTTATTGACATTGAAAGCACCAACAGCGTAGCCGCCGTTATAGGCCTTTTCAAACATTTCTTTTGTGGTGACAAGTGGCATAATTCATACTCTCCTATCCATTTTCTTAAAAATTTGTACAAAAAGCACATTTACAAATTTTCGTTCTTATTATATCCTCATTCCAAAGTATAATCAATAAGTACTTTTTACAAAACGAAATATTTTTTAATACAGTTGGAGGAAAAAATATGTCAGAAAAGTTGATCGGTTCCTGCATCTTCGGTCAGTCTGGCGGGCCTACCGCCGTGATTAACGCCAGCGCCTACGGTGTGATCCGTGCAGCACTTGACGCTGAGGAGATCACCAAGGTTTACGGTGCCAACCACGGCATTAAGGGCGTTCTGGATGACAAGCTCTTCGTGATGGATGAAGAGGATCCGGAAGAGCTGCGGCTCCTGCTCCACACCCCTTCTTCCGGGCTGGGCTCCTGCCGCTATAAAATCGCCGACCCCGAGGTGGACGACACCGATTACAAGCGGATTCTTGATATCTTCAAGAAGTACAATGTGCGCTATTTCTTCTACAATGGCGGCAACGACTCCATGGACACCTGCAACAAGATCAGCCGGTACATGGAATCTGTGGGCTATGCCTGCCACGTGATGGGCGTCCCCAAGACCATCGACAACGACCTGTTCGGCACCGACCACTGCCCCGGCTTTGCCAGCGCCGCCAAGTATATTGCCACCTCCTGCATGGAGATCAATAAGGATGCCCGCGTCTATGATAACGGTATGATCACCATCGTGGAGATCATGGGCCGTCACGCCGGCTGGCTTGCTGCCAGCGCCGCGCTTGCCACCGCCTATGGTTCCGGCCCCGATCTGATCTACCTGCCTGAGTTGGACTTCAACATGGACAAGTTCCTGGCTGACGTGGACCGTCTGTACAAGACCAACGGCAAGGTCCTGGTCGCCGTCTCCGAGGGCATCCACTATGCCGACGGCAGCTTCGTATCCGAGGCAAAGGCTTCCGCCACCGACGGTTTCGGCCATGCCCAGTTGGGCGGCCTGGCCGCCATGCTGGCCGAGATCGTCAAGCACCACACAGGTGCCAAGGTCCGCGGCATCGAGTTGAGCCTGCTGCAGCGCTGCGGCGCTCACCTGGCTTCTGCCACAGATATCAACGAGGCTTTTGCGGCCGGCCAGGAAGCCGTTCGTCAGGCTGTCAATGGTGTTTCTGGCAAGATGGTCGCCTTTGAGAGAGAGTATATCGACGGCAAGTATCACTGCAAGATGGTCCTTCTTCCCCTCTCCTCTGTTGCAAACTACGAGAAGAAAGTTCCTCTGGAGTGGATCAACGAGGATGGCAACGGCCTCAAGCAGGAGTTCATCGACTACGTCCTGCCCCTGATCCAGGGTGAGCCGGAGCTGCCGCTGGTGGATTCCCTTCCCCGCTACGCGCACCTCAAAAAGGTTCTCGCCAAGTGAACAGACTGTTGAAAAAGCCGCGCTATCAGCGCGGCTTTTTCTGCTTGCGAAATTGTCATTGAACGCGGCTTCTGGATGCGGTATAATCGTTGACGGTGATCGATATGCTCTCTTTGCGCCATTCCTATGTCTCCGTCCATATAGACAATCATGATACTTATGGCGGCGGACAGCAGCACTCCAGAAACGCCATGGTGCAGCGCTGCGGCTGCGGGATCATTGCGGCCACGGATACCCTGCTGTACCTGAGTCGCTATCACATGGGGTTTATGCCGCTTCCCTTCCGCAGTCTGGAAAAAGAAAAGGTGTTCCCCTTCTCTCTCTATGACGCTTGCATTTTGAATATGCGGCGACGCTTCTTTCCAATGATTCCCTATGCAGGCATCAACGGACTGATGATGATGCGCGGGATGGAGCGCTTTTTCAGAAAGTATCATATGCCCTTCTCGGCACGCTGGTGTTTTACCAGGTCCGGCATGTGGGAGAAAATCGAGCAGATGCTGCAAAACGACATCCCTGTGATCATGTCGGTGGGGCCGAATTTTCCCTTGCTTTGGGGCAAGGAGAAGACCAGCTTTTACGTGCCGACGCCAAACGGTCTCCGCGCAGCAACCGGTGCGAAGGCGCACTACTTCACAGTGACGGGAATGGACGAAAACTGGCTGCGCATTTCCTCCTGGGGACAGTTGTTCTATCTGAACCGGGCTGAATTTGAGACATATGTCAATCACCACAGCGCCGGCTTTATCAGCAACATTTTATATATCGAAAAAAAATGAGACTGCTTTCACAGTCTCATTTTTCCTTTATTTCAGAAGCAGCTTGCTGAAGTTCTTCTTGCCGCGGCGGAGCATCACGCCCTTGCGAAGGGCCTCGACATCAAAGCCGGCAGCAATGTCGGTGACCTTCTCGTCGTCCACCGTCACACCGCCCTGCTGGACATTGCGGCGTGCGTCGGATTTGGAAGCACAAAGCCCGGCCTTGACCAGCGCGGTGAGCAGATCCAGCTTGCCATCAACAAGGTCGGCCTCACTCAGCTCGGTGGTCGGAACCTCGGCGCCAGCGCCGCCGGCAAAGAGCGCCTTGGCAGCGGCTTCGGCCTTCTTGGCCTCTTCTTCGCCGTGAACAAGACTGGTCAGCTCGTAGGCCAGGATCTCTTTGGCGCGGTTGAGCTGACTGCCTTCCCACTTGTCCATCTCGTCGATCTGCTCCAGCGGCAGGAAGGTCAACATGCGGATGCATTTGAGCACGTCCGCGTCGGCCACATTGCGCCAGTACTGGTAGAACTCGAAGGGGCTGGTCTTGTTGGGGTCGAGCCAGACAGCGCCGGAGGCGGTCTTGCCCATCTTGTTGCCCTCGGAGTTGAGCAGCAGCGTGATGGTCATGGCGTGGGCGTCCTTGCCGAGCTTTTTGCGGATCAGCTCGGTGCCGCCGAGCATGTTGCTCCACTGATCGTTGCCGCCGAACTGCATGTTGCAGCCATAGTGCTGGAACATGTAGTAGAAGTCGTAGGACTGCATGATCATGTAGTTGAACTCCAGGAAGCTCAGTCCACGCTCCATGCGCTGCTTGTAGCACTCGGCGCGGAGCATGTTGTTGACGGAGAAGCATGCGCCGACCTCGCGCAGCAGCTCAATGTAGTTGAGCGGGACCAGCCACTCGGAGTTATACAGCATCAGGGCCTTGCCGTCCGAGAAGTCGATAAACTTCTCCATCTGGCGCTTGAAGCACTCGGCGTTGTACTTGATGTCCTCTTTGGTCAGCATCTTGCGCATGTCGGTGCGGCCGGAGGGGTCGCCGATCAGCGTGGTGCCGTCACCGATCAGGGCAATAGGTTTGTTGCCCGCCATCTGCAGGCGCTTCATCAGGCAAAGCGCCATGAAGTGGCCCACATGCAGGGAGTCGGCGGTGCAGTCAAAGCCGATGTAGAAGGTGGCTTTGCCGTTGTTGACCATCTCGCGGATTTCTTCCTCGTTGGTTACCTGGGCAATCAGGCCTCTGGCAACCAGTTCTTCATAGATTCCCATTTTCAATCTCCTGTTGTATTTGAATTTTGTAATTGCTGAAACATTTTTTCGCCGGTTTCCGCCATAAAGGCGATGTATTCGTTACATCTGCTGCCGTCCCTGCGAAGCTCCGCGCAGCGCACTGAGCCAAACTGGCGCTGAAAGGTCCCGGTCAGATTCCGGGTGAGTGCGGCGATTGCCTCCTTGGCCTTCTGATCGGCACTGTCATGGTAGGGGCAGCAGAGTCCGGCCGCCAAAACGGCCCCAGAAAGCGCACCGCAGATCTCCCCACAGCGAAATCCGCCGCCGAGACCGCCGCCGACAGCAAGCGCGGTTTTCTCTTCCAGCCCGGTATACGCCCCACAAGAGCAGAGCACGCTCTGCGCACAGTTGAAGCCTGCGCGGTGAAGAGCGATTGCCTTCTCTTTTACGGACATATCACGCCTCCTCTCATGAAAAACCCCCTGTCCCAAAAAGGACAGAGGGCATTATTCTGCGGTACCACCTCTGGTCGTTCCGGCCTCGCGGTCGAAACCTCAGCGAGTGCAAAAGCACTTCCGCGCAATATCGGGCGCACCCGTCACAGCCTACTTGCTCTCGCTTTCGGTGTGCCGCTCAGGACCGTATTCAACCGTCTGCCTCTCCCCTCTTTCACCGGCCGGGGGGCTCTCTGCACAGGCTGTGGGCGGCTTACTTTCGTCCGTCACTGCGTTAACATGTGGGATTATACAGGATCTTTTATTAGCTGTCAAGGGCAGTTTTTCGGCACTTTTCCGCTTTAAATCCCTCGCATGCGGTCAGTTGCTCCTCAGCACTGGCAAGGGTCGTTGCGGTGATGTGGTCGCCGCCGTGGAGCCGGGCCAGCTCCTGCTTGCGCCCCTCACGGTCCAATGGTGTAACATCCGTATAAGTGCGGCCGCCGCGCTCCTCCTTGCGGATCAGATAGTGCTGATCCGCCATGGCGGCGATCTGCGGCAGGTGCGTGACACACAAAACCTGCTTGCCCTGGGAGACGGAGTACAGCTTCTCCCCAACCCGCTGGGCGGCAATTCCGGAGACGCCGGTGTCGATCTCGTCAAAGATCATGGTGGGGACGGGGTCGTTTTCCGCAAAGACATTTTTCATTGCCAGCATGATCCGGCTCAGCTCACCACCGGAGGCGATGCGGCTGATGCGCCCCAATTCCTCGCCGGCGTTTGCGGACATGAGGAAGCGCACGCGGTCGGCGCCGGTGGAGTCAAAGCCTGGATCTCCCTCCAGCGGTGCAAGCTCCACGGCAAAGCGCACAGAGGGCATATTGAGCGCACGCAGCTCCTCGCTGATGCGCGTCTCCAGTTTTCTGCCCGCCTCCTGCCGGGACATGGTGAGCTTGGCCGCTTTTTTGCGGCAGAGGCCCTCGGCCTCTTTCAACTGCTTCTGGAGCTTTGCACTGCGCTCATCGGCGTATTGGATGTTGTCCAGCTTCTCCCGGCACTCCGCCAGGTGCTGAATCAGGCCGTCTTCATCCCGGCCGTATTTTCTCTGCAGCTTGGACAGCAGAGAGATCCTGGTCTCCAGGCTGTCATATTCCTCTGGAGAAAAATCGAGACTGTCGCGAAAATCCCGCAGGGTCTCCGCAGCGTCAGAGAGCTGGAAAGCTGCGTTGTTGAGGTTCTCCCCCACCGCTTCCAGATCGGAAGCAAAGGCCGCAGCCCGGGACACATAATAGCCCGCGTTCTGCGCCTTGGAGATGGCATTGTCCTCATCCGCTGTCAGCAGAGCCAAGGCGGAGTCCAGCGCCTCGGTGAGCTTTTCTGAGTTGCGCAGCAGATCGCGCCTGGCACAGATCCCTTCATATTCGCCGCTCTTTAGCTGGGCGCGCTCCAATTCCTCGATCTGGTAGCGCAGACTGTCACTGAGCCGCTCCTTCTCGATCTCGTCCATTTCCAGAGAGGCCAGTTCTTTTTCAATCTTTCTGTAGGCTTGAAAGGCGGCGCGATAGTCCTGCATCAGCGCCGGATCCAGTCCAAAGCGGTCCAGGTATTCCCGGTGCCGTTTCTCGTCCATCAATTGACGGCCATCATTCTGTCCGTGTATATCCACCAGGAGAGCGGCAAGCTCTTTTAGTTGGGCGGCGGTGACGGGCACCCCGCAAACGCGGCAGCTGCTCTTCCCGTCCAGATTGATGCGGCGCTGCAGGATCAAATCTCCGTCCGCTTCGATCTCATTTTCCCGCAGCCAGTCCTCACAGCCGTCCACGTCAAAGACGGCAGAGACCATTCCCTTTTCAGCGCCGCGGCGCACCAGCTCGCGGCTGACCCGTTCGCCGAGCACTGCGCCAATGGAGTCGATCACAATCGATTTTCCGGCGCCGGTCTCGCCCGTCAGGACATTCAGCCCGCGGCCAAAGCTGAGATCCGCCCTTTCAATGACCGCTATATTTTCGATGTGCAGTTCGTTGAGCATTTGCTGCGCCCCCTGTCAGGCATTCGCGTTAAAAGAGAGATTCGATTTCCTTGTACAGTGTGTTGGCGCTGGCGTTGTCTTTCATGGCGAGAAACGCGGTGTCGTCTCCGGCCAGCGTGCCGACCAGACCTTCAATATCCATCCCGTCCAGTGCAGAGCAGGCGCCGTTTGCAAGGCCGGGAAGGGTTTTCAGAACCACTATGTTCTGGGCCACATCATAGGAAACAAGGCTCTCTTTGAAAATCTTCTTCAGGCGCACGTCCAGATCAGGCGTCTCCTGCTTGGCCGCGGCAACATATCTGTAATTCCCCTTGGGACCGAGCTCCTTGACAAGGCGCATGTCCCGGATGTCCCGGGAGAGGGTGGCCTGGGTGCTCTTCACGCCGCGTTCCGCAAGCGCGTCCATCAGCTGGTTCTGGGTTTCAATGTCTCTCTCGTTGATGATTTCCATGATAACGCTCTGTCTGCCGAGTTTCATCATGTGTCCTCCTGTTTATTAACGTAATTTTTCAAAAGCAATGTCGTAAAAGTTTCTTAAGCCGAGGTCTGCCATCCAGGTAAAGCTGTCAGACCGGCGTACGAGGAGTCTGTCGCCCCCGGCAAGATCCATCACGGAGTTGCCGTCGACGGACAGATAGGCCCTGCGGCCGTGCTGCTTGTCCATGTCCACTTCGATCAGGCTCTCCGGCCCGAGGACGAAGCTGCGGGAGCTCATCATATGCGCACAGATGGGGCTGATGATGATACTCTCGGAATTGGGCTCCACAATGGGACCGCCGGCAGACATGGAATAGCCGGTGGAGCCGGTCGGTGTGGAGAGAATAATGCCATCTCCGGAAAACGCTGTGATGCGGTTTCCGTTGCAGGACGCGGTGATTTTGATGCAGTCGCCGTAGCCGTGCATCACCACGTCGTTGAGCGCCTGGTCCCGACAGATCACTTCCCCCCCGCGAAGGAGGGTGACATCCAGCTTCATGCGCTTGCTGAGGGTATAGTTTCCCCTGGCTGCCTCCAGTACATAGGAGATCTCATCCGGCTCCAGCGCCGCCATGAACCCCTTGGTGCCCAAATTGACGCCGAGCAGCGGGACCGCGATGGAGTGGGTCTGCCGCGCGATCTGGAGAATGGTTCCGTCCCCGCCGACCACGACGATCAGCGAGCACTTCCCCGCGACCTCTTCAATCTTTTCGGTATGAATGTCAGCGGGAACGACGCCGTCCTCTTCTATAGAAAAGACGGGACAGATGCAGGTTTCAAACCCCTGCTGTTTCAAAAGACTTTGAATATTCAGCGAGAGCGCACAGCCGCTGTCGCGAAACGGATTGGGACAGATTGCTATCATAGGCTCCTCCCTGTCAAATCAAAGGAAAATCCTGCCGGCCAAAACATCCGAAATTACAGCGCCTCATGGGATGCCTTGACAACAGCGGCCACGTCAAATTCTTTGGATTGTCCGGCGCAATTGCGCAGATGACAGATGTACTCGATGTTCCCCTCGGGTCCCTTGATTGGGGAATAGTCCAGCCCAAGAACGGAGAAGCCCTCCGCTTGGGCAAAATCAAGAATTTCCCGCACCACATGCTCATGGACAGCGCTGTCGCGCACGACGCCTTTTTTCCCGACCTCTTCCCTTCCGGCCTCAAACTGCGGCTTGATCAGGCAGATATAGTCGGCGTCTGGCAACAGCAAACGGTGCACCGCTGGAATCACAAGCCGGATGGAAATGAAGGACACATCCATCACCGCAAGCTCAATCGGCTCGGGGATCTGCTCCTCGGTCACATAGCGCAGATTGGTCCGCTCGAGATTGACCACGCGTTCGTCCGTGCGCAGCTTCCAGGCCAGCTGTCCATAGCCCACGTCCACGGAATAGACTTTTTTTGCTCCATGCTGCAGCAGCACATCGGTAAAGCCGCCGGTGGATGCGCCGCAGTCCAGACAGATTTTTCCGGCGGGATCCACAGGGAAAACCTTCAGTGCCTTGTCCAGCTTGTAACCGCCGCGGCTGACAAAAGGCAGCGCGCTGCCGCGTACCTCCAGCTGCACATCGGGAGAGACGGCCATGCCGGGCTTGTCGGCCCGCTGACCGTTGACAAAGACCAGCCCCGCCATAATGGTGGTCTTGGCGCGCTCCCGGCTCTCGGTATGTCCCTGCTCATAAACGAGTTGATCCAAACGTACTTTCTTCATTCCTTCACCGAAACGCGTCCTACCAGCTCTACTGCTTTTGCGGCGATGGATTCCGCGTCAAGTCCCGTGTCATGCCGAAGCTGTGCCACCGTTCCATGGGGAACAATCCCCTCGCCTAGGTTCAGCAGGCGGCAGCGCGGAATGGAATCCTGACTTGTCGCCGCGGCTGTTAAGATGGCGCTTCCAACACACCCGGCCGCGCAGACCTCCTCCGCTACCAGCAAGCCCCCTGTCTTTTTTGCTGACTGGCGGCACAGCTCGTAGCTGTTCGGAAAGGCGACGCCGATCTTTATGATCTCTGCCGAAATACCTTTTTCCGCCAGCATGTCCGCCGCATCCAGTGCTTCGTTGACCATGGTGCCGTAACAGGCAATGGTGAGATCGCTGCCCTCGCGGAGAAGGGTTTCACTGTTCATGGAGGATTCCTGATACCGCCCCTCTCCCCCGCGGGGATAGCGGATGGCAACAGGGCCGGAGACGCTGTGCAGAGCATAGCCCATCATATCCTTCAGTTCCTGAAAGCTGGCTGGACACAATACCGTCATGCCGGGCACGGTGCGGAGATAGCTGATATCGAAGACGCCGTGGTGGGTCTCTCCGTCGCTGCCCACAAGACCGGCGCGGTCTACGCAAAAGACCACGTGCAGCCCCAGCAGAGACACATCGTGAATCAGCATGTCAAAGCTGCGTTGCAGGAAACTGGAATACACCGCAAAGACGGGAAGCAGGCCCTGCTTTGCCATGCCAGCCGCCATTGCGACCGCATGGCCCTCGGCAATGCCGATATCGTAGAAGCGGTCTGGGTACTTTGTGCCAAAGCACTCGGTGCCCGTACCGCCGGACATGGCTGCCGTGATGACGGTCAGGCGATCATCCTTTTCCGCATACTGACACAGGTACTCCCCTGCCTTATCCGAGAAGGAAACCCCGGAGGAAAGCAGTTCGCCGGTGGCTGGGTTAAAGCTGCCGACGCCGTGGTATTTGTCCGGGTGCGCCTCAGCATAGGGACATCCCTTGCCTTTTTTTGTGATGACGTGGAGGATGACCGGCTTTTCCAGATCACGCGCGAGGCGGATGGCGTTTTCCAACTGCTCCAGATTGTGTCCGTCCACCGGGCCGAGATAGTAAAGCCCCAGTTCGCTGAAGACATTGCTCGGCAAGATCCTGGCCTTGAGCCATTCCTTAAAGCGGTGGGCCACGTCGTAGACCACGCGCGTGCGTTTGGACACGCTGCGGAACCATTTCTTGAAATTGATGTACCCAGGCTTGATCCTGAGCGATTGCAAAAGCCGTGCCATGCCGCCCACATTCTCGCTGATGGACATATTGTTGTCATTTAGAATGATAACCAGCGGCTCGTTGCTGGCGGCGGCGTCAGCCAGCCCCTCATAGGCAAGTCCGCCGGTCAGCGCGCCGTCTCCGATCAGGGCAACAACATCGTAGTCTTCCTTGAGATAACTGCGGGCCCTGGCCATGCCGAGGGCGACAGAGATGGAGTTGGAGGCGTGGCCAGCGATAAAAGCATCGTCCACGCGCTCATACGGCTTGGGAAAACCGGAAAGCCCCCCGTGCTGACGCAGTGTGGAAAAGCTGTCCCGGCGCCCGGTGATGATTTTATGCGTATAGCTCTGATGGCCGACATCAAAGACCAGCCTGTCCTTCTCTGTGTCATAGATCCGGTGCAGGGCAAGCGTCAGCTCCACGGTGCCGAGGTTGGAAGCCAGGTGCCCGCCGGTTTTGGCGATGCTCTGGATCTCAAACTCGCGCAGCTCATCCGCGAGCTTGCGAAGCTCGAACGAATCGAGTTTCTTGATATCGGCGGAGGAATTGATCTTCTCTATAATACTCAAGTTGATCCTCTGAAAACCCCATGCGCGGGCATGGTTTTATTTCTCTCTGGTGGAAAGGGCGTCGGCGAGCGCGCAGAGGAAGTCGGTATCGTCAAAAGCCTCGGACAGGACCTGCTTGGCAAAGGCTGTGAGATTTGCGATGGTTTTTTCGCAGCCCTCCTTCCCCATCAGCGCCATGTAGGTGTTCTTGGATTCCTGCACGTCGGAGCCGATAGGCTTGCCGAGGACCTCTGCAGTGCTGATCACGTCCAGCACGTCGTCCCGGATCTGGAATGCCATGCCGATGGCAGCGCCAAAGTGTCCTGCGGCGTCCATCATTGCAGACGATCCGCCTGCTGCAGCCACGCCCATCTGGCAGGCGGCTACCAGCAATGCGCCTGTTTTGCGGGAGTTGATCTCCGTCAGCTCCTGTTCGGTGAGCTTTCTGCCCTCCCACTGCATATCCAGAAACTGTCCGCCGCACATCCCGTCAAGCCCAACGGCGCCGGCCAGAATCTCGGCACAGGCGGCTTTTCGGTCCGTCGGCAGTTCGGAACGCAGGATGGTTCCGAAGGCTTCTGCCTGCAGGGTATCGCCCGCCAGCACGGCTGTGCACTCTCCGAAGACTTTGTGGTTGGTGGGCTTGCCGCGCCGGAGATCGTCGTTGTCCATGCATGGCAGATCGTCGTGGATCAGGCTGTAGGTATGAAGCATCTCAATGGCACAGGCCACAGGCATGGCAAGCTCCGTATCCCCGCCGGCAATGCGGCAGAACTCCAGTACCAGCATGGGCCGGACCCGCTTGCCGCCGGCAAGCAAGCTGTAGCGCATTGCCTCGGCCAAGCCCTTCAGGGGAAAGTCCTCACGCGTCTGAAAGCAGGCTTCCAGGGCCTGCTCGATCCGCTGTCTGTATTCTTCCGTGGTCATATCAGGTTTCTTCCTCAAATTCCATTTCCACCGGGAAGCGGTCCGGCCCTTTCCGGAGCTTGACGACCTTCTGTTCCGCCTCATCCAACTGCTTGCTGCAGGCGGCGATCAGCGCGGTTCCCTCCTCGTACAGGGCCAGGGAATCGCTCAGCGGGAGGTCTCCCTTTTCCAGGTGACGAACAATCTCTTCCAGTCGATCCAGCGACTGTTCAAAACTCATAGCTGTTTTTTTAGCAGCCATTTTCTTTGCTCCTTTGCAAGTCTTCCACTGTGCATTCGGCACTGCCGTCAAAAAAATGAACGCGCAGCGTCTGCCCAACGCTGAGCTCTTCCACGCTGCGGACACTGCGGTCATCTCCGTCTGCGGCGATGGCATACCCGCGGGCGAGCACACGCAGCGGACTCATGGCGTCCAGGGCCGCGGTGAGCTTTACAAAGCGTTCTTTGCGCTGCGAAAGGTTTCGTTCCTCCGCGGCTAGCAGGCGATCCCTCATTCGATCCAGCTCCATACGCCGGTTGTCAAACTGCGCCGTTGGGGCGGATAGAACACGTGCGCTCTTCAGATGGTTCCATCTCTCCCGAAGCGCGTTAAGTTGTTTGCGCATCGCCTGCGAACTGCGGATCTCATACGAAGCCAGCAGTTCCCGCGTCTCCCGGCTGTCCGGCACGGCGATTTCCGCCGCGTTGGATGGGGTGGACGCCCGTCTGTCTGCCACATAGTCGGAGATGGTGACGTCAGGCTCATGTCCCACTGCGGAGATCACAGGGATTTCGGACAAGTAGATGGCCCGCGCGACCCGTTCGTCGTTGAAGGCCCAGAGATCCTCGATAGAACCGCCGCCACGGCCGGTGATGATGAGATCGGCCACCTGAAACTCGTTGGCATACCGGATGGCGCCGACGATTTCCGGTGGTGCCTCGACCCCCTGCACACGCACCGGCAGCAGGAGTACCTTGGCCAAAGGCCAGCGCGCGCCCAAAATGCGGATCATATCGTGGACCGCGGCGCCGGCGGAGGAGGTGATGATGGCAATGCGTGTCGGAAACTCCGGCAGCGGCTTTTTATGGGAGGTGTCAAACAGTCCCTCCCCTTCCAGCCTGGCTTTCAGCTGCTCGAATGCCACCTGCAGATCGCCGGTCCCCTCGGGCATGATACCGCTGCAGTAGAATTGATACGCGCCGTCTCTTGGGTAGACGGAGACCCGGCCAGAGACCGTGACGCTCATTCCGTTTTCCGGGCGGAAGCGCAGGCGCTGTGCGCTGCTTTTGAACATGACGCAGCGCAGGGAGCTGTCTCTGTCCTTCAGTGTAAAGTAGTGGTGCCCGGATGGATAGATCTTGTAGTTGGAAAGCTCACCTCTGACACAGATATTAGACAGCAGCGGCTCACTTTCCAGCAGCTCCTTGATCAGCGTGTTAAGCTGTGTGACTGTCAGAATCTGAGCCATGCTCAGCTCTCCGATTCCGTCTCCAACTCGCCGCGCATAAAGCCGCCGAGCACGCCGTTGACAAAGGAGACCGTGTCCGGCTCGTCATAGCCCTTGGCCAGCTCCACCGCTTCGTTGATAGCGGCGGCATTGGGGATGTCCTCCATATAGAGGATTTCGCAGATCGCGCAGCGCAGGACCGCGAGCGCGGTCTTGGAGATGCGCTCCAGCTTCCAGCCCTTTGCATAGCGGCGGATATACTCGTCGATCTCCGGACGGTGATCCTCGATGGCCTGAGTAAGGGTGCGGATGTACTCCAGCTGCTGTTTGCCTGGGTATTCCTGATACAGCGCATCCTCCTCGGCAAGCGTCTCAAAATGCTCCCGGTCAAAGAAACGCTCGAACAGATCCCGGGGCGCCTCTCCCGTCGCAGCTGCGGCAAAGCCCAGCTGAATGGCAATTTCTCTTGCCGTGCTTCTCGTCATCTTTGCTTACCTCCGGTCTCAGCGGTCAAAGGAAATACCGGAGACGTGGACATTGACCTCGGCGTGCTCAATGCCGGTGGAGGCCTGCACCAGGGACATGACCTTGTCCTGCACCTCTTTGGCGACCTCGACAATGTTGCAGCCGTAGACCACGGTAATGATAACGTCCACCACGATCTTCTCATCCGCGAACTGAACCTTGACACCCTTGGTCACGGTTTTCAGACCGATGAGCTCAGCCAGCTCCGAGCCCGCCGTGTTGGAAAGCCCGGCCACGCCCTCAATCTCGCTGATGGCGGATTTGACGACGCTGGTGATAACTTCTTCGGAAATATTAATGCTGCCCTTCTCTGCCTGGCAGGTAATATAGTTCTCGCCCATAGGATACCTCCAAAATGAAATCAAAACATTATAACATGGAGGAAGTAAAAAAGGAAGCAAAAATATTCATTTTTCATATGTAAAAAATGAATCTGCCGTTATCTCCAGCGGAGACGACAGATTCATTTAACCTATGCTTTTACTTCAATAATGCTCAGCTGCGTGGGTCCGTAATCAGTTTCGGTGCATATCACCTCCGTGATCCTCGCCACCGCCTCCTGACTGAGACCATCAGCGGGAGCGGGGACGGCCACCGTGACGGAGTCGTTTCCAATATAGACCACGCAGTCCTCAAATTCCTTGGCAAGAAGCATATTTTCAATCTGCGCCTCCTGCATGGAACAGGCCGCCATGTGGGAGATTGCGTTCATGGCGCTGTCGATGGTCTCCTGGGAGGCCGCCTCCGAGGATGCCGCCGTCTGCAGAAGAGAAAGGGCCTCGTCCCGGCTGACCTGGCGCGTCAGCCGCGCCTCCGCAAAGTACTCCGTGCCGGAGACCATGAGGCTTTTTTCAAAGTCCATCTGCGCCGCCGCCATGGCCGCATCCTCTGCATAGACCATCTCCGCGTCCGGCTTTCCCCAGCGGCTGTTGTACGTCCAGTTCAGGGCCACTGCCGCACAGACAAACATCAGCACGGCCAGCATAGTCAGGTTTCGTTTTCGATTCTTCATCATGATTCGTTCTCCTTCCCTGCGCTCAATGGGCTAATTTGAGAATGGTAATTCTATCCGAGCCGAAACCAGTATATGAGCTCACGGCGCGGATAATGTCAAGCCGGCCGCTCGCTCTCCTCCGGCAACGGGACTTCCGCCCGCCCGCTGCCGGTGGGAATCAGCATCAGAACGATCCCCAGGAGCAGTACAAGCAGCGGTGCCTTATACTTTTTCAGAAAGGGCAGCAGCTTATTCTTCCAGTCCGTATTCATTCCAATTCTGCCTTTCCGGCGGAATGCCCAGATCCTCCTGCAGCATTCTGCCCAACGCGTCCTTCTGCCAGGGTTCCAGAGGTTCTTCTACTGCCGAAGCCCACGGGATCCAGAAGCCGTCTGTATTCTGTCTTGTCTCAATCCGTATTCGAAGCTCCCCGATTCCTAGCGCTACCGCCTGATCAGAAAGATATGTCTCCACTTCGGATTGTATGAACATCTGCTGCAGTTGGGATCCGGCCGCCGCGCCCTGCGCTTCAATCTGTTGCGAAGCCCAGTTCTGCTCCATCGCCTCCGTTTCCCATTCTACCCCAAGTGTATTGACGGCAGGCAAAATCGAGAGCGCCAACGCAGACGTGCACAGCACGCTCAACACCCGCTTCACACCACCCTCCGGGCACAACAGAAGAATCACGCCGGAAAAAACGGAAAGCCAGATCACCGCTCTGAAAGCCTCTCTCATCCCCCGCTCACCGCCTTCATGCCCAAGGCAAAGGACAAAAACAGCATTAGACTGTTACAGCCAAGCATTCCCAACAGCAGGGCGGTTGCATTGCCGATGCCGGAAAGAAGGGCGCTCATGCGGGCGTTTTGAACCGAATCCGCCAGCACGGAGGCAGCTTTGAACAGCAGCGCTTTTACCGAGAGGACTGCAAAGGGCCCAATACATACGGCGCAAACCGCAACCAGGCCAAAGGCGCCAGCGCTGCTTCTGACGATGCCCGCCGCAGAGAGCACCATGGCGGAGGCGTCTGATAGCATCCCTCCTACCACCGGGATCGTTCCAGAGAGTACGGTTCGCGCAAGCTTTACGGCAGAGGCATCCACTGCCGTTGAGATCGCCGAGGTCAGGCTGAGGTATGCCGTAAAGGACAGGGCCATCGCAGTCATGCCGAGTCCCGCCGCCCATTTGGAAAACTGCCCCACAGCGGAGAGAATGGGATTTGGGAAGAGTGCGCCAGCAAGTGTCACAGCCAGATATGCCGTGATCAGCGGCAAAACCAGCTTTTGCGACAAGGTCATCATCATATCCAGTGCAAAGCTCACGGCGGCAAAGCGCCCCCCCGCTGAGGTGACGGCTCCGCCCGCAGCCGCTGCGGTAAACACCACCGGGAGCGCTGCTTTGGAGTAATCCGAAATCCGATACATCGCCTCCATGGTCTCTCCTACCAGGCTTTCCACTCCGCCGGCCAGGGAAATTGCACAGCCACAGGCCCCGATCAGTTCAACAAGACTGCGGATCGAACCTGCCCCGCAGGCGGCGGAGGCAAGGCCGGTGAAAAGAAGCAGAGCGGAAAGGCCGACAAGCTGAGCCATGCTCTCGCGCAGAGTGTCGGATACGGCGCTGTGAAAACGCTTCCAGAGACGGCTCAGCGCACCGCGCGTATCGTATCGCCCGTCCATCCGGGGCTCTCCGCCCACAAGCAGCTCTTCTTCCCGCAGCCCTTCGGTCAATCTCTCTGTTTGAAAAATCTCCTCTGTTTTCCCCTCCGGCATTTCTGCATAGGCAGACAGAGAAAACAGCGGAAGCAACAACAAGATCATAAACAGCTTTTTCACAGCATCCCGCCTATCGTCCGCAGCATGGCAAGGATGCTCGGCAGAGCCACCAGCAGCGCGGCGCAAATTCCGATCAGCTCCAGGGCGGCCGCGAGCGTCCCCTGTGCCGCATCCCGGCATAACCCGGACCCGATCCGTGTTGTCAGAGAGATTCCCAGGCACTTCACCATCGGGCCCAGATAATTTTCGCTGTTCCCCATCATCTGCTGCATCTGTTCCAGTTCGTTTTTCAGGCTTTCATAGACACCCGCAAATGCCAGGAGAGTCACAGCGACCGCCGCTGCCCCCAGCAGGAAGGAGATCTCCGGATGGTAGCGTTTTAATAGCAGCGCCGCCAGGGAGCTGAAAAAACCGACAGCGGTGCATTTTATCAGCAATTCCATATCAGAGGTGAAACAGGGTCTTAATCAGGTTGAACAGCTCGCTGATCTTCTGCACAACCACCATCAGCACAACCACCAGCGCTGTGATGGTCGTCATCAGCGCCTGCTCCTCCCGGCCTGACCGCTGCAGAAGAATGTTCAAAACCGCGACCAGAATTCCGATTGCGGCAATCTTAAAAATCAAATCAACGTCCATATCCGCTCCTAGTTCAAGAGAATAATCAGCAGGCCGGCCGATACCAGGTTCAGTCCCCAAAGCAGCTGACGGCTGCGGGCTAGTGCCGTCTCGCCGCGGCAGCAGACATTTTCCAGTTCCCCGGCGCACTGTCCCAGCACCTGACATTGGCGCTTCAGTTCATAGCGCCCCAGCGCAAGCCCCGCCCGGTGCATAATCCGCTCTGTCGGCTCTTCGGCATCCGTTATGACCGTCCGGACGGCAGCGTCCCATAAATCCGAAAAAACGGCCTCACCCAGACGGGAAAGCTGCTCCCGCAGCGCGTCGACAAATGCTTTCGCGGCCCCGCTTGTCCTGCTGGATAACGCCTCCAGCAGCTCAGGAATCGGTAAAGCCAGGGTCTCCAGCTCGCCGCATATCTGCAACAGCAGCTCTGAGAGCTCGTGAAGGCAGCGGAGCTTTTTGTGCCGTGTGGATAGGACTGCGCCTGTGATCCATGTGACGGCGGACAGAATCAGCGCGCTCCCGGCAAGTTTCATTACGTCAGCCGCTCCAAACGATAGCTTCTCTTGCCGTTCTCCCGTGTAATCACCGCAAGCAAAGGAAAAGCGCCTTCGGCCAGAAGTCCGCGATAAAGCTCGCGGGAGAGCATGTCCCGTTTATCCCTTGCATGGACAGCGGCAAAAACGCCGACACCGCAGCCCAGAATGGCGCGCACGGCTTCCAGGTCCTCCGGCTCCGTGATCTCATCCATGGCAATGATCTCCGGATTCATCCCACGCAAGAGCTGCATGGCGGCTTCAAGCTTGGGCCGCCCGACCAATACATCGCTGCATGGGCCGAGATCAAAACCGTTTCCCTCCGAATCCGCTGCCCACAGTTCTCCCCGCTCATCAGCGATGCCGACGCGAACACCCTGCTCGGAGACGGAGCGGATCAGAGCCCGCAGAAGGCTTGTCTTTCCGGCGCCGGGCGGTGCGGCGACCAGGAGATTCCCGGGTTCGGCAGCAATCAACTGCTGCGCGAAAGCAAGGGACGCTTCATCGGATTCGTGAGGGATTCGGATAGCAAGAGAACTGATATTGCGCAGTGTCAGCAGCTCGTCCTGGTCCATGGCTGCTTCTCCGCAGACGCCGATCCGAAGGCTCCGATAACGGATAAAGCCTCTTTTCAAGCTCGGCGCCGCGTGAAAAGAGGCTCCAGTCGCTGCCTCCAGCACACGAACCATCTGCGCGCGATTTACCGGCTGAGATAAAAGCAGTTGTTCTCTGCCTTGAATCAGCGCGGTGGGCGATCTGCCCAGGCGCATGCGGATCTCCTCTGCATCCGGTTTTTCCATCAGGGCCTGTCCCAGATCACCGGGCAGGATCTGGCAGGCCTGGCTCAGTGCTTGCATGTTCTCACTTCCCATGCAAACTTTATGCCGCGGCTCTTACGGCTATGCAAAAAGCAGGCTCTGCCTTTTCGGCAGAGCCCGCTTTTCAGGATTTTATTTCTTCCCCGGCCAGGGGGACAGCCGGTGCTTTTTTACGAGATAGGCCTTCTCTGAGATTTCGGCCATGGGCGAATCGGAGAGCGAGTCGGAATAAAACGCCTCCGGTTTTACGCCGGGATGGAGCTCATAAAAGCGCCGGGGTTTTTCCACATCGTGGCAATTGGCACCGTTGATCCAGCCGCTGCGAATATCCATTTCGGTTGCGATCAGTTCCACGCCCAGTCTCTTGCAAACCGGCTCCAGCAGAAAGGTGGGAGACGCGGAGATGATCACGTCGTCGTTCCGCTTCTGCTTTAGATACCAGCCGCCGATCCGGGAGAAGTTTTCCTCCCAGAAGGAGGCCACCAGCTCTTCCGTATCACTTAACTCCGCGAGGAAAGAGAACAACTGCTGCTTGAGTTCCCTGGCGCCAAGCTCCTTTTTCCGGTAGCGGATAAACATTCCAATCGCAGCCGGCAGGACCCGCATCACGGGCCCGGGGTGCTTTTTCAGGCAATAGCGAAAAAAACAGGCGGAGCTGTCCGGATAGAAAATGGTCTTATCAAAATCGTATGCGTTCAAGGGGCGCTCTCCTAATGAATCCGAAGCATGTTGAAAAGAAGTCCCAGTGCCAGCAGCGTGGAGAGGATCTCCGCTGCGGAAACGGACAGAAGACCGAACACCGCAAAGAGAATCAGCAAGGCGGTTCCGCCGACACCGGCAAGGATGTTGATGCGGGAGCTCATATAGATTTTGCGGGAAAGATTGACCAGGCGCGGTACCTTCAGAATGTCACGGTCCATGATCAGCACGTCGGCCGCTGCCAGCGCCGTGTCGGAGCCGAGACTCCCCATAGCGATCCCAACGTCGGACCTGGTCATAATGCGCCCGTCATTTTCACCGTCACCCACAAAGGCGATACAGGTGCGCTCCCCTTTGTTCTGCATCAGATAGTCGACAGCTTTGGCCTTTCCCTCCGGCTTCAGTTCAGCACGCAGCATATCAAAATTCAGCCGGGAAGCCAGCGGCCTTGCCACCGAGAGCACATCCCCCGTCAACAGCACCAGCTTTTCCACGCCGTTGACCCGCAGTCCCTCCAATGCGTCAAAGGCACGTTTGCGTACCTTGTCGGCAACCAAAATGTGTCCGCAATAGCGTTTGTCCACCGCTACATGAATGGCAGTGCCAGGGCGCGCTGGGATGCTGCATTTAATGCCGCGTTCCTCCAGAAGGGCGGCGTTGCCCACATAGATCGTCTTATCGCCCGCGAGGGCGCTCACGCCCCTTCCGGGAATCTCTTTGGCCTTCAGGGCGCGCACGACACGGCTGTCGATTCTGCCGGCGGTTTCACGCAGGGCCGCTGCAATGGGGTGTCTTGAATAGCTTTCCGCCGTCGCCGCAATGGTCAACAGCTGCTGCTCACTCATGCGCGTTGGGAAGACGTCCGTCACCGTATAGCGGCCCTCGGTAATGGTTCCTGTTTTGTCAAAAATCATCGTCTCCGCCCGAGCGAGAGACTCAAAGCAGTCTTCCCCTTTGGAGAAAACGCCCATCTTTGCCGAGAGGACAAGTCCCTTCCGATAGGCCAGCGGAATACCAAACGCATCCAGCAGCGGCCTTGCCAGAATCAGCAGGACGGCGCCGCGCCGGAGCTGCTCTGCCCAGGCGCCGCGAAACGCCGGAAGCACGACGGCAATGACCAGAAAGAGGGCCAGCATTCCAAGTGTCCAGAATACGCCGAGTCGCCGCGCCGCGTATTCCTGCCCGGAGGGAAAACCCTCCGCATCCTGCGCGACATATACCACGTTGCGGACCGTAGACTGTTCATAGCGGCGGGTAACCCGCACCTTGATGTCACTGGTCAGATTCATGCAACCGGAATATACCCGGTAGCCTTCATTTACCGCCCAGGGAGAACGCTGGCCGGAAATCGCCGCGGTGTCGACCGTGGTGATTCCCTCCACAATGGTCCCGTCTATGGGGATCCTCTCCCCTGCGCTGACGAGAATCACATCGCCGGGGGTGAGCTCTTCCGGACGCACGCGCGCAATCCCGTCTTCGGTAATCAAATTGGCAGAATCCGGGAGAATATCCAGGATTTCATCCAATTCCTGCTTCCCCTTCTCAAAGAGAGCACGCTCGGCCCAGCGCACCAGCGCATAGAGCAGCAACAAGAGCACTGCCTCCGGGTAGAGCCGCAGTGCAAAGAGAAGAATCGCCGTTAAGACCGTGATGAGCTCATTATTGAGAAAGCTGCCGCCCCGGAGCTTTGCTGCGGTCTCCGGAAGGATCTGTACAGAGGCCAGCAACAGCGGAATGGCAAAGGCAACAGGGCGCATCCATCCGCTCAAAGGAACAAAGAGAAGCACGGCAAGCACAAGCGCCGCCAGAACAAGCAGCGCCGGCTGCAGCTTTGTAGTTGCGGCAAGGGCGCCAAAGTCTCTCCCGCTTGCAAAGCTGATCCGTTTTCTGGGCTTCTTCTGGCTTTGTTTCCGGCTCTGCTTCCGGGGAGAGACCTTGTGTTCTTTTTTTAACTCATGCTTATATGTTTTGGCAAGAGTCTTTCCCATTTTACAATCACCTGAAACAAGAATTGTGTGTTTCCGTACTTAAATTATGATACATCTTTCAGCCCCGGTCTGTCAATAAAACATTCATTTCCTGCCCTCTCGACAGTGTAGGGTTTACAATGATGTGTGACAGAAGGTAAAAAAGAATAGCGAATAGAGAGTACCTGTGTTAGGGTTGAGTTGCTCAGACAAAACCGAAAGG
>ONPY01000017.1 GCA_900319835.1 uncultured Eubacteriales bacterium | reverse complement strand
CTCCCTGCCGCAGTGCGAGGAGGTGCGGAAACGCGGCTACGAGATCCTCTATCTCACCAGTCCCATCGACGAGATGGTGCTCGAGTGCCTGCACGATCAGGACGGCAAGACCTTCTGCAACGTGGTCACCGACGATCTGGGCTTTGAGACCGACGAGGAAAAGAAGGCCGCCGACGAGCGCGACATTGAGAACAAGGAGCTGCTGGACTTTGTCAAGGAGTCCGTGGGCGACGACGTGGCCAAGGTCCGCTTCAGCCGGAAGCTGACCACCCAGCCCTGCTGCCTGACCACCGAGGGCGGGCTGACGCTGGAGATGGAGAAGTACTTCCGCCGCGGACCCAGCCCCGAGATGCGCAGCATCCGTGCCACCCGCGTGCTGGAGCTCAACGCCGAGCACAAGGCCGTGCAGGCCCTGAAGGCCGCCTTTGACAGCGGCGACAGGGACAAGGCCAAGACCCTCTCCCTGATCCTCACACGTCTGGCGGAGATGCTCTCCGGCGCGGAGGTGGAGGACCCCGCCGCCTTTGCCACGCTTGTGGCGGAGCTGTTCTGATCCTCGCCGTCCTTTCGTAAAGAAGCGCATGCCTCCCTTTGGATAAAGGGAGGTGGCCTGAGGCCGGAGGGGATTGCGGGCCGCCGCTGCCAGCGGCAGAGGAAGGCGGCACGGAATCTCCGCAGCCGCGCCATTGGCGGGCCGTCGTGAAACAGGCCCACCAATGGCATTGCGGCAAGGTGGATTCGATCCCCCAGTCGCTCCGCGACAGCCCCCTTTTTCCAAAGGGGGCCATGAGAAGCGGAGCCACGCGTCCGCCACACGATCCCCCTGCCGCTTCGCGGCAGCCCCCTTTTCCAAAGGGGGCCATGAGAAGCGGAGCCACGCGTCCGCCACACGATCCCCCTGCCGCTCCGCGACAGCCCCTTTTTTCCAAAGGGGGCCAATCCGAAAACCTCTCACATCGTTGGAGACCTACTATGAAACCGAGACTCGGCATCTATATTCATATCCCCTTCTGCGCCAGCAAGTGCAGCTACTGCGACTTTTACTCCCTGCAGGGCTGCGACCATCTGATGCCCGAGTATCAGGAGGCGCTGCTGGCGCATATCGAGGAGTCGGCCCACTCCATCAAGAACTATGAGGTGGACTCCATCTACTTTGGCGGCGGCACCCCCAGCTATTACGGGGCCGACAAGCTGGTGCAGATCCTCGATCTGCTCAAGCTCAACGGCAATGTGCGGCTCGACAGCGAGATCACCGTGGAGTGCAACCCCGACTCCGTCTCCCCTGCAGCCCTGAAGCTGCTGCGTCAGGAGGGCGTCAACCGCATCTCCCTCGGCGTGCAGGCCACGGACAACAACCTGTTGAAGCTCATCGGCCGGCGCCACAACTTCCTGCAGGCCCAGCGGGCCTTCCGGGACGCCCGGCGCGCCGGCTTTGACAACATCAGCGTCGATCTCATGTACGGCCTGCCCAGCCAGACCAAGAGCGACTGGGCCGATACCCTGGCCAAGATCGTCGAGATGCACCCCGAGCACATCTCCGCCTACGCTCTCAAGCTCGAGCCGGGCACGAGGATGTACAAGGAGTACAGCGGCTCCCCCATCCTGCCCGACGACGACGAGCAGGCGGACATGTACTCCTATGCCGCCGAGATGCTGGAGCGCTACGGCTATAAGCAGTACGAGATCTCCAACTTCGCGGCGCCGGGCTTTGAGTCGAAGCACAATCTCAAGTACTGGAACATGGATGACTACATCAGCTTCGGCCCGGGCGCGGCCTCCTGCGTGGGCAACATCCGCTACAGCTTCGTCAAGGATCTCAAGGAGTATATCTCCGGGGTACACCGCAAGGTCAGCATCGTGGACGAGTACGAGGAGGTCAGCCCCCTGGAGCGGGCGGTGGAGTATATCATGCTGGGCATGCGCACCGCGCGCGGCATTTCCCGCAGGGACTACATCCTGCGCACCCAGTGTGACTGGCGGCCCATCGAGCAGGTGCTGCGCGCCTTTCAGGCCAAGGGCTGGGTCCAGCAGACCGAGGACCGCTGGCACTTTACGGTGCCGGGCTTCCTGATCTCCAACACCCTGATCGGGATCATGCTGGAGACCCAGGCCAGCGGCAAGATCGAGGGCACGCCGTGGCTGGCGGACGCGGAGTACGCCGAGCTGAAAATGGACCTGCCCAAGGGCGAGGAGGAGCTCTTCGCCGAGCTGTATGAGCAGAAAAAACGCAGCACCGAATAAGTCGGCGCTGCCTGAAAACTGAGGACTACCATCTTGACAGAAAGCAAGGACAATCTGAATACCGCGCCCCCGGCGGAGCCCGCGAAGCCAGAGAAGGGAAAAAAGATCCTCGTCACCGGCGTTGTGGTGCTGAGCGTTCTGCTGCTGCTTCTCTGCGGCGTGGCCATCTGGGGCTACACGCTCTCCGTCAGCGACCGGAATTTGCCCAAGGTCTATATCGACTCCATTCCCGTGGGCGGGCTGACAAAGGCGGAGACCGTGGCCGCGCTGGAAAAAGAGAGCTGGGGCGCCGAAGAGGCAGAGCCCCTGGCCGTGCGCCTGCCCACCGGGGCCGGCTTCCAGGTGGACCCCGAGCAGGCCGGCGCGCTTTTGAGCCGGCAGGCCGCCGCCGAGGCCGCCTACGCCTACGGCCACAGTGGGGACGTGTTTGAAAACCTCTTCCACTACCTCTTCAACCACCTCTTCGCCTACGACGCGGCGCGACAGGCCCGGCCCCTGGACGAGGCCTATATCCGCGCAAAAATGGACGAGGGCATCCTGCGCATGGACCAGAACCTGAGCCGCGCTCCCTATGTGGCGGACCCCGAGAGCGGCAAGCTGGTGGTGCTCAAGGGCGCGGGCGGTATCGAGCTGGACACCGACGCGCTGTACAGCGCCATCGCCGCCGCGCTGAAGGCGGGCGAAACGGAGCTGCGCTTTGACGCGCTCAAGACCCAGCCCGCCGCGCCGGACTTTGCGGCCATCCTGGAACAGCTGGCCGTGGAACCGGAGGACGCCTACTTCAATGAGGACTTCACCATCACCCCCGAGATCACCGGCTGCCGCTTCGACCCGGCCGAGGCCGAGCGGCTCTGGAACGAGACCCCGGTGGGCGAGCAGGCGGTCATTCCGCTGGAGCTGCTGGTGCCGGAGACCACGCAGAAGAGTCTGGAGGCCATGCTGTACCGGGACGTGCTGGGCACCATGACCACCTCCTACGCCTGGTCCACCCCGGAGCGCATCAACAACATCCAGCTGGTGGCGGACAAGCTCAACGGCCACGTCATGCTGCCGGGCGAGGTCTTCTCCTACAACGACTATGTGGGCCAGCGCACCCGCGAGGCGGGCTTCCAGGTGGCCCAGGCCTACAGCGACGGCCAGGTGGTCGAGGCGCTGGGCGGCGGCATCTGCCAGGTGTCCTCCACCCTCTACTGCGCCACGCTCTACGCGCAGCTCGAGACCCTCTCGCGCACCAACCACTATTTCAAGGTCAGCTATATCGACTACGGTCTCGATGCCACCGTCAGCTGGGGACAGCCGGATTTCAAGTTCCGCAACAACCGGGACTACCCCATCATGATCCAGGCCTACACCAACCCCGATGAGTCCACCCTCACCATCGAGATCTGGGGCACCGATCTGGATGGGCGCAGCGTCTCCCTCCGCCACACCTCCGGCGAGGTGTACGACGAGGAGTACCCCGATGTGCTGATCGGCTACAGCATCCACACCTACGGCGACATCTATGACGCCGACGGCAACTACGTCGACACCGTCTATCTCAACTCCGGCGTCTACTATTTCCACGACGAGGACATCGAGTGGCCCGAAGGCTACGAGCCCAAGGACGCCTTCATGGACGACTACGACTATCTCAATCCCACCTGATGCGTGGAACCCCCAATTTGTCAGCAACAAACTCAGTATACAGGACAGGAGAGACAAGCATGGAAAAACAGACCTTTTACATCACAACCCCCATCTACTACCCCTCGGACAAGCTGCACATCGGGCACACCTACTGCACCGTCGCCACCGACGCCTTTGCCCGCTACAAGCGTCTGCGCGGCTATGACGTGATGTTCCTGACCGGCACCGACGAGCACGGCCAGAAGATCGAGGAGAAGGCCAAGGAGGCCGGCAAAACCCCCCAGCAGTTTGTGGACGATATCGTCTGCGGCGAGGGCGGCATCCTCGACCTGTGGAAGCTCATGAACATCTCCAACGACCGCTTCATCCGCACCACCGATGACTACCATGTGGCCGCCATCCAGCGCATCTTCAAGAAGATGTACGACAACGGCGACATCTACAAGGGCTCCTACAAGGGCAAGTACTGCACCCCCTGCGAGAGCTTCTGGACCGAGAGCCAGCTGGTTAACGGCATGTGCCCCGACTGCGGCCGCCCCGTGCACGACGCCGAGGAGGAGGCCTACTTCTTCCGTCTCTCCAAGTATGCCAAGCCCGTGCAGGAGCTGCTGGAGTCCGGCACCTTCCTGGAGCCCGCCTCCCGCGTCAACGAGATGATCAACAACTTCATCAAGCCGGGTCTCGAGGACCTCTGCGTCTCCCGCACCAGCTTCACCTGGGGCGTGCCCGTGGACTTCGATCCGGGCCACGTCGTCTACGTCTGGGTCGACGCGCTGTTTAACTACGCCACCGCCCTCGGCTTCATGAACGACCGCTACGACGACTACGGCAAGTACTGGCCGCCTGTGAACATCGTCGGCAAAGAGATCGTCCGCTTCCACTCCATCATCTGGCCCGCCATGCTCATGAGCGTGGGCGAGCCCGTGCCCAAAAAGGTCTACGGCCACGGCTGGCTCGTCATCGACGGCGGCAAGATGTCCAAGTCCAAGGGCAATGTGGTCGATCCCTACGTCCTGGCCGACAAGTTCGGCGTGGACGCGCTGCGCTTCTTCCTGTTGCGCACCTTCCCCTTCGGCTCCGACGGCAACTTCTCCAACGAGCTGCTGATCAACACCATCAACACAGACCTGGCAAACGACCTGGGCAACCTGGTCTCCCGCACCACCGCCATGGTGGAGAAGTACTTCGGCGGCAAGCTGCCCCAAGAGCGCGAGAGCGGCGACTTTGACGAGGAGCTCATCGCCCTCATCCGCGAGACCGCCGCCAGATACGCCGAGCAGATGGACGCCTTCCAGCCGCATCTCGCGCTGGAGGACGTGTTCAAGCTCATTCAGCGGGCCAACAAGTATATCGACGAGACCATGCCCTGGGCCCTGGCCAAGGACGAGAGCAAGAAGGCCAGACTCGCCACCGTGCTCTACAACCTGCTCGAGGCCCTGCGCGTCTCCCTTATCATGCTGACCCCCTTCATCCCCGCCAGCTGCGACAAGGCCTTCGCCCAGATCGGCGCCGACAAGGCCGCCCAGAGCTGGGACGCCGCCGATCAGTACGGCGTGCTGCCCGCGGACGTCGAGGTCCACAAGGGCGAGACCCTCTTCCCCCGCATCGACGTGCAGAAGATGCTGGAGGAGCTGGAGAGCGCCCAGCAGAAGGCACACGCCCCCAAGGTGACGGTCAAGCCCGTCCTGCCCGAGGTGTCGATCGACGAGTTTGCCAAGTGCGACATGCGCGTGTGCAAGGTCCTCGCCTGCGAGGCCGTGAAGAAGAGCGAGAAGCTCTTGAAGTTCCAGCTGGACGACGGCAGCGGCACCCCGCGTCAGATCCTCTCCGGCATCCACAAGTTCTATGAGCCCGAGGATCTGGTCGGCAAGACCGTGGTCGCCATCCTGAATCTGCCCCCGCGCAAGATGATGGGCCAGGAGTCCAACGGCATGCTGCTCTCCGCCCTGCGCGAGGTGGACGGCAAGGAGGAGCTGCATCTGGTGATGCTGGACGACTCCGTCCCCGCCGGCGCACAGCTGTGCTGACGTCATAACAAGACTGTATGGTCATCAGGCGCCCCCGAATGGGGCGCCTGATTGACCGTCAGCCCTGTTCTTCCTTTCCGACACGAACCCGCTCCGCTGGGCTTCGCGTCGGTTGATAAGATGAAACCAGCCGCCCCGCATGGGGCGGCTGATTTGTTTCGGGAGGCCCAAGGGCCTCCCCTACGGGAAACATCGAAAACAGTACCGCAAAGGAGAGATATGCCCCTCTGCAAAGCCTCCCCTGAAAGGGCATTGCGCCCTTTACGGGTGGAGGTGGCCCGCAGGGCCGGAGGGGTTGATCCCCCACCGCCTGCGGCGGAGCCCCCTTTCCGAAAGGGGGCCGGGGCGCACACCGGCGTGGGGATCCGCATCCCCTGCGGGCGGCTGATAGCCGCCCCTACATGAGATCTCGCAGCACCGCTTCGGCGCAGCGGAGGCCATCCACCGCGGCGGAGGTGATGCCGCCGGCGTAGCCGGCGCCCTCGCCGCAGGGGTAGAGGCCCCGCACCGCGCTTTGCAGGCTCTCGTCCCGCAGGATGCGCACCGGGGAGGAGGAGCGGGTCTCCGGCGCGGTGAGCACCGCCTCCGGATCGTCAAAGCCCCTGAGCTTCTTTCCCAGGGCGGGGATGGCCTGCTCCAGCACCGACGTGATGCGCGCCGGCAGCAAGTCGTGCAGCTCACACCAGGTGACACCCGGGGTGTAGCTCGGCATCACCCTGCCGGGGCCGACACTCTTGCGGCGGGCGAGGAAGTCCCCCGAAAGCTGGCAGGGGGCCCGGTAGGAGCCGCTCATCTCATAGGCCCGGCGCTCAAGTTCCCGCTGCCAGGCCATGCCAGCGAGCACCCCCTCGCCGGGGAAGTCCTCCGGGTGGAGGGTGACGAGCAGAGCGGCATTGGCGTTTTCCCCGTCGCGCCCGGAATAGCTCATACCGTTGGTGCAGACGCCGCCTTCCTCCGAGGCCGCGGCGAAGACCTTGCCGCCGGGACACATGCAGAAGGTGTAGGCGCTCGTCCCCTCCGGCAGGTGGACATTGAGACTGTAGTCCGCCGGGGGCAGCTTGCCCCGGGGTCTGCCGTACTGGGCCAGGTCGATGTCCGCCTGCCTGTGCTCGATGCGCAGGCCCATCGAAAAGGGCTTGCGCTCCATGGGAATTCCCAGTTCGTGCAGCATCTCAAAGCTGTCCCGGGCGGAGTGGCCCAGGGCCAGGATCAGGCGGCGGCAGGGCAGTGTCACAGTCTCGCCATGGTGCGTGACGTAAACGCCGGTGAGCGCGCCGTCTTCGAGCTCCAGCCCGTCCAGCCTTGTTTCAAAGCGCACCTCGCCCCCCAGGGCGAGGATTTCTTTTCGGATATTCTGCACCACGTCGAGGAGGATGTCCGTGCCGATGTGGGGCTTTGCGTCCCAGGTCACGCTCTCCGGCGCGCCGTGGGCGGCAAACTCCTGAAGCACCCAGAACATGCGCCGATCATGGGTGCCGGTGTTCAGCTTCCCGTCCGAGAAGGTGCCGGCCCCGCCCTCGCCGAACTGGACGTTGGACTCGGGATTCAGCGCCCCGCCCCGGCGGAAGGCCTCCACGTCCCTGGCGCGGGAGACGGCGTCCTTGCCGCGCTCGAGCACGATGGGCCTTGCGCCCGCCCTGGCCAGGGCCAGGGCCGCGAACATCCCCGCCGGGCCGAAGCCCGCCACCACGGGTCGCTCGTCCGTGCGCACCCAGGGCAGCTCGTAGACCGGGGGCTCATAGGGGGCGGCATCTTTGCCGCCGCGGCGCAGGGCCCGCTCCTCCCCGCGCCGCAGGGTGAGAGCGACGGAGCAGAGAAAGTGAATGTCGTTTTTCTTGCGTGCGTCCAGAGAGCGCTTGACCGGCCGCAGCGCCAGGATGTCCTCTTCCGGGATCCCCAGCTTTTTGGCCGCCTTTTTGCGGAGAGCCGAGAGCGCCTCGCCCTCCTCCAGGCGAAGATTGCGCAGCAGGATCATGTGCCCAGCCTCCCCGCTTTTCGGCCGCTGGCCCAGGCCCACTGGAGATTGTAGCCGCCGCAGTCGCCGTCGATATCCAGTACCTCGCCGCAGGCAAAGAGCCCGGGGACAAACCAGCTCTCCAGCGTCTCGGGGTTGAAGCCGGAGGTCTTCACGCCCCCGGCGGTGACCTGTGCGGAATCAAAGCCCTCGGTGCCCTTCACCTCCAGACAAAAGTCCTTGCAGGCGCGGGCCAGGGTTTCCAGTTCCCCGGCCGTGAGGGTCGAGAGCGGCGCGTTGGCGTTGAGCCCCGCGTACTTGACCAGCATCTTGCCGAGGCGGTTGTGGAGCATGCCCGTGAGCATCTCCGACACGGGCAGGGCGGGCAGGCTCCTCCGCCGGGCGCGCAGCAGCTCACAGACCATATCGAGGTCATAGTTCCGGAAGAAGTCCGCCGAGACCATGAGCCCCTTTCCGCCGGTGGCGGCGGCACGGGAGAGGTCGAAGGCCGCGGGGCCGGAGACGCCCGTCTCGGTAAACTGCAGCTCCCCGGCGCTCTGGGCCAGGGTGGTTTTTCCCGCGGTGAGGCGCAGGGCGCAGTCAGCCCGGACGCCCTTGAGCGCCCTTGGATAATCCGGGGCCGTGAGAAGCTGCACCAGGGCCGGGTAGAGCGCGGTGCGCTTGTGGCCCAGGGCCTTGAGAAGCTCATAGCCGTCCGTCACGCCGCCGAGCTTGGCCCCGGCAGCGCCGCCGCAGGCCACGATCAGCTTGTCGGCGTGCAGGGTCTCGCTGTCGGTGACGACGGCAAAGCCGTTCTTTTCCCGCCGCAGGGACCGGGCCGGGCAGGCGCCGCGCAGCTCCACGCCCCGGGCCTCCAGGGCAAAGCGCAGCACGTCCACCACGCTGTTGGCCGCGTTGGAGAGGGGGTAGACCCGCCCGCCGTACTCCTCCTGGGTGACAAGCCCCAGGCCGTGAAAGAAGTCCAGCGCCGCCGCGGGCGGAAAGGCGGTGAGCGCCGGCACGGCAAAGTCCGGGTGCTCCCCGTGGTAGTTTCCCGGGGCGGCCCCGGTGTTGGTGAGATTGCAGCGGCCGTTGCCGGTGGCCAGCAGCTTGCGGCCCACCCGCTGCTGCCGCTCCAGCAGGAGCACGCGGTTTTCTGGATTCTCCGCGGCGGTGAGCGCGGCGATCATGCCCGACGCTCCCCCGCCGATGACGATAACAGTTTGCATATTTAACCTTCCTTACAGGCTCCCCTGCCCAAGGGCATTGTTCCCTTCATGGGTGGAGCTGTCCGGCGCAGCCGGACTGAGGGGTATTCCTTCCTTGCGGGGGTGCTGAGAGTGGAGTGAAGGTGTCCTCGGAGACGATTCGATCGATCCCCCACCGCTGCGCGGAGCCCTCTTTACGAAAGGGGGCCAAAAGGCTTGCCGCCTCCCTTTGAGAAAGGGAGGTGCCCCGGAGGGGCGGAGGGATCGGTTTTCCGGCCGCGCCGAAGGCGCTCCTTGTCTCCACACTCCACACGCTCTATGCCTCGTACCGGGCCAGCATGTCGTGGGCCACGGGGGTGTAGAACAGGCGGGCGACCTCGGCAGGGTCTTTCGTCCGGCCGAGGATCCACATCATCTTGGCGTAGAGGGCCTCGGTGGTCATGTCATAGCCCTCCAGCACGAGGGGGTTGCGCTTGAGATCGTGGCCCACGGAGTAGACCGAGAGATCCGAGCCCTCGTTCTGCACCTGGGTGGTGACCACGATGAACTTGCCGGCGGCGGTGTGCTTCTCCACGATGCGGAGGATGCGGTCGTCCTCATAGGCCGGCAGACCGCCCACGCCGAAGCACTCCATCACCAGCGCGTCGTTCCGGCTGAGCAGGAAGTCCAGCACCTCCGGGTCCGTGCCGGGGGCCATCTTGATGAGGGCCACCCTGGGGTCCAGCCGGTCGGAAAAGAGCGGCGTATCCAGGTACTCCGGCTCCAGATAGCGCACCAGGCGGTGGTCCAGCAGGATGCCGATGTCCGGATAGTTGATGCTGGAGAAGGCCGCGAAGCTCTTGGAGCAGGTCTTGCGCGCCCGGGTGCCCAGGATGACGCGGCCGGAGAAGACGATGTTGACCCCGGAGAGCAGCCCCGACGAGGCGCAGACAAAGGCGTCCATGAGGTTGAGCTTGGAGTCGGTGGAGTCGTAGTTGATGGGCTTCTGCGCCCCGGTGAGCATGATGGGCTTTTTCGACCCCTGCACCAGATAGCTCAGCGCCGCGGCGGTGTAGGCCATGGTGTCGGTGCCATGGCTGATGACAAAGCCGTCGTATCGGTCATAGTGCTCGCGGATGGCGGCGGCGGTCTGCAGCCAGTGGGCGGGGGTGATGTTGGTGCTGTCCAGACTGAACAGGGACAGGCAGTCCACCCGGCACAGCTCCCGGATGGCGGGCACATAGCGCAGCAGCTGCGCCGGCGTCAGCTCCGGGGTCAGGCCCTCCGGCGTCATCTCCGAGGCGATGGTGCCGCCGGTGCCCAGCATGAGAATCTGTTTCATATGCGCTCCTTTTCTCACATCCCCAGCAGATAGCACAGCCCGCTGAGGCCGATGGCGGTATAGACGATTTTGGTCAGGCGCTGCTTGTCGACGCGGCCCACGATCTTGCCGGCGATGAAAAAGCCCAGCAGCACCCCGATGAGTCCGGGGATCAGGAAGGGGATGTGGGCCGGGGTCAGCAGGCCGCTGGTCACGCGGGTATAGAGTGAGGGCACGGCGCCCAGGACGAAGATCATCTGGGTGTCCGCCAGAAACTCCTCCTTGCAGTCGGTGTTGGCCAGAAAATACAGCACCAGCAGCGGGCCGCCCACGCCGAAAAGCCCGCTGCCGAGGCCCGAGACGATGAAGGCCAGCGCCGCCAGCCACGGCGTCCAGCGGGCAGGCTGTTTGCCCCGGAGCGTGAAGTGGTACAGGCTCAGCGCCACAAGAAAGCCGCCGAAGACGCGCTTTAAGAGCTTTCCGTCCAGGCCCGCGGAGAAGCGGATGATCAGCACTGCCGAGACCGTGTACACCAGAAACGGCAGCACGATGCGCCGCAGGGTCAGATGCTTCCGGTAGCGCAGAACCATCGGCAGCGTGAGCCCGAGATTGATGATGGAAGTGACCGCCGCGGCCTGGGGCACGGGCAGGTAGGCGGAAAAGCCCAGCGTGGCAAAGATCCCGCAGCCGAAGCCGCAGGTGCCCTGGGTCACGCCGCCCAACAGGCAGATCAGCAAAAGCAGGCAGAAACGGGCCACAGCGCCGCCCCCTTTCGTATACATTCTTTCATATGGAGATATCGTGTTCACAGGTGTTGACCTGCGCAATGCGCCCCCCATCTTCTTTTCGATCTTGCGCGAAAAGAAGATGGTCCGCGCCCGGGCCAGAAGAAAAGGGCGCCAAACGCGGGCAGCATCGTACAAAGCGCGAAGCCGTACGCGCGGATATCGAACCTTGTGCATATCTGGTACAAAAACCATGCCGGATCGCGTCACCGTCCGCAGCGCTGCCCGGGTCACAGACCGCGAGCCGCGGAAAAGGGCGTGGTGAAATCCCTGTCAGAAGCACCATGGAGCGGCAGCGGTATCCAGGCGCACCGCCTACGCCTCACTGCTTAAGCGGCGACCCTGGTTTTTCCCTTGGGTTCCCCGCCTTTGCGAGGAGTCCAGAGGACACTTCCTCTGGTCGCCTTTCTTTGGAGTACAAGAACCGTTTCTTTCCCCGATGGGAAAGAAATGGGTCTTGACCTGTGCAGGTCAGTCACGGCGAACACAAAACCAGCGGAGATAAATGTATGCTTTTTCTCATTGTAACCCGCTCCTCCCGCCTGTCAAGAACTTTTCTCCGAAAAAGCGTGGCGCTTTTGCGCGCGATATGATAGAATAACTGGAACTGCCAACACACAGGAGAAAAACATGAACGATATTATTCTTTTAAAAATCGGAGAGATCATCCTCAAGGGGCTCAACCGCCGCCGCTTTGAGCAGAAGCTGCTGTCGAACATCCGCTGGCGGCTCAGCCAGATCGGGAAATTCAAGGTCTACATTCTTCAGTCCACCATCTACGTGGAGGGCGCGGAGGGTGCCGACATGGACGCGGCCTTCGAGGAGCTGCAGAAGGTCTTCGGCATCGTGGCCATCTCCCGGGCCTCCGCCTGCGAGAAGGACAAGGACGCCATCGCGCGGCTTGCCATCGAGAAGATGCGCGGCGAGATGGGCCGCGTCAAGAGCTTCAAGGTGGAGTCCAAGCGCTCGGACAAGAGCTTCCCCCTGACCTCCGTGCAGCTGAGCCAGTACGTGGGCGGAGAGCTCAACGAGGCCTACCCTGACGTCGAGGTGGACGTACACAACCCGGAGCTGACGGTCTACGTCGAGGTGCGGGATCTGGCCGCCTATGTCCACAGCGCCCCGGTGCCCGGCGCGGGCGGCATGCCGGTCGGCTCCAACGGCATCGCGGTGACACTGCTCTCCGGCGGGATCGACTCCCCCGTCTCCACCTACATGATCGCCCGGCGCGGCGTGCGCGTGATCCCCATCCACTTCTTCTCCTTCCCCTATACCTCCCAGCAGGCCAAGGAAAAGGTGGTGGAGCTGGCCAGGCTCCTGACCCCCTACTGCGGCCGGATGCGCATGGAGGTGGTCCCTTTCACCCACATCCAGGAGGAGATCCGCGACAAGTGCCCGGAGGAGTATTTCACGCTCATCATGCGCCGCTTCATGATGCGCATTGCCCAGCGCATTGCCCTGGATAACGGGGCCAAGGCCATCGTCACCGGCGAGAACCTGGGCCAGGTGGCCAGCCAGACCATGGAGGCCATGGCCTCCACCCAGGCGGTCATCGACCTGCCGGTGCTGCAGCCGCTGATCGGCATGGACAAGGGCGAGATCGTGGCCTGGGCCCGGAAGATCGGCACCTTTGACACCTCCATTCTGCCCTACGAGGACTGCTGCACGGTCTTCACGCCGCGGCACCCCCGCACCCATCCGACGGTGCAGGAGGTGGAAGAAGCCGAGAGCGCCCTCAACGTGGACGCGCTGGTAGAGGAGGCCATTCACGGCCTGGAAAGGATCGCGATCGGATATGAAGAAAAGCCTTGACACCGAAATCCTCTCCGTGGGCACCGAGCTGCTGCTGGGCCACGTGACCAACACCGACGCCCGGGACATCTCCGAGATGCTCTCGAAGATCGGCATCAACGTCAAGTACCACACCGTGGTGGGCGACAACCCCGAGCGGCTGCGGGCGTGCGTCCGCATCGCCAAGGAGCGGGCGGACATCATCGTCACCACCGGGGGACTGGGCCCCACCTGTGACGACCTGACCAAGCAGATTCTGGCCGAGTGCTTTGACCTGCCCCTGGTGAAAAACGAGGAAGAGGAAGCGGGGCTCTACGAGTACATCCGCACGGGAAGGGGCCTGACGGAGAACACCTTCCAGCAGGCCCTGCTGCCGGAGGGCTGCACCGTGTTTCACAACAGCTGCGGCACCGCGCCGGGCTGCGGCTTTGAAAAGGACGGCAAGATCGTGGTGATGATCCCGGGACCGCCCAAGGAGTGCCGCGCCATGTTTGAAACCTCCGCCATCCCCTACCTGCGGCGCCTGTCGGACGAGCAGATCGTCTCCCACTCCCTGCGCATCTTCGGCATCGGGGAGAGTGCGGTGGACGACATCTTTGCCGAGGAGATGAACGCCATGGTCAATCCCTCCATGGCCCCCTACGCCAAGGAGTGCGACTGCCTGCTGCAGATCACCGCCAAGGCGCCCACCGAGGCCGAGGCCGAGGCCATGATCGCCCCGGTGAAGGCCCATGTGCGCGAGGTGCTGGGCGATCTCATCTACGGCGAGGACGTGGAGTGCCTGGAGGAGGCCGCCATGCAGCTCTTCCGGAAGACGGGCATGACCTTCTCCACGGCCGAGAGCTGCACCGGCGGGGACATCGCCCGCCGCTTTACCGAACTGCCCGGCGCCAGCGCCTTCTTTCTGGGCGGGGCCGTGACCTACACCAACGCCGTGAAAGCCGCGCTGCTGGGGATCGACCGGGAGCTGATCGAGGAAAAGGGCGCGGTAAGCTTTGAGGTCGCCAAGGCCATGGCCGAGGGCATCCGCGCGCGCCTCGGCACCGACATGGCGGTGTCCGTGACGGGTCTGGCCGGCCCGGACGGGGACGGCGTACACGAGGTGGGCACCGTGTTCATCGCCCTGGCGGTGGAGGGGCAGACCTTTGTGCGTGAGACTCACATGGGCGAAAAGCGCACCCGCAGCTTCATCCGCCGCATGGCGGGCAACCACGCCTTTGACATGATGCGCCGCTACATGGCAGGCCTGCCGGTGCTGACGGCGTGAGGCGCACGGCGCTCCCGGCCGTGTCATTCTGAGGCGCGCAGCGACGAAGAATCTCAGCCTTGACGATGGTATAGGCCACAGCGTTTGAGATCCTTCGCTTCGCTCAGGATGACACCGCTGAAAACGCAGCTTACTGTGCTGCAATTCTTAAGATTGCGCCGCCCCGCTTGACAAATGCGGGGCGGCTGTGTTATATCTAAACTGTACTAATCAGATTAATACAGTTAACACGGAAGGAGGGACGGGCTTGATCACCATCAACTACAGCGATTCCCGGCCCATCTATGAAAAGGTGAAGGACTCCCTGCGCCAGCTGATGCTCTCCGGCGCGCTGCCCCCGGACAGCAGACTGCCCTCGGTGCGGGAGCTGGCCGTCAGTCTCACCATCAACCCCAACACCATCCAGCGGGCCTACCGGGAGCTGGAGCAGGAGGGCTATATCGTCTCGGTGCCCGGCAAGGGCAGCTTTGTCAGCCGGAACAGCGGCGCGCGCGAAGCGCGGCGAAAGGAGCTGACGGAGAAGCTGCTGGCTCTCGCCGCGGAGTTTGACACCGTTGGCATGACGCGGGCGGAGATGGCGGCCCTGCTGACAGAGAAGGAGGAAGACACATGATACAGGTCAAGGAGCTTATCAAGAGCTTTGACGGCTTTCGGGCCCTGGACGGGCTGGATCTCTCCGTGCCGAAGGGCGCGGTCTACGGGCTGGTGGGCCCCAACGGCGCGGGCAAATCCACGCTGATCCGCCACCTGGCAGGCATCTACCGCCAGGATTCCGGCACGGTTTTGATCGACGGGGAGCCGGTGTACGAAAACCCCGCCGTCAAGGCGCGGATTGCCTATATTCCCGACGAGGTGTTCTACTTCGGCGGGGCCTCTATCCGGGAGATGAAGAACTTCACCCGCAGCATGATGCCGGGCTTTTCCGAGGAGCGCTTTGAAAAGCTGGCCCCGGCCTTCGACTTGAAGCCGGAGCAGCCCGTGCGCCGCCTCTCCAAGGGTATGCAGAAGCAGGCGGCCTTCTGGATCGCCCTGAGCTGCTGCCCGGAGGTGATTTTGCTGGACGAGCCGGTGGACGGACTCGACCCCGTGATGCGCCGTCAGGTCTGGAGTCTGCTGCTGCAGGATGTGGCCGAGCGGGGCACCACGGTGCTGGTCTCCTCCCACAATCTGCGGGAGCTGGAGGACGTGTGCGACCACGTGGGCATCATGAACAAGGGCAAAATGCTGCTGGAGCGGCCGCTGAGTGAGATGCAGGAGAACACCGTGAAGATCCAGCTGGCCCTGCCGGAGGAGCGGGAGCTGCCCGAGGGCTTGAGCATCCTGCACGAGAGCCGCACCGGACGCCTGCGGCAGCTGATCCTGCGGGGAAAGCGTGAGGAGCTGACGGCGAAGCTCGCCGCCTGCGAGCCCTTCTTCCTGGACGTGCTGCCCCTGAGTCTGGAGGAGATCTTCATCTACGAGCTGGGAGGTGCCGAGCATGAAATCAAGAATATCCTTCTATAACAAGGGCTTTGCCAAGAGCCTGCTGCGGCGCTTCTGGCCCCTGTGGGCGCTGTGGCTCGCGGTGCTGCTGTACGCGCCGCTGCAGCTGGCGGGCATCAAGAGCATCGATTACTTCCGCGAGCTGGACTATATCAACAACGTCAACCGCTCCCTGCTGGAGACCGGCACGGAGCTTGCCAAGTTCTCCATCTTCGCCATGCCCGTGATGGCCATGGCCATGCTGAGCTATCTCTATGACCGCCGGAGCTGCGGGCTGATCAACTCCCTGCCCATGCGCCGGGAGGAGGCCTACTTCACAGCCTTTCTCACCGGCCTTGTTCCGATGCTGCTGGCCGATGTGCTGGCTTTTCTGGTGATGCTGGCGGTCTGTCCCCGGGTGCCGGGGGTCGTTTCGGGGCATCTGGGTACCTGGCTGCTGCTGGTGGTATTGGGCACCGTGGCCTTCTACGGGCTTGCCTGCTTCTGCGGGGTGCTGACGGGGAACATCTTCGTGCTGCCCGCGGTGTACGTGGTGCTGGGCTGCACGGCCCAGGTGTTTGAGGGGGCGGTGCACGCCCTGCTGCACACGCTGGTCTACGGCTACACCTATCAGCAGGAGGCCCTCTCCTGGCTGTCCCCTCTGCCCACGGTGCTCATGACGCTGAACGTGACGGCGCAGCGCACCCTCCCGGCAGATCCGCGCGCGGCGGAGAGCGCGCCCATGACTTACTCAATCAGCGGGCTGAGATATCTCGCGCTTCTGTGCGGCGTGGGACTGCTTCTGGGGCTGCTGGCGGTGCTGATCCTCAAAAAGCGGCACATGGAAGCCGCCGGGGAGATCGTGGCGGTGCCGGTGCTGCGGCCCCTCTTCCGCATCTGCATGGCCGTTGGCACCGCCGTGGTGGTCGCCTGCATCCTGTGCCAGGAGTTTCTCTCCCGCATCGTCTACGGCCGGGGACTGGCCGTCTGCGCCTTCGTGCTGCTGGCTCTGGGCGCGGCCCTGGGCTGGTTTGTGGCCGAGATGCTGATCAAAAAATCCCTGCGGGTCTTCCGCCGGGGCTGGAAACAGATCGGGATCATCGCCGGGCTCCTCGTGCTGCTGGCGATCCTCGCGGAGGCGGACGTGACGGGCTACGAGCGCTATGTGCCGGATCCCGACGAGGTGGCCTCCGTCATGCTCCAGACAGGCGGCAGCCGGGAGATGACCGACCCCGCCTCCATCGCCGCCTACTGCGACTTTCACCGGGGCGTGACAGCGCACAAGGCGGAAAATGAGCGGGAAAGCTCCGTGCGCTGCTGGAACATGCCGCTGACCTACACGCTGAAAAACGGCAAAACCGTCCGGCGGAGCTACCGCCTCGTCAACAGCGAGGCGGCCCAGGCGGACCCGGGGTCCGACCTCAACCGCTACCAGGCCCTGGCCAACGTGCCGGAGGCCGTGATGAGCCGGGTCACCGCCGGCGGGCGGGAGGTGGACGAGAGCTCCGTCACGCGGGCGTCCGTCAACATCTCCCGCTACGACGAGACGCGGGGCTGGACCGGCGACGAACTGACCCTCACCCCGGAGCAGGCCCTGGACCTGTACCGGACGGGCATCCTGCCCGACGCGCAGGCGGGGAACATCGGCCTCTGGTTTCCCTATGAGAGCGAGCAGTGCCGAGATTTGCAGAGCACCGTCAGCGTCACCCTTGAGCTCACGCCCCTGCCCAAGTCCGACGCGGAGGGCAGCTACTACTGGGACAGCGTCATCGATCTGAACGTGCTGATGAACTCGGCCAACACCCTGCGCTGGCTCAAGGAAAACCTGGGCGTGGAGCCGGAGAACTACGCCGCGCGGAGGCAGGCGGGCGAGCCGCGGATCGCCGCGTGACCCCGTGGTTGAAAACCGGCGCAAAAACCCCGGGAGACTCTTTCAAAAAGAGTCTCCCGGGGTTAGCTGTTCTTTTGCTTGTTCTTATTTCTCTTTGTCCTCAGGGCCGGCCATATCCCGCCGGGCCTTTTCCTTCTCCCGGCGCGCCTTCCGGGCGCGGGCCCGGCGCGGGTTGCGGATGAAGATGATGACCAGGATGCCGAGCAGGGCGATCAGAATGGCGATCATACACAGCACGCGCACCAGCGGGGTGCTGCTGGGGATCCAGAGGCCCACCAGGCCGCCGATGGCGGAGAAGGCGTAGAGCACCAGGACCGCCTGCTTCTGGCTCAGCCCCAGGGCCAGGAGCCGGTGATGGAAGTGGCCCTTGTCCGCCTGGAAGGGGCTCTGCCCGTGGATAATGCGGCGGATGACGGCAAAGGCGGTATCCGCCAGGGGGACGGCAAAGGTGACCACGGTCTGTAATTTAAACAGGCCCAGGATGGACACCGCCGCCAGCACGAAGCCCAGAAACTGCGAACCCACGTCCCCCATGAAGATCTTGGCAGGGTTGTGGTTGAAGGGGATGAAGCCCAGGCAGGCGGCCAGCAGCGCCGCGAGGATCAGGGCGACGGCGGGCGTCGGCATGGCAAACATCAAGGCGCCCATCAGCAGGAAGAAGGAGCAGATGGCGGACACACCCACCGCCAGGCCGTCCAGCCCGTCGATGAGGTTGATGGCGTTGGTGCACAGGACGATCCACAGCATGGTCAGCGGTGCGCCCCAGGGTCCAAGCTCGATGTAGGTCTGGGCCGAGGGCCAGGAGATTGCGTCGATCTCCAGGCCGAAGCGGACGCAGACCAGCGCGGCAAAGATCTGGATGATGAACTTCACCATGGGGCGGAGCGAGACGATGTCGTCCACAAAGCCCATGCCCGCGATGATGAAGGAGCCGATTACAATGCCATAGACCTTGTCCGACACCGGCACAAACAGCAGCACCGACAGCACAAAGCCCATGATGATGGCCAGGCCCCCCATCCGGGGAATGGGGTGATCGTGGACCCGGCGGTCATCCTTGGGGATGTCCATGGCGCCGATCTTCTCCGCAAAGCGCTTGACCGGCGGGGTCATGAAATAGGAGATGGCGAGCGACACGGCGAAGGCGAGGGCCAGCGCCGGCCACTGGCTGAGTTTTGGAAACATAAAGGTTTCCTCCGAAAAATGTTTCTGATCGTATGAAAAGCGAACTTGGCTCTTCGCGAAAGCGAAGCAATTCAAATCCGTTTTTTGTCAGGACATGCGCCTGACAAAAAACTCTTCTCAGCTATCCAGTGTGCGAGCGAAGCGAGTGCGCGCAGAGAGCTGCAAGCTCGTCAAAATGCTTGCATTTTGACGATTAAAAGGGTTTTTCCACCAGGCCGAGCTTCTTGTAGACCTTGCGCAGGGTCTTGCGCGCCACAACGGAGGCACGCTGGGCGCCGTCGGTATACACATCCTTGAGATAGGCCTTGTCGGCGATCATGCGCTCGGCCTCCTCGCGGATGGGGCGCAGGGTCTCGATGACGGCCTCGCCCACGGCGGGCTTGAACACGCCGTAGCCCTGGCCCTCGAACTCCCGCTCGATCTCGTCAAAGCTTTTGCCGGTGACGGAGGCGTAGATGTTCATGAGGTTGGAGACGCCGGGCTTTGCCTCCGGGTCGAAGCGGACGCAGCGCTCGGTGTCGGAGTCGGTGATGGCGCGCTTAAATTTGCGGGCGATGTCCTCGGGCTTGTCCATGAGGAAGACGCAGCCGTTCGGGTCGGACTTGGACATCTTGCCGGTGGGGTTGGAGAGGGACATGATGCGCGCGCCCACCTTGGGGATATAGGGCTCGGGCACCTTGAAGGTCTCGCCGTAGAGGTTGTTGAAGCGGATGGCCACGTCGCGCGTCAGCTCGCAGTGCTGCTTCTGATCCTCGCCCACGGGGACAAAGTCCGCCTGGTACAGCAGGATGTCCGCCGCCATCAAGGCGGGATAGGTGAAGAGGCCGCCGTTGATGTTGTCGGCGTTCTTGGCGCTCTTGTCCTTGAACTGGGTCATGCGGGAGAGCTCGCCGAACATGGTGTAGCAGTTGAGGATCCAGCCGAGCTCGGCGTGCTCGTGTACATGGCTCTGGAGGAAGAGGGTGTTCTTCTGCGGGTCGAGGCCGCAGGCGATGTACTGGGCCAGCTGCGCGGTGGCGCGCCGGCGAAACTCCGTCGGGTTCTGCCGCACGGTGAGCGTGTGCAGGTCGGCCATGAAATAATAGCACTCAAACTGATCCGCCAGGGCCGCCCAGTTTTTGACGGCGCCCAGGTAGTTGCCCAGGTGCAGGTCGCCGGAGGGCTGGATGCCGGAGAGCATGACTTTCTTGACAGCGGTTTCGTTTTCCATGGGGGATCCTCCTATCGAAAGAGGCGCTTGCGAAAAAGCGCGAAAAACATTCTTATCTATTTTAACAAAAGAACTGGGGCTTGACAACAGCAAAAATGCAAAATAATATAGCAGGGTATGAAATCACTTCTGCCCGGACAGAAAAAAGATCGGAGATTGCTATGAAAGACATGACTTGGTTTGACGAGATGGAGGCGCGGATTCCCACCGGCGAGGTGCGCACCCGCTTTGCTCCCTCTCCCACGGGATATATGCACGTCGGCAACCTGCGCACCGCGCTCTACACCTACCTGATCGCGCGGCACGGCCAGGGCAAGTTCATCCTGCGCATTGAGGACACCGACCAGGGGCGGCTGGTGGAGGGCGCGGTGGACGTCATCTACAAGACGATGGCCGAGTGCCACCTGGAGCACGACGAGGGCCCCGACGTGGGCGGCCCCGTGGCCCCCTATGTGCAGACCGAGCGCAGACCCCTCTACAAGGAGTACGCGGAGCTGCTGATGGAGCGCGGCCACGCCTACCGCTGCTTCTGCGAAAAGACCGAATCCGAGGAGGATTCCGGCGACTTTAACCGCGGGGACGACCCCTGCCGCGATATGCCCCGGGAGGAGTCCGACCGCCTCGCCGCCGAGGGCCGGCCCTTTGTGATCCGCCAGCGCATCCCCCACGAGGGCAGCACCACCTTCCACGACGAGATCTTCGGCGACATCACCGTGGAGAACAAGACCCTGGATGACCAGGTGCTCTTAAAGCGCGACGGCCTGCCCACCTATAACTTTGCAAACGTGGTGGACGACCACCTCATGGGCATCACCCATGTGGTGCGCGGCAGCGAGTACCTCTCCTCCGCCCCGAAGTACAACCTCCTGTACGAGGGCTTCGGCTGGCCCATCCCCAAGTACGTCCACTGCTCCCCCGTCATGCGCGACGCCCAGAACAAGATGTCCAAGCGCCACGGCGACCCCTCCTACGAGGACCTGATCGCCCAGGGCTTCCTCACCGACGCGGTCATCAACTACGTCACGCTGCTGGGCTGGAGCCCCCGCGGTGAGCAGGAGATCTTCTCGCTCGACGAGCTCAAGCAGGTCTTTGACCTTGCGGGCATCTCCAAGTCCCCCGCCATCTTTGACATCGAGAAGCTGCGCTACTTCAACGCAGAGTACATCCGCGCCATGAGCCCCGGGGACTTTGCGAAGGTGGCCGAGCCCTGGATCCGCAAGAGCGTGAAGAATCCGGCCTATGACGCCGCGGCCATTGCCGCCCTCCTGCAGCAGCGCACCGAGGTGCTGGGCGAGATCCCCGAGAAGGTCGACTTCTTCGACCGGCTGCCCGACTACGACGCCGAGCTCTTTGTCCACAAGAAGTCCAAGTCCGACCGCGACTCGGCCAAGGCCATGCTGGAGAAGGTGATCCCCGCCTTCGAGGCGCTGGAGAGCTGGAACGACGAGGGCATCATGGACGTGATGGTGAAGCTGGCCGAGACCGAGGGCGTCAAAAACGCCAAGGTCATGTGGCCCGTGCGCATCGCGGCGGCCGGCAAAGCCGTCACCCCCGGCGGCGCGGTGGAGATCTGCCGCATCCTCGGCCGGGACGCGTGCCTCAGAAGACTGCGCGTGGGGCTGGAAAAGCTCGCTTAACTCCACGCTCAAATAATTCTCCCCCTTTTGGGTAAAGCTAATTACCCAAAGGGGGAATTTTTATGGTCAAAAAAATCAGGATTCTTCTGATTGTCTATACCCTGGCGGCGCTCATCGGGCTGGGCGGGCTGGCCTGGGCGTCCCAGTCGCGCCTGGAATGGTACCGCGCGGCCTCGGATCTTGCGGCGGCCCGGGCCTTTGAGGAGGCGGTGACCGCGGCGGACGCGCTGAGCCTGTCGCTCAAGAAGCTCAGCTACGCCGGGGACGAGGCCCTGGGCAAGAGTCTCTGCGCCCAGGCCCACGCCGCGGCCCTCTCCTGCGACACGGCCCTCTCCGTCCTGCCCTTTGCTACCCAGGAGTTGGAAGGGCTGCTGGGCTTTCTCAACCGGGCCGGGGACTACACCGCGAGTCTCTGCGCCCTGTCCGCCGAAACACTGGAGGAGAGCGACCGGCAGCACCTGCAGGATTTCGGCGAGGCAGCCGCGCAGCTGGCCGACAGTCTGCGCGAGCTGCAGGCAAAGGTACACAGCGGCGATGTCGCCATGGACCGGCGGGAGACGCCCCTGCGCAACGTGGGCGAGGATGGGACCGAGCGGCTCTCGGCCCGGCTGCTGGACTACGAGAGCGGCTTTACCGCGCCGGAGGCCTTTGCCTACGAGGGCCAGTTCAGCCCCGAAAAAAACAGAGACCCCGGCACCCTCACGGACGGTGAGGCCAGGGCCCTTGCGGCAAAGGCCGCGGGCGTGGAGGAGCGGGAGCTGCGGGAGGAGTATACCGCCGAGGGCCCCGAGGGCCGCCTCTGCTACAGCGCGGGCGGTCTGCTCATCGGCGTGAGCCGCCGGGGGCTGGAGTATGTGGCCCAGTCCCGCCTGGTGGAGAACGGCAGGCTCTCCCCGGAGGAGGCGCGGGGCTATGCGGAAAAATTTCTTGCGGACAACGGCTTTGAAGATCTTGTCCCCGAGCGCGGCGGGGAAAACGGCGCGCTGGCGAGCTTCTATTATGTCCCGACCCAGGAGGGCGTGCCGAGAACAGAGGACGGCGTGAGCATCACCATCGCGCTCGACGACGGCAGCGTCTACGCCTTTGACGCCACGCGCTACGACCCGGAGCCGGCGGAGCTGAACTGGAAGACAGAGGAGCAGGAGGCCCTGGACACGCTGCCCGATTCCGTGACGGCCGAGAGCAGCCGCCGGGTGATCTGCCGCAGCCCGGGCGGCAATCCGCTGGCCTGCTGGGAGCTGCGCTGCACCGGGCTCGAGGGTGAGCCGGTGATCATCTACGTCAACGCCGAGACCGGCCGACCGTGCCGGATCGAATTGTAAAACAGCGCCCGCTCCGTGAATACGGAGCGGGCATTCGTTATTGTACCAGCTTTCTGAGCAGCGGGATTTTCCGCAGCAGCAGGGTCGCTGCCAGCGGCAGGAGCACAAAGCTCAGATAGCAGGCCGGGAAAAACCAGAAGGTGTTGTACTCCCGGAAATCCAGGTGTCGGCTGCGCAGGGCATCAATGGCGATCGGATGCATCAGATAGATGCCGAAGGAGCAGGAGGCGAGGAGCTTGAGCGCCTTTGCCGCGCGCGGCGGGACCGTTTCGACCCGCTGGCAGAGGCAGAAGACGAAGACCGCCGTCAGCACCGCGGAGGACGTGAAGTTCCCGTAATAAATGCCGATGGCATAGCCCACGGAGATGGCGTAGAGCCGATTGACATGGCAGAGGAACAGCTGCGCGGCCAGCGCCGCCGCACCCAGCAGGGCCAGCGCCCGCCCGGAGAGCTTCTTTCCGTTGAGATACCAGCCCAGCAGAAAATACAGCAGATAGCGCAGATCACTCAGCTTCCAGGGGCTCAGAAGCGTGTTGATCATCGGGGGCTTGTAGGGAAAGCACGGGATATCCGAGAGCAGCACCACCAGGGCGCTGAGCAGCAGGATCCCGGCCCGGACGTTCTTCTCCTCCCGGTACAGCATGCCGTGCAGCAGGGGGATCGCGCAGTAGCACAGCGTGAGGGCAGGCAGGAACCACTCATGAAAATAGCCCGAGAGCACCCGGGACAGGAAGGTCCCGTCCAGCGTCCAGATGTGGAAAAAGCGCGCGTCCAGCCCGTAGCAGATCAGTGACCAGACATAAAACAGCAGCACGAAGTGCCCCGTGCGTATGAGATGCTTTTTCAGATCCAGCTTCTCGCGGCTCAGCAGCAGCGCCCCGCTGAGCATGAAAAACAGCGGGATGCAGACGTGCCCCACCAGGCTGAAGTAGTTGTAAACAGCCCAGGTGGGCACGGCGGGGTCAAAGTCCCAGAAGAGCATCACCGTGTGTACCAGGACCACCACGGCAATGGCAAAGACCCGGCAGATGTCCAGACCCGCTTTTCTCATGGCGCGACCTCCCCCAGCTTCACGGCGACAACGTCCCCGATTTTTTGCACCGAGCCCGCATAGGGCCAGACGGGCATCTCCGCGAACTCCGGACTCTCCGCCAGAGCCGCCTGCTCCTCCTCGGAGACGAAGGGCAGATCAAAGCCCAGGTACAGCCGGATCACGTTCTCCGCCTGCCGCCGGTCGGTGATGTTCACGCCGGGCAGGGTAAAGGCGTCAAAATCGAACGCGCTGTCAAAGCGCGTCCGCGCGGCGGCGGGCTGGCCGATGAGGGCCACGCGGGCGTTTTCGTCAAAGCCCTCCGTCTCAAAGACCTCCGCCACCACGGCGGCGTAGAGGGCGTAGGTGTTTTCATACTGGAGCTTTGCGCGCAGAGTAAAGGCATTGGCAAAATAGACGCTGCCCGCCAGCACCAGAGCCAGAGCCAGGCTGCCGGTACGCCGGAGCGGCGCGGGGGACTCCGCCCCGTCCAGCAGCACGGCGCACAGCACATACAGCGAGGCGAAGGGGTAGAGCGCCAGGGCGTGGATATAGCTGTTGTCCGCCAGCAGATATAGGCAGTAGCAGCTCAGAGGGAAGAGAAACAGGCACAGCGCCAGAAGGCCGAGGGCCTTGACATCCCGGCCCCGCCTGACGCGCAGGATCAGCGCCGCGCCCGCTGTGAGAAGCAGCAGCACATGGCACAGCCGCGCCGCCCGGGAGGGGACATAGGCAAAGTAGCCCCGAAGCAGGGTCTTGAGCCAGGCGCTGTAGGCCACGGCAGCGCGCAGCGGCAGGCTCTGGCGGGAATTGACCGCCTCGCCCAGCAGAGGCAGGTGCAGAGCCCGGGAGGCGACGAGGATCGCAAGGCCGTAGAGGGCCAGGGCCAGAAGCAGCATGCCCAGCAGCCTGAACCCATCCAGCAGCACCGGCTTGGCGTCCTTCCCCTCCACAGCCAGCGCGCGGATCAGAAGGATCACGCAGAAGCTGGCGGCAAAGGCGAAATAGCCCTGGTAGATTGAGCAGGAAAAGGCGATCAGCAGCGGGGAGAGCAGCCACCGGCCGCGCCGGTTTTCGGCAAAGAGCGCCACGCCCGTCACCGTCAGCAGCAGGGCCAGGGCGTAGGGCACGGCTGTGAACATGTAGCAGAGGGTGCCGGTCTCCGCCGGGAAGGTGACGAAGACCCCCGCCAGCAGCAGGCGCAGCGCCGGGCTTTTGATCCGAAACAGCCGCAGCATTACGCACACCGCCAGCGCCAGCAGCGCCAGGCTCATCCAGCCGTAGATCCAGGGCATGGACACGTCCGGCATCACCAGGCGCAGCAGCTCCAGCCCATAGCGCCCGGAGACGTAGGTTGCGCCTTTGTTGAAGAAATTCGGCAGATCGTCGTCCACGGGGATCTTGTTGGTCAGCAGGAAGCCGTGGGCCAGCAGCCCGAAGCCCAGGGCCGCGAGGAAGGGCAGGCGATCGGCCCGCCAGCGGGCAAGGAGGGCGTCTCTGTTCAGTTGCATGAGGCGTCGCCTCCTTTCAGATTTGATGGTGGAAAATGCGCAGGCATGTCGCCGTCTTGATCATGGCCCCCTTTCAAAAAGGGGGCTGTCAGCAAAGCTGACTGGGGGATCGAAAGGTCTGGCGTGGCAGGGCTGCCGATTCGATCCCTCCACCGCGCAGGCGCGGTCCCCCTCCCTTTTTCCAAAGGGAGGCACTGCTCACCCCGAGAAGTGCCGGCAGAGATGCCTGACACAGCAGGCCTCGCAGTTCGGCTTTCTCGCGTCGCAGACGGCGCGGCCGTGCAGCACCAGGCAGTGGCAGAAGGCGTTGGACTTCTCCGGCGGGAGGATCCGGCGCAGGGCCATCTCGATCTTCACCCGCTCCTTCATGTCGTCCACCAGGCCCATGCGGTTGGTGAGACGGATGCAGTGGGTGTCCACCACCGTGGAGCCGGGCACGCGGAATACGTCCCCCAGGATGAGGTTGGCGGTCTTTCTGCCCACGCCGGGCAGGGCCGTCAGCTCCTCCATGGTGCCGGGGACCCGGCCGCCATGCTTTTGAATCAGCGTCTGGGCGCAGGCCACGATGTCCCGCGCCTTGGCCCGGAAGAAGCCGCAGGAGTGGATGTACTGTTCCACCTCCTCCACGTCGGCCGCGGCAAAGGCCTCCAGCGTGGGGAAGCGGGCAAAGAGGGCGGGCGTGACCTGGTTGACCCGCTCGTCGGTACACTGGGCGGCCAGGCGGACCGAGAACAGCAGCTCGTAATCCTTGCCGTAATCCAGGGTGCAGTCGGCCTCCGGGTATTCTTTGAGCAGCAGATCCACGATCTGCTGTACCTGTTCGGGCGTGCGCATTTCCAATCAACCTTTCTCTATTGGCTCCCCTGCCTAAGGGCATTGCGCCCTTTACGGGTGGAGCTGGCGCGAAGCGCCTGAGGGGTTCACCTTTCCTTATAGGCTCCCCTGCGGCCACGCCTCCCTTTGCGAAAGGGAGGTGGCCGAGCGAAGCGAGGTCGGAGGGATCGAAAAGCTGACCCTTTTGTTTGTCTGCAGGCCTTGCGCCCGATCCCTCAGTCTGGCCTCCGGCCAGACAGCCCCCTTTACGAAAGGGGGCCCATTTTTATCTCTCCAGCGTGATGCTGCCGCCGCACTCGATGACGGGCAGATCCTTCTTCATGTAGGTGCCGCCGAAGTAGTACTCCACCTGCACGGGGAAGCTGCGGCTCTCCCCGTCGGAGAGATTCACCGTGTGCTCCGTGGTGGCGAGCAGGGTCTCGTGCCTGGTGTTGTCCTCATAGTTTGCCGTGGGGGTGTCGGCGGTCTTGTAGCTGTCGCCCACGCTGACATTCAGGGAGCTGCGGGCCTCGGTGATCTGCAGGGAATAGGAGTCCAGCCAGACCTGCACGGTCACCTGCACGCGGTTTGCGTCCAGAACGTGAGCTGTCCACTCCGCCCGGATGTTCATGGCCACCCCCGTCTCGGAGCTGAAGCGGCCGGAGCCAAGCTCCTGCCCCACGGGCGCCGGCACCGGAGTGGGGACCGGCGTGGGCGAGGGCGCGTTGAGATAGGGGTCCGGCGTAGGCGCCGGGGTGGGAACGGGCGTGGGAACCGGCGTAGGCATCGGGGTGGGCGCCGGGGTCTGGACCGGGGCGGGCGTCTCAACCGGGGCTGGCGTCTGGGCCGGGGCCTCGGTCGCGGCGGGCGTATTCGCGGGCAGGTGAACCACCTCGCGCCGCTCCCGATCCATGTCCAGCAGCAGGTTCACGGCCACGGCCATCACCAGCAGAAACACCACCAAAAACAAAACGGCTTTGATTCTTCCTTTATTCATAGAAACGTTTCCTCCTGATTGCCTGGCGCGGCGGAGGAACTCCGGCGTTTGTCAGGGTCTTTTTATTATAACAAAGCCTGCCGGAATTGTCCACCGCGGGCGCCTTGGGTTTTTACGGGGGTTAGACGAAGGGGAAGCGAAAAAGTTCACCCAGATTCTTTTTTACAAACGCGCGGGGAGGTGATATAATGATTTATCATGCATTTTTCTGGAAGGAAGGGAATTTCATGTACAAGCCTCTGGCGGACGAGATCCGCCCCGATACGCTTGCCGACGTGGTCGGGCAGCGGCATATCCTCGGCCCCGGCGGGATGCTCCGCCGCATTGTGGAGAGCGGACAGATCCCCAACATGATCTTCTACGGTCCCTCCGGCACCGGCAAGACCACCGTGGCCCGCATCATCGCGCAGCAGACCAACCGCACGCTGCGCAAATTGAACGCCACCACCGCCGGCATCGCGGACGTGAAGGCCATCATCGACGAGCTGGACACCTTCCTGGCCCCCGGCGGCATCCTGCTGTACCTGGACGAGATCCAGTACTTCAACAAAAAGCAGCAGCAAAGCCTGCTGGAGTTCATCGAAAACGGCTCCATCACGCTCATCGCCTCCACCACGGAAAACCCCTATTTCTACGTGTTCAACGCGATTCTGAGCCGCAGCACCATCTTTGAGTTCAAAAGCGTGGAGCCGGAATCGGTGCTCCCGGCGGTGGACCGGGCCGTGGACTATCTCTGCACCCGCGACGCGCTGCACGCGGAGATCGAGCCCGGCGTGGCCGAGCACATCGCCCGCAGCTGCGGCGGGGACGTGCGCAAGGCCATCAACTCCGTGGAGCTGCTGTTCACCGCCGCCCGCCGAACCGACGGCAAGGTGCTGCTGACGCTGGAGGATGCCAAGGCCGTCTCCCAGCGCAGCGCCATGCGCTATGACCGGGAGGGGGACGACCATTTCGACACGGTCTCCGCCCTCATGAAGTCCATGCGCGGCTCCGACCCGGACGCGGCGCTGCACTATCTGGGCCGGCTTCTGGAGGCGGGGGACCTGATCGGCGCCTGCCGGCGCATCCTCTGCTCCGCCAGCGAGGACATCGGCCTTGCCTATCCCATGGCCGTGCCCATCGTCAAGGCCTGTGTCGACAGTGCCCTGCAGCTTGGCCTGCCGGAGGCGCAGCTCCCCCTGGCGGAGGCGGTCATCCTGCTGGCCACCTGGCCGAAGAGCAACACGGCCTGCCTCGGCATCATGGCCGCCCGGGCGGACATCCGCGCCGGCAAGGCCGGGCCGATCCCCCGCGAACTGCAGAATGTCCACGCCGACGGCGCGGGCTTTGAGCGGGAGCAGGGCTACAAGTACCCCCACGACTTCCCCAACCGCTGGGTCGCGCAGCAGTATTTGCCCGACAACCTGGTGGGGACGAAATATTACGAGTACGGCGACAACAAGACCGAGCAGGCCGCCAAGGCCTACTGGGACAAGATCAAGGGGGAAGGCTGATGGACATCCGCGTCGGCGACCGGCTGAAAATGAAAAAGGCCCACCCCTGCGGCAGCAGCGAGTGGCTGGTGCTGCGCATCGGCGCGGATTTCCGCCTGCGCTGCTGCGGCTGCGGCCACGAGGTCATGGGCGCCCGCAGCAAATTTGAGCGGAACGTCCGGGCGGTGCTGCGCGATGATGCAGCGGACGCATAACACCCTATGAAAAAGGAATTGCAAAGCGGCATAAAATAAGATATACTGCACTGGCACGGCCGGTACGGGAGCTTTTCCCGGCTGGACCGTACATACAACTGCATATTGAGTATGCAATTTTCAAAAGGAGAAGCACTATGAAATCCCTGAAACGCATTCTCACCCTCCTTCTGGCACTTGTCATGCTGACTGCTGCACTCTGCGGATGCAAAGGCGGCAATTCCGGCACCGATACGCCGAAGGAAAGCACCGCTCCCGCCGCCCCGGTCCAGGGCGGGGAGCTGACCGTGGGCATTGCCCAGGACCTGGACGACAGTCTTGACCCCCACAAAATGACGGCGGCAGGAACCAGAGAGATCCTCTTCAACGTGTTTGAGGGCCTTGTAAAGCCCGATGAAAACGGTAATCTGATCCCCGCTGTCGCGAGCGCTTACACCATTGCGGACACCGGCGACACCTTCACCTTTACCCTGCGTGACGGCGTCAAGTTCCACAATGGCAAGACCGTGACGGTCGG
>ONPY01000008.1 GCA_900319835.1 uncultured Eubacteriales bacterium | reverse complement strand
TTTCCGGATCCAGTTGAACAGGTTCACCACGTCGCCGTCCAGGTCGTTTACCGTCTCGATGGCACTCCGGCTCTTTGTGAACAGCACCGCTCCGGACCCGAAGAACGGCTCTAGGTAGCTGTGGTGCGGCGGGAAGAAATCAATGATCCACTGTGCTATGCTCCATTTGGAGCCGGGATATTTGAAGACGGCGTTCATCCCTCGACCTGTCCTGCGAAATTCGCCAGCACCGTCCGGGCGGCTGTGGAGAGTTTGGCCTTGACCTCCGCATCCTCCACCTTGCGCAGTGCTTTCAGCATGGTGACGAGCTCCGCCTGCGCCCGGTCGAAGGCGGCCTTGAACTGCGCCACCTCCGGGGACGCCAGCGTGAGCTGGCCCTGCAGATCCTTGATCTGCGCGCGCAGCTGCTTGCTCTCGGCCCCGGCCTTCTCCGCGGCTTCGGCCTTGACGGACAGCTCCCGGATCTCTTTTTCATACTGTTCTTTCGCAGCAGCTGCCAGCTTGATCTGGCCGTTGAGATCTGCAATTTTCTTTTTGTAGTCCTTCTCGGCCTCGGCGTGCTTGGCCCGCTCCGCGTCCGCGGCGTCGTTGGCGGCCTTGGAGATCACGGCCTCCCGCTCATGCTCCAGCCGCTCCCGCTCGGCCTGCACAGCCTCCTGGATGGCCTGCTCGTCCCGCTCCACAGCTACCGGCTGCGGGCGGGATTCGATTTCGCGGATCTCCTGCTGAATGCGCAGCAGCTTCTCCTCCATCTTGGCCTTCTCCGCCTCTGTCAGCTCCAGCTTTTCCTCTGCGCTGTCCAGATCCTCTTTCAGGTCGTCCCGGTCGTGGGTCAGCACGTCCACCGCGTCGGACAGCTTCTGCTTCTCCTTCTCCAGCGCCGCCGTCCGCTCCTTCACCAGAGCCTCGACCTCCCGGGCGGAAAGATGCTCCACGTCGTGCTCCTGGGCGAAGCTCTCCCGCTCCTCCTCCGGCACGGCCAGCAGCCGCAAAGCATTGGAAATGCTGAGATTTTTCAACGTTGGAAATTTTTCTTCCACGCCCAGCAGGTTCCCCTGATCCGCCCCGTACCCCTCATAGAGGGATTCAAACCGGGACGCGGACGCGGCGGAGAACTCCGTCTCCTTTTTCAGCCACTCCGCCCAGCCGTGCGGCCCCACCTTCTCGTGGGCGATCCGCAGCCGGTACCCGATCTGGATGGCGTAGCTCAGCGCCATCCGCCTGGCCTGCATGGTCAGCAGGCGGATCTCCCCGCCCAGCTGCTCCGTGCTCAGATCTCTGACGTCCATTGTCACCAATTCATTCATTCGTTTATGACCTCCTTGCTCATTTCAAGCCCGGCCAGAATGGGACGGCCCTCTTTGTCCCGCTTGCTGCCTGCGTTCACCCACCGGAGCCACGGCTCCAGAAACCACCCGAAGCGCTCCCGCATATTGGGGCCGTGCAAGCCGTTGTAACGCTCGTTCCGGTAGCCGTGTATCTGCCGGATCTTGACCTGGCCCCGCTCCTCATACAGCTCAATGGTGAGATAGGAGCGCATGGGCGTGCGCGCCTTGCGCAGGAAGAGGATGGTGGTGCTGCCGCTGATATGCCGCGCGGCGTACCCGGCAACACAGTGGTGCAGCGTCTGCCCCTCCCGGATGATCTCCTCCGCGCTGTCCGGGATCAGGATGCGCATCCCGCCCAGGGTGAAGCTGTACTTCTGCTCCAGCATCCTCCGGCGCTTGCCGTATTTCTTCATTTCGTCCAGGCGCGCCAGCTCTTTTCTGGTTTCACACAGCGCGTCGTGGCGGGCCCGCAAGTCCCGCGGCATGGCCACGGTCGGCTCCGTCAGGTCGTAGTGGGACAGCTCCGCCATGTCCAGATAGTCCTTCCAGGTCTGGATGATATGGCTCACCGGCAGCGCGTACTGCCGGCAGCGCGGCATCAGCCGGGCGACATAGCGTGCGGCCTTGCCAAGCTCCACACCCGCCTTCTCGGCGCAGGCGGAGACCTTTTGCAGGTTGTCCGGCCCGTTCACCATCTCGACCAAAGTCATGTAGTAATCGAAGAAGCTCCCGGTGGGCATGGTCTTCTTCCAGGCTTTCAGATCTGCGAAGGTCATCTCCGCTTTGACGAAAACCTTGGCGTCCCGCTTGTCCATCCGCAGGAAGCCCGCCGGCGTCCTGGCCTTCCAGTTGATCAACTCCGCGTTTTTCGTCCCGCGCTTGATCAGATCGCTCACCGCCTGCTCGAATCCCATCTTGACCGCAAACTCCATCTGCGGCAGCTGTGTGTACCAGCCCAGGTACTTCACGATCCACCGGGCGGGCACCTGCTCATTGAGCAGTGCCGCGTATTGGTACTCATAGAATGGCAGGATCTGACAATATTGGAGGGCGCTGTGCTCCAGCGCATCGCCCAGCCCGATTACGGAGTAGTCCCCATAGTACGGCCGCCAGCCCAGCATGTTCGGGTTGAACGGGTCGCTGATCGTCTTCATGGGCTGCCAGCTCACCTTGTATTCCCATTGATCAAAGCCCCACGCCTCCACGATTTGCCGCCAGCCCATGGCCGCGCCCGGGCGGAAGTAATACCGGGCTTTCGGGAACCAGCTGATCTCTCCGGCCAGATCGTCCCAGTTGAAGCGCCTGCGGCAGTCCGCCGCCTCGATCAGCAGGCCGCCGTCCGGTGCCGGCCAGGCCACCGCAGTCTTGATCCAGCTCTCCAGGCTCCGCATCTCATAGCGGAATTTGTAGACGGCCTTGCCCTCCACCTCCCGCTCGCAGTTCGGGCAGTTGCATTTCTCGTTGTGGAGTTTTCCACGGGCGTAGTTTCCGCGCACCGCCGGGAAGGCCTCCCGGCAGGCGGTGCAGAAGCAGAGCCGCGTCCCCGGCTCCGGCTCGTCCAGCCCGGTGTCGTCGTAGGCCATGCGGAAAAACAGGTACTGCGGGAAGAGATCCCGCACCCGGTCCTCCTGCTCTTGCGTGAGCTGGCCGTCAAACCAGCGGAACACCTGTTCCCGCTCCGCCTCCGGCAGCGTGCATTTCGGATTTGCCATGCCGCCACCTCACAGGAAAGCGCTCAGGTCGATGACCAATCCGTTTTCATGGCTCCCCTGGTCAGGGGAGCTGGCGGCGCCAGCCGTCTGAGGGGTCGCCGCGTCCCCGATCAGGTCGATGTGCATCTCAAAGCGCACCTTGCTGCCCGGGAAGTAGAACGCTGCGGCCTTGCCGTAGGCCTCCAGATCGCTGATCGACTGGCCCACGCCCCGGGCTACCTCCGCCATGCAGGCGGAAAAGCTCCCTCCCTGGACGATGGCCTGGGCAAACTCTTCGTCCTGCTCGGCAAAGTTCAGCAGTGCCTCCTTCACCGCCGGCGCCATGGCGCTGGCCTTGCTGCCGGTGATCTTGTCCTTGGCTCATCATATCCTCCTTGTCATTTCGACCGAGCGCAGCGAGCGGAGAAATCTGTTTTATTCTTGTGCTGCGCGTCAGTTTCTGCTATACTCAGAGGCGTAGACCTCCTGTCATCTACACCTCAACCGGGGACCCCGGACGCTCGTCACAGCGTCCGGGGATCTTTTTGTTTATCGGGCTTTTTCAGCTCCCGCAGCTCCTCCCGCGCCTTCCGCAGCAGGAAGTTACGGATGGCGGCCGGGTTCGGATCGCCGTAGTCTGAGCAGTACCCCTCCGAGGCGAACATGTCCGCCGCGATGGTGAGCGCCCGGTCCAGCAGTGCCAGCTTCCTGGCGTCTCTCTGATTCACCGCTTGTCCCCCTTCCCCCGTCATCGCGAGCCAGTGCTCACACTGGCGTGGCGATCCGTTCTCCCGTACTGGATCTGGTACTGTGTGCAGTAGCGGCGCTGCTTGCAGAAGTCACAGCGGCAGCTGCCCTCTGTGTTCGGCACCCGCTTATGTACCAGTCCCGCCGTGGTGAGATTCTTCTCACAGTCGATGCAGGCAAACCGCTCCACGATCTTCATACGCCGCCCTCCATTTCCCGCTCCCAGCATTTCCTGCAGGCGGCCGCGGCCTCCTCCGGCTTGTAGCCTTTAAGACAGATGCAGGGTGATTTCTCTTCATAGCCCAGATCTTCCGGGCACAGGCTGCTGATCGTGTGATTGATCATGCTGCGCGTCATCTTCTCATTGCTCTTTTCGAGCTTTTCAAGAAACGTCATTTTATTCTCCTTTCTGTGGGCACCACTTGGGCTGCATCACGGTGCCCACCTTGCCCAGGTTAAACAGCTCCAGCACCCGTCCGAAGTGGTTGATACTGCTCACCGGATCGGCCGGCGACATGCAGCGGCAGGCCTTGACGCCCCTGGGCCAGTCCTCCACCGCCATGCACAGGCAGCTATTGCAGGTCTCCATCTCGTCACTCGCCGTCCCGGATCTGCGCGGCGTTCCCGTGGATCGCGCCCAGCCAGAGCCGCGCCGATGCTTTCAGCGGCGTCGGCACGATCACCGCCACCACAAACATGCCGTCCTTGGCCACGATGTACGGGCTCTCGGTCCCGGCATCCCGCAGAAACAGCTGCAGCTGCTCCGCGTCCTTCAGCGGTTTGAGGTACTTGGTCTGTATGAAGAAAGTTTTCCGATGCGGCATGGAGACCGGCAGCAGATCCTTCCCGTCTATCATCAGGCGGCGGTCGGTGTCGTAGTCCAGATACTCTTCACCGTCGTCGTCATCGGCCACGTTGAAGCCGGCCAGAGCCTGGCGCCGGATGTAGTAGTCGGCGGCCTTGTCCGTCTCGATATCAAACAGCATGCACGCGCTGCTCTCGTTGATCTCCGGGAAGTTGTCCGGCAGCGCATAGGCGGCCATGCCGTCCCCGATCCATTGCCGGCTCCCCTGGTCGTGGATCACGATCTGTTTGACCTTCCCGCAGATCGCGCCCACCGCTTTGATCTACATATACAATCTCCTTCCTTTTTTGGCCCCCTTGCCTAAAGGGGGCTGTCGGCTCTGCCGACTGGGGGATTATCGCCCCCGCTTGAATCGCAGCTGACAGATTCCCTTTCGCCGCACCCACACGCCCGTCCGGATCCGGCGCCGCTGCTCCTCGGGGTTCCAGCCGCAGGTTCCGCAGCGGAACTCGCAGATCACGCAGGGCTTCTCCCGGATCACCCGTTGCAGGTCGTTGCTGTAGGTCGTCATTTCACACGGGCCTCTCTTCCGCTCTTCCATATGCCGCCCTCCGTCATTGCGAGCCAGTGCTCACACTGGCGTGGCAATCCGTTTCTTTCTTCGGCTTCTGTTTTCGGAAGGCCCGGCGATCCCACGCCGGATGGATCGGCAGGCCCTCCCTGGCGCGCCAGTTGTATACGGTGGTCTGGGTGCATCCCAGCAGCTCCATGATCTCCTGGTCGCAGGCGCCCTCGTCGTAGAGCTTCCGGGCCGCGTCCCAGTCGTAGCGCTCCCCCGGCCCCATCCGGTCCCGGTTCACCGGCAGCGGCGGCTCCACGCTGTGCCGCCAGCGGCAGGCCCAGCCCTTTGGCATTTCCAGCCTGGCCTCGATCTCCCGGTCCGTGGCCCCGGCTTTATACAGCGCCAGCGCCTCGTCCCGGTGATTCCGCGTCAGGATCTCCACCGGGCTTGTCCCATCCGGGATGTAGTAAGGGCAGTTGCATGGCAGCTGCAGGCGATCCGGCAGGCCCTTGATCCTGCTTTTGCCGGTGATCCTCAGATAGTCGCAGCCGTTCGCCCACACGCCCTTCTCCTGGCAGCGGAAAATACAGTCCGGGTGCTTGCAGTGTTCCTCGTCAGTCATGTCGCCCCGCCTCCCTCTTCTCCTGTAGGGGCCCTTCCTCAGATCTCCCCAGGCTGCGAAAATCAGATAGGCCGGCACGGTGATGTAGTTGAGCGCCAGCCAGCCCTCACCGAAGCGGACGGCCAGCACAAAGGGCGCCAGCAGCGCCGTGCAGATCAGCGCCGTGATCAGGAAGGCCAGCACCAGGACCACGGCCCGCTCTTTCTTAGGTACCATGGCCTGCTCTTTCCTCCGGCAGCACCGCCCGCAGCTCTGCATACCGGGTATGTCCTCCCATCGAAAAGCGGATGGCTCCGCTCCCCAGAAGCTGCTCCGCCAGAAGATACGCCAGCTCCTTCTTGCTGAGCTCGTTAACCTCGTCCCGGCCCTCTTTGGTCTGCATATCGAGTCCCCACTCATCGATGAACCCGTCAAGATCCATGGAGCTCTTGCAGGTGACGAAGCGCAGCTCCCCGGTCCGGAAGATCACCGGCTCCCCGGTCACCGTCGGTAGCCCCGCCCCCGCGTTTGCCCTTCTGTCATTTCGAGCGGAGCGCAGCGGAGTCGAGAAATCTTTCCCCTGCACTCTCCCGAACAGGATCCCGAAGGCCGCCAGTGCCATGACCGCGATCATGCAGATACAGCCTGTCCTGGTCATCTCAATGCCTCCTCACACACAGATCTGTCTCGCCAGATCTGCCTTTGTCACACGGCCGGTCGATTTGTTGAACTGGATCCCCCGCCTTCTCACGGTGGAGATGTTCACTCCCATGAACCGCGCGACCTCACTTTTCCCGAGCATCCCCTGATCCGGGAACATCTCGTTCAGCGCCGCGATCGTATCGCGGAAGCCGGCTTTTTCTCTTCCCATGTTTTCATTCCTCCATGGCTTGGTCACTTTCTTACAAACAGTGAATCAATATCTTGTGTTTCGTTACGGTTTTGAAGTTGCGGGCCCGGAACCCTTGTGCTACACTCCTGTCGAAAGGAGGTGAGAATCATGTCTAAACCTTTGTATAAGCCTGGCGAGGATAACAAACCTTCCGGTTCTTATGTCGAGGTTGGGCCTCGTGGGGGCGAGGTTCACAATCCTCGGCATGTGTCCATTGATAGCGGTGATCGGCTTCCTCCCACGCAGGAGCCCGGCCGCCGTTGGACACCGAAGAAATAACAGGCAGGTATGGGGCTCTATATATAGGGCCTCATATCTTTTTTCTCACACGCCAAATACAGAAGCAGCGCCCGAACACATTGATCTGGATCCATGCTTCTACATAGGTGCTGCCGTTTTCCTCGTACTTTGTCAGATAGTGATGCATTCCCCGCTCACCTCCTTCCTGTTGCACTCCCCTCCCGCTCCGTGGTATCATGCGGGCGAAAGGGGGTGACACCATGGAGTTCGGTTTAATGGAGGAGGTTGTCCTGTGTTCCGCGCTTGAACGTTACATTTCCTTCTGCGAAGCTTGAAGATCGACAAGGATTATTCAGACCGCGGCGGTCCTTCCATGCGGCGCTGAACAAGCTCCATTGCCTGCTCTCGTTTCAGTAGATAATCGACCTCGTCCTTTGTTGGAGCCGCATCCGTTGCGCCGGGTGCGGCTCTATTCTTTATCTTCGCTCTGCCAACAAACCTGTCCAGATTCCAGCCGATCAGGACCCCCAAGACCGCACCAGGTAAGTACTGTCTCATTCTCTTCACCTCCTTGTTTGCTAACTAAGTCGCTTAATATATTAAGCGATCTCGGTAAAAAAATAAGAGATGTCAACCTCTAATGCGTCAGCAAGTTTTTTCAGGGTTTTAACTGTCGTTTGTTTTACACGACCACTTTCAAGCCCTGATATTATAGCTCGCGATACATTTGATCTGATTGACAACTCTTCCTGCGTCATATGTTTCTGTTCCCGGAGATATGCGATATTGTATCCCACTTTTTTCACCTCCTTGTATTTTCGATTCAAGTTTAATATATTAATCGCTATATGTCAATACCCATTTTTAATTTATTAAACAATTATCTTGATTTTCTGTTTAATATACTTTACAATAGATATATCTTAACAAATAGGTGGTGTTGCTATATGTATTTAGGTGAATTGATTAAGGCATATCGTGAGGAATACAATATGCCGCAATCTTATTTTGCTGAAAAAGCAGGCATAAGTAAAGGTTATGTAAGTATGTTGGAGAATAACAAGAATCCAAAGACTGGATTACCGATTGTTCCTACTTATTCGATTTTTCAGAAAGTCGCTGCTGTTCTTGGAATTAGTACTGATACTTTAATTCGGTCTATGAGTGATGATCAGCTCATCGCCGATAACGCTTCTTTTTCAGATGATAACCTTTCTCCTGATGAGGCCCAGTTGCTGGAGGACTACCGCGACGCCACTGAAGAAATTCGCGGTGAGGCTGCCGCCATGTTGCACCGCTCAGCAGAGCGCTGTCGGCAAGATACCGGCAACGCCAATGCAGGATAATATATCTCCCCTTCTCAACAAATATAGAAGAATAAGGATGGAGAAGGTGCAAATATGTTCTGGAAACGATCCTCACAGTTTGATATAGGCGAGTTGTTTAATACGCACTTTACTGAGATGCTTGATCTAATACGACCTTATGGTCAGCTGTATTGGGAAAGCTATTTATTCGATTTTGAACTCCTTGCTTTTTTCTATACTCTCACTTTCTACTATATCGTTCAGTTCAAAGGGAAGAAGCGTCAAGATCTAGTTGAAAACCTTAATCAAAAATTATCCCAATCTTTTGGTTTCTATTTTAATTCATCTGGTTATCTTGAAAAGCGTATAAAGTTTTATCGAGATATCATAAAGCCTGGATTTCTTAGAGCCGAATGGAATTACGGCACTACATCTACTCAGCCTGACATAAGACTTTTTATTGCATTCGGCGATATTCTTTACAATCCAGAGCTCCATTTGTTATCCGCGGTGAAAAAGAAAAACTCGATTTCTATATTATGATGCAAGAAATTAGTAACCACATTCAGGCTTTTCTTTCAGCGTTTAGGTTATAGTGATCAATTCTAACTTTATTCTATTTCACGTTCCCACTGTAACCCCTAAAACAAAAACCGCCCCCGGTGCTGGCACACCGGGAGCGCATCGAACATATTATGATGAATATTTTTTCTCTCTATGCTGGTTCTTTTTGATTTGCTTTGATAGTTCTTGAAAAAAAATTAAGAAAAAAAGGGTTGCAATTATTCATCATCAGGAATATTCTAAAGTCAGAGAGGCTATACTATGAACAAGCGAGACGTATTTGACTACCTCAAAATGTTGCTCGGCGGCATTCTCATGCACGACTTGTTCTTCCCAGAGTTTCTAAACCTTATCGCTGAGAAGGGGTTTGAGGAAAGGATCTTTACTCTCTTGACCGCCAGGCTCAAGCTTTTGAACACATGGGGCTACAAAGTTACTTGTGTCAAAGAATTTGAAAACATTGGCCAAGGGCTTTTCAGTATGCATTTAACAGGAGCCGGCTTCAACATTCGGGTTTTGTTTGCATTCCTTTCAAACAATCAACCGGTCCTATTGCATGCCTTCGAAGAAAAGCAAGGTAAACGAAGAACAGATTATTCTTCACACATCCCGCCCGCTCTTTTGCGTTTAAGCCAGACAAAGGAGGACTTTAAAAATGGATTCATCTGATTCTCTTGTGAAGCTTCTTTCTGCCGTTTCAAAGAATATGGTTCCTGATACTCTTGCTCTTTCTGCTCTTCAAGGGTTAATTGCAGCTGAGATTACTGGGAAACGCATTGAAAAGGGTATGACACAAAAGGATTTTTCTCATCTTCTCGGCGTGTCTCAGAGCACGCTATCTAAATGGGAAAGTGGCGAGACCAACTTTACTCTTTCTACTCTCGTTGCGATTGCTACAAAGCTGGACATTCAACTGCAATCACCGTTTGTTCCTACTCCCCCTAAATCTTATAAAACAAATACCTGCAACATAATCGCTTTTATTCCGCCCGGGTGGCACACCGCATCTTCACCTGCTACTTTTTCAGATGAAGAAATCGAGACTGAATCTTTCAAAGAAATGTGAGGACTCTATCATGCTTAACTATTCCAATTCTTTCAGCTGTTCTGTCAATGCAACCAAGAGTGAGCTGATCTTGACCTTCCGTCAGATTCATCCAGATATCGGGGCGGATGGAGTTAACAAAGGGAATAAAGAAGAGCTTATTTCAGAGCTTGTCATGAATCTCGAAATGGCCACAGCATTGAAAGATGCTTTGGAAACCACCCTTTCCTCTGGGCCTCTCGCAGATTGATTCTTAATACCTTTGTCTAGGACGCTCCATGATATTGGAGCGTCCTATAACTATACTAGCGAAGAAGGAGATGATATCTATGAGAAAACCTAACTACGCCGCCATGTTTACGCTCCGTTCGGATGGGCGCTATATGGGATACTGGCATGAGCTGGACCGTGATCTCCAGCCCAAGGGGAAGCGGCACCCGATCTATGACCGGGATCCCGAGCGCCTCTACAAGCGGATCCAGGAGAAGGAAACGCCCATGCGCCGCACCCTGAAAGAAGTTGCCGATGAATGGGAGACGATCCACCGGGACGCGGTCTCAGATCGCACCTGGGCAAACTACGCTCCGCACCTGACATCCATCGTGGATCTGTACGGTGATCTCCCGATCGCGGATATAACCGCCTTCGATGTCAGCCAGGATCTCCTGGCCGCCAAGGCCAAAGGCTACAGCCATACGGTGGTGAACTCCCGCCGCTCCATCTGGAACGGGATCTTCGATTATGCCATCGGTCAGCGGGAGATCCCCTATAATCCCGCTCTGTCTGTCAAGCTGCCGAAGGGCCTGAAGAAAGGCAAGCGGACAGCCCCCGACGATGAGGTTATCAATTCCATCATCCTCGGCGGCAGCGACATGAGCTTCGGCTTCATTCCCTTCTTTCTGCTCTGCACCGGCGTCCGGCGTTCCGAGGCCCTGCACCGCAAGAAGGAAGACGTCAATCTCATCACCTGGGAGCTGACCATCCCGAAGGCCAAGACGGAAGCCGGCATCCGCACCGTGCCGATCATCCAGCCGCTGCGGGAGCCGCTCAAGCGGTGGATGCTCCTGCATCCCGGTCCCTGGCTTTTCCCCTACATCCCCTACAACGGGCGCAAGGGTGAATACATGACGGACAGCAACTGGGAGACTGCCTGGGCAAACTACTGCAGGCTGCACGGCTGGGTGGATGAAGAGGGCAAGCCCACCCTCGGCGCGCACAATCTGCGGCACGGCACAGCCACTCTGCTCTATGAAGCCGGCACAGATGTCTATACCGCCCAGCATATCCTCGGCCACGCGAATGTATCCACCACGCTGGAGATCTACACTGACCTTCGCCGCAGCCACGAGAGAAAGAACATCGGGAAGTTCGCCCGCTCCATGGCGAAGCTGCAGACAGCCGCGGAAAAGAAAAAGACCGGGACCTGAAAGCCCCGGTTCCTGACAACAAAATTGACAACAACTTATGCTTATTTTTGCCCTTGATTGCCCTGTTTTGGTTCCTGTTTGCTCGCGGCTCCGATCTTGTATTTGATCACTTACCCGCGCACAAAGTGGAAAAATAAAAAGAAAACCGTCCGTTATCCGAACGATTTTCTTTCTGGTGGGGGAAGGTGGATTCGAACCACCGAAGGCATTGCCAGCAGATTTACAGTCTGTCCCCTTTGGCCACTCGGGAATTCCCCCATATGCAATTGCGCTATCCGGTGGAGCTGGTGGACGGACTCGAACCCCCGACCTGCTGATTACAAATCAGCTGCTCTACCGACTGAGCTACACCAGCGTCTTACCGGCATCGCTCTGTGTTCGGATCAGTTCCCTGACCCCTGAGCGCTTTGTAATAATAGCAAAAGCGACGCCATTTGTCAATCATTTTTTTCAAGAAATCGAAAAGAATCGGGAAGCTCTGGTTGCGGGTGATTCGCGCCATCTGACCTTTGTTGAAAAAACAGATCGGATTGTTCCGGTGTTTTTCTCGGTCTTGTCTTTTATTGTTAAAACATATGAACCCATCCGCCGGGTCAACACCATGTGCCGGATCGTCACCCATGAGGAAGCGCGGCGCTCCACCGCTCTCTGATAGATCCTGTATCACAAGACAGCCGGTATCCGTTTTGGATACCGGCTGTCTTTCTTTATCTATGGCCGCCTTTTCCGCCCATGCCGTAGAAGCCGGGTCGTATCTCTCCGTTTTCAGGGGGCATCTCTCCCATTTCCGGGCGTATCCCTCCTCCATTCTGGAAGCCGCCGCCCATACCGCCGAAGCCGCCCATACTTGAGCTTTCCCCGTAGAGTGTCGAGTCAAACGTCACGCTTGCAGAGAAGCTCCCTGCTGTGACGGTGTAGCTCTCCCCTGTCTTAAAGTCAGGCAGGCTGATCACCACGCACTGAAAGTCCGTTTCCGGCTTCCAGGACAGGAGCGCCGTGCCCTTTGCGTCCGTGACCTTGAGCTCGGTGCCGGCCTTCTGTGAGCCGACAGAGAGCAGCATGGAGCACTGGGTGGAGCTGCGGTCAAAGTTCATGGCCATCTGTCCGTTGCCGGCAGCCGCAAAAACGCCCCCGGAGATAGCTCCGCTGCCGTTGTAATCCAGAGAGGCGTTGCCGCCGTTTACCGGGCCGGAGACATAGACCTCGCCCCCGGTGATCAGCATACCGCCGTTGGAGTCCAGGCCGTCGCCCTTGGTGTTGACAGTCAGCTTGCCGCCGGAGATGGTGATGCCCACATTTTCCTGCGCGGCAAAATCATTCCGGCTCCAGGGGCCTGTGCTGCCACTGGCGTCGTTTCCGCCTGCAGCGTTGAGCGCGTCATCATCGGCGTTGATCCTAACGTCGCCGCCTGAGATGGCGATGGTCAAGCCCTCGATGCCCTCGTGGCTCTTCTCCACTATCAGGCTTCCGCCCGAGATGGTCAGGGCACCGTCGGCGTGCAGCGCGTCGTCCCCGCTGGAGATCAGGATGCTGCCGCCGGAGATGGTGAGATCCCCGTTGGAGTGCAGGCCGTCGTCTGACACGTCAAGCGTTACCGTTCCGTCTTCAATCACAACGCGGCTGCCGGCCTTGACCCCCTTGACTTCCCCGGAGGAATTGCCCGAGGAGATCTGAATGCTTCCGCCGGACACGGTTACGCTGTTTCCGGCACTGATGCCGTCACTTACCGCTGAGAGCGTGAGGCTGCCGCTCTCGACATACACGTCGCCTACATTCTCCGCGTCGGAGTCCTCGGCCTTAATGCCGTCCTTCCCCGCCGTAATGTTCAGCTCCGCATCGCAGATGTTGACGCTCTCTTTGGACTGAATGCCGTGCTTTGCCGCCGTGATGTCATAGTTGCCGCCGGTGATGACCAGCTCATCCTTGGCCACGATCCCGTGGCCCGCGGGGGAGCTCACCGTGAGACTTCCCCCGCCCTTCAGCACGAGGTCATCTTTGGCAAAGATCGCGCCGTCAACATTGCTGTCGTCGATCTGCGCAAAGCTCCCGCCGTTTGCCAGGGTGTTGGCGGAGCCGTCCGCCAGCGTGACAAAGACTTTGTCCGCCTGCCTGACATAGAGCGCTGCAAAGCTCTTGCTGGTAACATTCGCGTTATCCAAAACGAGTTCGATCTTGTCGCTCTTCTCGGCGTCCACGATCAAAGTGCCATCGCTCAGCGTACCGCTGATCACATAGACGCCCTCGTCCTGAATCGTTACCGTGTTCCCCTTGACGGAAACCGCCGTGGAAGCGGAGTGTGTCGCGTTCTCTTTCAGCGTAATGCTCACCGCGACAGCTGCATCATAGCTCTGCTCACGTTCTCTGTCGGTAAAGCGCCCGCTTTCCGCAGTCGCTTCTGCCGTGGCTGTAGGTGCCGGCGTGCTCTCCACGGCACTCGCCGTCTGGGCGTACCCGCCGAGCAGGAGCATGCTGACCAAAATCAGCGCAATTGCCATTGTCATAATCTGTTTCAATTGATTCACCTGCCTTCGCTTTGGTGCTTTCATGATGCGGTTTTATTCTGAAATCAAGCTGAACCAAATATGAACAAACTGGAAATCTCTCATTACGATATTTATACCAGGATCTCCCCGCGTTTTACCGTCAGCTCCTGCAGCACGGAAACTGTCTTGTCCGCCCCCTCTCTTCATGCTATAATAATAGCATGAAGAGAGGGGGCTCAACCATGAGAAGGAAAGACCGTGAAATCTCAAACCCCGGAGAAATCAGGAGAATCATTGAGGAAGCCAAGATCCTGCACCTGGCGCTGTTTGACGGCGAGCATCCCTACATTGTGCCGCTTCATTACGGATATGCTGATCATAATGGGTTGCCGGTTTTCTATATGCACGGCGCCCCGGAGGGCCACAAACTGGATCTCATCCGCGCCAATCCCCACGTCTGTGTGGAACTGGAGTGCCGCGTTCAGCTGATTGAAGCGGGCGAAAACCCATGCGGCTACGGCTCGGCCTATGCCTCCGTGATCGGAAGAGGCAAAGCCGAAATCGTGACCGATCCCGATGAAAAGCGCGAGGGGCTGCGGCTTCTGATGCAGCACCAGACGGGCCGGGAATTTGCGATCCATGATTTCATGGCAAGCTCTGTTGCGGTGCTCCGTGTGACCCTGGACGAGATCAGCGCCAAATCCAGGCCCCTTCCCCCATCCGATACATAAAACACGGGCGGAGCATTGCACTCCGCCCGTGTTTTATCATTTGACTGTTACCGGCTTTGATACTCTTTGAGGATCTTGATGCATTCCCGGATGCTGATGAACATCAGCGGCAGGAAAACCAGAGAGGAGTACTCATTGAACGCAAAGGGCTTGCGGATGATTCCGGAGATGAAGAGGCTGAAGACAAACAATACAAACAGGCCGTAATAGGAAATGGTTGTCTTCCGATTCAGCTTTCCGTGGGACAAAAACTCAAGATCTTCGGTGAAGACCTTGCAGTCTGAATCCAGCGTGCCGGTCATGAAGAGGATGCCGGAGACGATGAAGATCACGCAGGGAATAAAGGATGCAATGTTCTCGGCCAGGTTGAAGCTCATGATCACGTCCTGATACATCCAGGACACCGCCATCCAGCCGAAAGCCAGCACCGTCGGCAGGATCATGGTGCCGGCAATGTATTCTTTCATGGTTCTGCCCTTTGAGATGTGTGCAAGCCAGCGCGAAACCGTGGGCGTCCAGGACAAGAACCAGAAGATCCAGCTCGCCGCTGTAGCCCCGAAGAAGTACTCATGCCAGAATGCCCCGGTGATGCCGCCGGTGATGGGCATGAAATGAAAATCCGTCAGCGGCGTGGAGAGCACCGCCAAAAAAGCGAAGAAGAACACCAGGAACGCGAGCCTTGACATGCCCTTGAGCAGATTGTGTCTTGCGGAAAACATGGCCACAAGCACGGTGATGCTTGCCAGCATAAATTTAAGACCGGGGAAGTTCAGCCCGATAAAGCGCGCCACGGTATTCATGCCTGTCCAGAGAGAGATGGACATGCCCAGCACGGTCGAGAGCATGGCGGCGAGCTTTCCGATCTTGGAGTCCATGTGCTTCATATACCACAAGCCCATCACGGAATACATGGCCCAGACGGGCGCGCCGTTTAAGAGCGCCACCATGGTGATGGACTCCATCGGGTTCAGGCCCTGCTGCACATAGCCCACCAGATCGCCCGGCGCATACATCAGTGCAACGCCGGTGCCGGCGACAAAGACGCCTGCAATCCAGACGCCAAGCGGCCACGGCTGCTCCGTGGTCTTGCTGTCAAGCTCAATGCGATTTCCTTTTTCATCTCTGCTTTTGCAGGCGAAAAGCAAAACCAGGCAGAGCACAATGCTGGCTACCGTTGTGACTGCGCCGAGCAGATATACAATATCATTCAAGAGATCCACGCTTGGAGAATCCTCCCCTGTTTGAAGATTGAGAGAGCAGTTGCTTCAATAGGCTCTTTTTTCTGAACTCCCGTGTTTGCCAGCTTACCATAACCTTCTGCAAACCGCAAGACGCTTCTCCCGCTTTTACCCTCTCAACCAATGCACATCGCGATTTAAAAATGTTGTAATACCGCCCTCCGGTTGCGCCGGAGGGCGGGTTTGCTATGTTTTATGCAATCACACGGATTACGTCAAAGGTCGTATCCCCTGACAGAATCGCGCGGGCCTGGCCAAGATTGTGGCATATGACGCATTTGAGACCGTTTTGTTCAAAGAACTCGGGCTCGGCTTTCATGTTCCACTGGGCCTTGTCCAGCAGCGTTCCGTATCTGCCGGAGGCCTTGGGCAGCCCCAAGCACTCACAGGCCGCCGTGCGCCCGGGGTTTGGCTCGGAGCCGGTGCGAATCATGATGCGGCAAGCTCCCTGGGATTGACCGCAATGTCCACGCAGTCGGTCTTCTCGCATTCCATGGCGTCGCCGCCGACAGCGCCGAAGGCAAAGCGCTTATCAAAGTCCCCCGCCGCTCTTCCGAAAACCGCAAGCGCCGAGTCGTAAAACAGAAAGCTTTTCTTTTTGTCCGGAAACGCCTTTTCCAGGAAGGCTTTGGCGGCAAAGCTGTTCGTGAGAATGAGAGGCTTTCCCTCCGGCAGGCACTCATCAAGCATGGTCTCGGCCTGGGATCTCGCCGCGTCCTCCAATTCTGCTGTATCGTATACCGCGTCCACGCCGATCATTTTCAGCGCTCCCGCGATCTCATTCAGGCGCACGCTGCTGCTCTCGCGCTTGAGCACACGCTCGAGCTCGGGCAGCAGATCGGCGGAAATCATCGCCGCGGTCTTCGTCCCGTCTCGATGGGCGTAGTACACCAGCTCGTCCTTGTGCTCCTGCGCGAAGATCGCCCCGGTGGGACAGACCTCCACACAGCGTCCGCAACCGATACAATCGCTGTCGGACATAGCTTTGCCAAAGGCCGGGCCGATCACGACCTCGCAGCCCCGTCCGGAAGCAGCCAGGTTGTGTACCGTCTGCACCTTGCCGCAGACGTCCACGCAGCGCTTGCATTTGACACACTTGTTGGGATTGCGGACGATGACGGAGCTCTTGTCTATGGGGAGCGTATTGTGCTTCTGGGCGAAGGGCAGCACATCCACCTTGTACTCCCGGGCCAGCGCCTGCAGGTCGCAGAAGCCATCCTTGACACAGTCGCAGTAGAAGCACATCTCGCAGAATTTTGGATCCAGATCGTCACACTTCGAGCTGCCGATGCGCAGGCAGTGATGGCAGTCCACCGCGTGGTTCGACAGCAGCAGCTCCAGCGTCAGCTTTCGGGAAGCGCGCACCGCCTCGGTGTCGGTATGTACCACCATGCCCTCCCGCACCCTGGCGGCGCAGGCGTGCTGGAAGGTACGCGCGCCCTCTACCTCCACCACACACATGCGGCAGGAGGCACGGGGATCCAGTTCTTTCAAATAGCACAGGGTGGGGATGTGGATGCCGTTTGTACGCGCAGCCTCCAGAATCGTGGTGCCGGCAGGCACGGACAGGGCCTTGCCGTCAATGGTCAGATTCACGTTTGCCATGTTCATGACTCCTTTCTCAGCTTCGCGTCAAAGTCCCCGGGGAAGAGCTTCAGGGCGCTCATAAACGCCGTGGTCGCGCTCTGGCCCAGAGGGCAGAAGCAGGTCTTCTGCATATAGCCGGAGAGGGTCTTGATCAGGTCGATATCTTTCTGCTCTCCCTCACCCTTGGCCAGCTTCTCCAGCAATTCCGCAATACGCATGGTACCCTCCCGGCAGGGCGTACACTTGCCGCAGGATTCATGCTGAAAGAACTTTGCGATCTCCCAGAGGATGTCCACTACGTTCCGGCTCTCGTCTAGTACATACACGGCGCCGGAGCCGAGCGCGGCACCGATTGAGCGGATGGAGTCAAAGTCGATGGGTGTGTCGAGCTGATCGGGGGTGACAAAGCCGCAGGAGGAGCCGCCAAGCTGAATGGCCTTGAGCTTTTTGTCCCCCGCCACACCGCCGCCGAAGCCCTCCACCACGTCGCGCAGGGTGGCGTTGGTGGGCACCTCCACGCAGACCTTGTTCTTTACATCGCCCGACAGGCACATGAGCTTGGTGCCGGGGAATTTTTCCGCGCCGATGGAACCGAACCACTCAGCCCCGCGGTTTATAATCTCGGGAATGACGGCGAAGGTCTCCACATTGTTCACAATCGTGGGCTTTTGATGCAGCCCCTTCACCGCCATGGAAGGCGGCTTGAGCCGGGGCTCGCCGCGCAGGCCCTCCAGGGAGTTTACGATTGCCGTGCCCTCACCGCAGACGTAGGCGCCCGCGCCCGAGACGACCTTGATCGTCACATCCCCGGTCAGCTCTCTTTCCTCGGCGGCCTTGACCGCTTTGCGCAGCAGCTTGATGGACTTCTCGTATTCGCCGCGCACGTAGATAAAGCACTCCTTCGCGCCCACGGCGTAGGCCCCGATCAGGATGCCCTCGATCACGGTGTGGGGATCGCCCTCCATGATGACGCGGTCCTTGTAGGTTCCGGGCTCGCCCTCGTCGGCGTTGCAGATGATATACTTTGTCTCTTCTTTGCTCGCGTAGGCGCTGCTCCACTTTTTGCCGGTGGAGAAGGCGGCGCCGCCGCGCCCGCGCAGGCGGGAGGTTTCCTCGATGGTCTGGATCAATTCGCCCCGGTCCAGCGTCCGGGCCTTTTTCAGCGCCTTATAGCCTCCGGCGGCAAGATATTCGTCGATGGAATCGGGCTTGATCTTTCCGACATTTCTGAGAGCAATGCGTACCTCTTCCATCACTTGTCACCTCCCAGCAGTTCGGGGATTTTTTCCAACTTTACTTGCTTGTAGAGCTTCCCGTTGATGAGCATGTTGGGGGCTTCCGGGCACTGACCGAGGCACTCCACATAATCCAGACTGTATTCGGCATTGCTCTCCCCCATCTTCAAGCCGGTGATATGTTCCAGCGCCGCGACAAGCGCGGCGTTTTCCGCGCTGTGACACGCTGTGCCTCGGCAGACGCGGATCTCCTTCTTCGCAGGCGGCGTAAAGCGCAGCATGGAATAGAAGCTCGCCGTGTCGTAGAGCTCCGCCGCGCTCTTTCCCACACAGTCTGCAAGAGCCCGAAGTCCCACCTCGCTCACATAGCCGTCCCGCTTCTGGATGGCCAGCAGCGCGTCCAGAAGGCCGCCTTCCCTGCAGGCGTTCTTAATGATGGTCTGATAGGAATGTACCATGCTCAAACCTCCTGAATCCTCTCGACCCGGCAGGGCGTGTAGCGCCAATGGGAGTTGCCGGTCAACGGGTCGAGGTCGGTGTTGTCGGTCAGATAATTGGCATGCATGCCGCGCATCCGGCCCTGGTAGTGAAGGCCAAAGTAATGGGGCATCAGGCAATAGCCGTGAGCGGCGCGCCAGGTGTACTCCACCGGGATTTCAATCGCGCCCCGGTTGGTGGAGAGCTTCACCGTCTCTCCGTCGGCAATGCCCATCTCCTTGGCGTCCACGGGATTCAGCCACAGGGTATAGGTCTGGCGGAAGCGGCTGGTGCCGGGATTGCGCATGGCGTTGTTGACGCCGCCCTCATCCCGCCGTCCGGAGGAGAGGATCATGTTGTTGCCATCTTTGAGAATCAGGTCCTCCCGCTCATGCTCGGGCGTGATATATTTATATAGATAGTCTTCGATCTCCTGGCACCAGAGATGCATTTTCCCATCCTTGTGCGTGACATGCTTTTCCATCATGTGCTCCACGTCCGCCACGCCGATCACCGCGCCCTCCGGGTGGTGATCCACCAGATCGAAGGCCGCGTCCAGAACGCACCAGTCCTTGAATACCGGGAGCTTGGACAGGATGGGATGCAGTTTGGTATCAGCCTTTACAGTCGGGATGGCGCTTTTGAACACGGGGCTTGTGAGAAGTACCGCCCAGTTGATCGCCCGGCCGGAGGAGCCCATGGCCTTGCCCAGAGTCAGGGCGATGATGGTCGCCGCCTGGTCAAAGTACTTCATGCCGCCCTTGCCGATCCACATGACGACCTTCATGAAATACTTGAGGCGGTCGCCGGTGCGCACGGCTTCCTCCGCCGCGTCATACAAACTCTTCGGAAGCCGGGGCAGATAGCCCATGGCCTGGGTCAGCTCTGCAAAGATCATGGAGTCCTCCTTGGCCTCGCCAAAGGGCTCCAGAATGCGTTTGCGGCTGCCAAAGACCACCTCTGGGTAGTTGAGGGTAAACATATCGAAGTCGCCGTTTGCTTCATAGGCGCTCATGCTGGGCAGCACATAGTCGGCCAGCATGGTGGTCTCCGTCTCCACACAGTCGATGGCGACGAAGAGATCCAGCTTTTTCAGCGCTGCCTTCATCCGTTGGGAGTCTGGATAGCTGCGGGCCGGGTTGGTCAGCACACTGAAGGCCATACGGATCCGATCCTCGTTGTCACCCAGCACCTCGTCCGGGAAGGCTCCCTCCGGGAAGATCCCCAGTACCGGGAAACGATTCGTCACCGGCGTGCGCCAGACCTTGGGATCATACTCATCCGTGCTGTCAAGATACAGCACACGCTCCGGCATCACACTGCCTCCCTTGACCAAAGCCATACCGCACACGATGGCAAGCAGGATGCACAGATAGCTGCTGGTGGTGGAGTGCCGCCCGAAGAAGAGGCCAAGATCCCGGTGCATGCCCCACTTCTTGGTGGTGAGAATCCGGGCAAATTTTTCCGCCTTTTCCCGGGAGACCTGGCAGACCTCCAGCGCGGCATCGATGTCAAACCCCTTGAACCAGGGCAGCACCAGCGCCCAGTCGCGGGTGTATTTGTTAATATATTCCTGGTTCTGCCAGCCTTTTTCCAGGATGATGGCAATCAGCGCCCGCATGAAAAGGGAGTCAGAGCCGATGGCCGGCATGATATGCAGATCGGCCATGCGCGCTGTCTCACTGAGACGCGGGTCCACCACAATGACCATCTTGTCCGGGTCGCGGGAAAAGCCGCGGATGGTGCGCTTGGCGTTCGGCATCTGGTGGGAGACATAGGCGTTGCTGCCCCAGTAGACGATGGCCTCGTTGTTCTCATCGTCCGGCTCCAGGAAATGGAAGGCATAGCCGAAGATGCGACCGTGGCTCCACCAGTCACCCATAAACTCCACACCCACGGGATTGAAATTATACTGGGTGCCGATGGCCTTCATCAGCGGAAGCGCCGTGGCCGCGGGCGTCGTGATGGAATAGGTGCCGCCGCCGAGAAAAGCCGTGGATCGCGGCCCGTGTTCCCGGATGATCGTGTTTGCCCTTTCGGCAATTTCCCGGTAGGCCTGCTCCCAGGAGATGCGCTCGTAATGATCGCCCACACGTTTTTTTGGAAAGAGCAGCCGGTCCCGATTTTCCGTGAAGTACTTCGCCGATCTGCCCTTCCTGCAGCAGTAGCCGTTGGATCGCGGGCTGGAGGGATCCGGACGGACGTTGATGATCCGGTTGTCCTCCACCTCCATCTCCAGCCCGCAGGTGACGGCGCAGAGATTACACCATGTTTTTTTCCATTCGCTCAAGCTTACTCCTCCTCTTCTCCGCATTCCGTACGATTCTTTGACAGAATGCCTTGCCACACCGAGAACACTTATCTGGATGATTATAAAAAAACAGACGGGATCCTGTCAGTTTCCCTCTCCGTTTCCGCATTTTGCATCAAAACAAGGCCGCCGCTTTTACAACGCGCTGCCCAATTCTTACGGCCGTCATGGAAATACTTATATTTCAGTCCATAGCTTCTCTTTTATTCCCGATCAGGATGCTTCCGCCGGTTCTCTTTGGATCATGGGAGAAACGATCCGGTTAAATGCCGCGATAAACGGTCCGAAGCCGAAAGCGGTAACCAGAGTACCCACGCCGACGATGCCGCCGGCCAGGTAGCAGATCAGCGCGCAGACACCGTCCGTAAAGATACGGCACCAGAAGTACGGTACTTGCGCGAGCTTTCTGTCCAGAATGAGCGAGGCGGCGTCATAGGGCGATACGCCGAGATCTGAGCATTGATACAGTGACAGACCAAAGCTGCAGATCAGCATGCCGACCAGCATCACCAGCAGTTGAACCGGGAACGTGCCGGGGTAGCCAAGTACACCGGCCATACAGCGGTAAAAGAAATCCACCAGCGAACCGATGAAGAGCGCGTTGAAAAGCGTTCCAAAGCCGATCAATTCCCTTGCAAGCGCAAACTGCAGCAGGAAAAACAGCAGGTTGACCCCGAGCTGAAGCGTCGGAAACGGAATGCCAAGCAGCTCCGCAAGCGCCATATTCATGCCCGTGTAGGGGTCGTTGCCGAGAGCGGCAAACTTAAAAACGGCAATTCCAAGGCCCACGAGGATATTGCCCAAAAGGCTTGCGAGGATTCTCTTGCGCCCGACTTTCTTGAAATACAAAGCCAGCTTGTTCATGTTTTCACTTCCTCTTTTTCCTGCTTCCCTTTACGCGTGTTCCGCCTCTTCCAGCTTTTTGACGCGCTCGGCCTCGTCCAGGACTTTCTCAACCCAATGCTCGTCCGGCTCATAGACGCGAAAAACTCTGTATCCATATCGGGCCGCGTTTTCACGCACCACGTTCTCATCGTCAATGTGCAGGGAGATACGGTAGAAGTTCGGCAGCTTCTGTGGCAAGCACTCCTTTCGGTCGCGCTGCACCTCCTTCAGATGGCGCTGGGCGTTGACGATCCCGTCAAAGCGCACGCCGTAGGCGCGGAACAGGGCCCGCAGATAGGCCTGCGTCCGGTAGGAGGAGGTATAGATCCATACCTCAAAGCCCCGTTCCTGCAGCGCGTGAATGAGCTTCGGTGTCCCCTTCCGCAGCCGCTCGGAGAAAAGGCGCTTGAACGGGAAACTCGGCGCCGGTTCTGTCGCATATTTCTCTGGTGCTACGAAAAGCACATCGTCCAGATCAAAGGACACTCGCATGACTCTCTCTTGCTTCCTCTCTTGGATTATTTCGGCGGATTCATAATGGTCGCCCGCACTTTTTTCAGCCCGCATTTGATTGCGGCTGCCCAGCGATGGTGGCCGTTCAGGATCAAATAGCCGCCCTTGGCCATCTTATAGACCACAATCGGACTTGGGAAGAGGCTCCTCCGCTCCACATAGAGCCGCTGGACCTCATGCATATACTCGTTGATAATCCGATCGCTCGGCCCGATCTCAGGATCGGCAAACTCATCCTCGGGGTTGACGTGCATATCCTTCGGGGAGATCGTCCGCACAACGAGTCGCTCCACAAGGTTGACCGGGACGACCTCGCGCTTTCCCTCATACGCGTCCAGGTCATCCTGCACGTATTCAAAAAACGCGGAGTGCAGTCCGCTGTAGCCTCGGTTTCTCTTTTTCGCTTTCTGCCGGATGGTCTCGAGCTTCTGATCCAGTTCCGCGCTGTTTTCTTTTCCGGCGTGCTCTGCTTCCTGCTGCTCGGCGAGGGCGCGGCAGGCCTCCTGGTACTCCTGTGTGTTTTCGCGGATGCGCCTGCTCAGCTGTTTGAGGATCAGCAGCAGCCGCTCTGGCTCCTGCTGCAGGCAATCGTAAAACTCTTCTTCCCGGATTTCACGCAGGCGCGTCCCGTCCTCCAGCGCCACCGCTGTGGCGGAGCGCGGGCTGGCTTCAATCAGGCCCATTTCCCCGAGAAACTGATGTTCCTTGAGTACAGTGAGCTGTTTTTTCTGTCTGGAGTCATAATCCAGATAAACGCCGACGCTGCCCTTTTCGATGTCGTACATGGTCGGCTGGAGTTCCCCCTCGCGGAAGATCACATCGCCGGACGAATAGCAGATGCTTCTCATGCTTCCTCGCCTCCCTCTTTCTGGTCCTCCAGACGGGATGCCTCAAACCCGGCCAGAGTCTTGGCGATGCGATTTTTCAACGCGGGATCCCTCTCTCTCCCAGCCTTCTCCGCCTCCACCACGTCGCTGACCGTGCGGCAGGCGTCTGCGCAGTCGCGCGAAATGCGGCGCAGGCGCATACTCATCTGCTGCAGCAGAGCGTGCATCTTTTCCGGCTCTTTGGCAAAAAACTGGCTGAAGCTCTCCTCATCGATCACAAACAGCGTGGTTTCACCGTCCAGGGAAACAGCCGTTGCAGATCGCGGCTCCGCGTCCAGCATGCCCATCTCGCCCAGAAACTGGCCTGCTTTGAGCTCTGTCAGCTGTCTCTGATCGTTTTCCCCGTAATTGAGAAAGATGCCGACCTTGCCGCTTTCAATCTGAAACATGCAGCGGCTCGCCTCCCCCTGTCGGAAAATGATCTCATTCCTCTGAAAACGTTTCTGTTCCATTCTTATTCTCCTTTGTGATTTGCGGGTCTGGCGATACGTTTTCTGCTGGAGCCGATGGCCTTTTGCGGACAAACAAGGACGCACAAATGGCAGCCCACACACTTAGCACCGTTTAACACCGGCCGACGCTCCGCGTTCAGGCGGATGGCCTGATGGCCGCCGTCGGCGCAGGAGATGACGCACCTGCCGCAGCCGATGCATTTCTCCTGATAAAACTTGGGGAAGAGCACAGTGTCCCGCTCCAGCACATCAGTTGTCTCGCTGATGGAATCCAGTGCAAGGCCCTGCGCTTCTCTGACGCTCTCATACCCTTTTTCCGCCAGGTAGAGATCCAATCCCGCCTTTAAATCGTCAATGATGCGGTAGCCATACTGCATCACCGCTGTTGTGACCTGGATGCTGCCCGCGCCGAGAAGGAGAAACTCCAGTGCGTCTGACCAGTTCTCCACGCCTCCCATGGCGCTCAGGTGCATCCCGGCCAGGGCCGGGTTCTGCCCCAGCTCCGCGATAAAACGCAAAGCGATGGGCTTGACCGCGTTTCCGCTGTAGCCGCCCACGGCGGATCTGCCGTGCACCGCCGGCGCGGAGACATAGGTATGGGGATTGACACCGATAATACTCTTGATCGTGTTGATCGCAGCGATCCCGTCTGCGCCGCCGCGCCTTGCGGCCTCAGCAGCCGGACTCATGGTCGCCACATTGGGCGTGAGCTTTGCGAGAATGGGGAGCTTTGTGCCGCGTCTCGCCGCGGCGGTAAAGCGCTCAACCAATTCGGGCACCTGCCCAATATCCGAACCCAGGCCTCCGTCCGCCATATTGGGGCAGGAAAAGTTCAGCTCAACGGCATCAGCGCCGTTTTCCTCGCAGGCTCTGGCAAGCTCCTCCCACTCCCTGTCATTTTTTCCCATGATGGAGGCCAGGATGAACTTTGTCGGATAGTTCTTCTTCAATCGGCGGAAAATCTCCATGTTCTCCGATACGCTGTGGTCGGAGAGCTGTTCGATGTTCTTAAACCCGATGATGCTGCCGTTATCTCCGGTGATGGCGGAAAAGCGGGGAGATGCCTCGTGGATGTCAAACGAGCAGATCGTCTTGAAAGAAATGCCCGCCCAGCCGGCCTCAAAAGCCCTGGCGCACATATCGTAGGTGCTGGCCACAACGGAGGAGGAGAGAAAGAAGGGGTTCTCGAGCGGGATGCCGCAGAGCTCTGTCCGCAGCCGCTCCTCTGACACCGGCAGCCCGGTCTCCAGCTCCGGCTTGACCGCATCGTGCAGCCGGGTCATCAGTCTCCGGATCGGCACCTGTCCCGGGCGGACACAGGCCGTCTCACAGGGCGCCGGGCAGTCGATGCAGGGATTCGTATTGGGGAAACGGGAGGCTGCTGTCTTCTCGTTGTCAAACCAGATACTTCGCAGCAGTTTCGCGGGGTCGATTGTTCCGCAGGCCGCCGTGCAGGGCGCGTCGAAGCACAGGGCGCAGGCGATCATATCGGAGCGAAAGATTTGTTTTTCCAGCATGTGCGTCATCTCCTCACAAGATTCTTGCCGGTTCCTTCTTGCCTCTCTTCCTTCAAAAACTCTTAACGTTTCAGGTATTTCGAAGATACGGGAAACGCAAAATAGGTGTCGGGATAAGGTTCTTCCCTCAGCGAAAAATGCCACCACTCACAGTCAATGGGCTGAAAACCGTTGCGCAGCATGGTGCGGCGCAGGAGCATCCGGTTTTCATACTGATCCTGGGTAATGTCCCTGTTGCCCGGATGAGACAGCTCGCTGAACAGATCGAAGGGGCTGCCCATGTCCAGCTCTTTTCCTGTCTTCATGTCCAGCAGCGTCAGATCCACGGCGCTGCCGCGGCTGTGGCTGGACTGCTTGGCGATATAGCCCTTTGCAAACAGCTCCTGTTTTTCCAGCTCCGGGTAAAAATAGGGCTTCATGCGGATATCCTGATCCTCGATCCCCCACAGGACGAAATGCTTGACGGCGCAGGAGGGACGATAAGCGTCAAACACCTTCAGGCGGTAGCCCTGTACGATCAGCTCATTGCTGACGGCTTTCAGAGCCCGCGCAGCCTCAATGCTGAGCAGCGCGCAGGGTTCTTCATAGCCGTCGATCCGCTCCCCGATGAAATTGTAAGTGGAATAATATCGGATCTCCTGCACGATTTGGGGCACATAGTCCGCAAGGAGCACAAAGCCCGACGGGTCCATGGTCACATCATTTTTGTATTCAGTCCGCATCATGCGTCCCTCCTTCTGAGGCCAGGTTCTTTTCTCTGTCAGGTCTCCCCTGCCGCGCCGTGATAGTCCAGGCAGAGCATGGTCATGTCGTCAAACTGTTCCGCACCCTGCACAAAAGCGTCGACCGCCCGGTGTACGTTCTCCAGGATCTCCTGCGGGTCTGCGTCCGTTCGTTCATTCAGCGCCGCCAGCATTCGCTGTGACCCGAACATCCGGTTCTCCTGATCTGTCGCCTCCGGAACGCCGTCGGTATAGAGGAAGAGCTTTGTGTCCTTTTCCAGCTGCAGCTCGTACTCCTTGTACTGGATACCTTCCATACCGCCGATGACAAGGCCGTGTTTGTCTTTGAGGATCTCAAACGGTCCATCCGCGCGCTTGATCACCGGGTATTCATGCCCGGCGTTGACCGCCGTCATTTTGCCCGTCGAGATTTCCAGAATCCCCAGCCAGGCTGTAACGAACATCTCCGCCTGGTTGTTGGAGCAGATCGCCTCATTGGTCTTGTTGAGAATCTCAGCCGCCGAGCGGCCCAGCATGGCGCAGCTCTGCAGAATGATCTTGGACGCCATCATGAACAGCGCCCCCGGGATGCCCTTACCGGACACATCCGCGATCACCAGGCAGAGATGATCCTCGTCAATCAGGAAGAAGTCATAGAAGTCACCGCCCACCTCGTTGGCCGGCGTCATGCTGGCGTAGAGGTCAAATTCCCTGCGGTCCGGAAACGGCGGAAACTCGTGCGGGAGCATCGCCCCCTGGATTCGTTTGGCCAGATCCAGCTCTGTTCTGATCCGTTCCCGCTCCGCCGTGATTGTCGTCAAGTTTTTTATGTACTGCCCGACCTGCTCCTCCATCTGGTCGATGGATGCCGCCAGGACCCCGATCTCATCCTCGTTGCGGATCTCCTCTTTGAGCTTTTGCCGGGCGGGCTTGTTCTCACTGGCAAAGCGCGAGGCCTCGGCGGTGATTTTCCGCACCGGGCGGATCAGCGCCCGGTTGAGATACAGCGCGTGGCCGATCCCCACCACAAGTGTCAGAATGCTCAGTACACGGAAAACGCTGTTTCTGAATACGTTCCTCACCATTGCCAGCGCGCTCATCTGCCGCTGCACGCAGAGAATCCCTTTTGTCTTCCCGTCTGAGCCTTTCAGGGCGACCAGCGCTGTCAGATGATGCTCCGCCTTGGTGTAGCGCCCGCTTTCGAGGAAAACCAATTCCTCCTCGGAGACACCCTCATATAGGTTCCGATACAGCCTTTTGTATTCTTCGTTGGTGGTCTCCCGGACGAAGCCGACCTCATAGGGCGAATAGATACTCTCATGATTGACGGTGGAGAAAACAAACGTGATGTGGTTATAGTCCGTCAGATCCGGTCGGATCACATAGATGAAGGTGGCGTCCATCGCGTTGCACAGTTCGTCCATCCGTGCCCAGACCGCGCGGTATTCCTCAGACTGGCCTCCGCTTTCAAAATAGCGGTCCATCCAATCGGCATCCACTTCTCCGGCAGCCGCCTTTGCAATGTGAAATGCGTCTTCGGCATATTGCATACGAATCGCCTCACTGAAGGCGCGATTGCCCGCAATGCCGACAATGACCGCAAAAACAACCAGCAGACACACGATCGAGGCTATGCTTTTCCGTGTAATACTCTTTCTCATTCTCTACATCCTGTTCTGTTCCCATGCAATTTCATACATACAAAGATTATTATACAAAGAATCACAGCATCTGTCCAGCAAATGTCCGAGAACCTGCCAAAAGCCGTGTAGATTTGTCAATGATGCGTGACAAAGTCAGGGAAAGAAGATAAAACCTGTTTATGTGAACGTCAGACGAGGCGATGTATGCGCGCATCCAGATTCCACGGACAAGCAGATCTTTTCCGACGCCGCCCTGGTGGTGGAGAACATCGTGGAGAATCTGGACGCCAAGCGCGCCTTCTGGGCGGAAATCTCCCCCCATGGTCAGCCCGGGGGCTTTGCTCGCCACCAACGCCAGCAGCCTGATGACCTATATAAACGACGGCGACAGGATCGCCATCGACATCCTCAACCACAAGATCGAGCTTCTGGGGAGCGAGGAGGAGATCACGGCGCGGAAAGCGGCCTGTGCCCCCAGCCATCCAGGCAGGTCTCCGGCAATCTCAAGCGCTAACGCGCCATGGTGACCTCCGCCAACCGCGGCGCAGTTCTTGAGCTGGATGGATGGCAGAAGCTTCACCCATCACAGATGTGGAACGCCCACACAGCAACCGCGGCATTTTTGCGGCATGAACCCCTCCCCTGCACGCATAAGCTGTGCCAGAGGAGGGATGTACCATGAACGTAAAACAGCTTCTGCGGCGGCACCGCAGCACGCTGTCTGCCATTGCGCTGGTCTTTGCGGTGATCGGCATCTTCTGGGTCGTGAATACGCCGGCCCTGGTTGGGGTCTCGGCCTCCAAGCGCGCGCTGCCGGTCTACTGTGTCCAGCGGGACGACAAGACCGTCGCCATCAGCTTTGACGCCGCCTGGGGCAACGAGGACACCCAGATGCTCATTGATATTCTGGATCAATACGGCGTCAACGCGACCTTCTTTGTCGTCGGCGACTGGGTGGACAAATACCCGGAATCTGTCCGGGCCCTGGCAGACGCCGGCAATGAGGTGATGAACCACTCCACCAGCCACGCCCACTTTTCCAAGCTGAGTCACAATGAGATCATCCGGGACATAAACCTCTGCAACGACAAGATTGAGCAGATCACCGGCGTGCGGCCCACGCTGTTCCGCTGTCCCTACGGGGAGTATGACGACCATGTGATCCAGGCCGTCTCCTCTATAGGCATGACGGCGGTGCAGTGGGATGTGGACAGCCTGGACTGGAAGGGTATCTCCGCCGACGAGATCCAGCGCCGGGTGCTGGATCGGGTGCAGCCCGGCAGCATCGTCCTCTTCCACAACGCGGCGGAGAATACCCCTGAGGCGCTGCCTGGGATTCTGGAATCTCTGATCGCAAACGGTTACCGCATCGTCCCGATCTCACAGATTCTGCTGCAGGGGGACTGTTTTATCGACAACACGGGCCGCCAGTGCCGGAACTAAAAGCGCTGTGCGGCATCCCTCACAGTGCGAAAAGAGGAGAAGCGCCCACCGGGCACCTCTCCTCTTTTTGGTTAGACCGCCGCGTGGCCAAGTCTATCTCTGATACTATTCTTAAATAAAACTTTCATCAGATAAGCCGCGGTAAGACAACGCGCGAGGATTGCTGCAAGGGGCGCGGCTGGGTCGCCGGCATCCCCCCCGGGGCCACGCTGGTGCGCATGGGTCTCAGCTGATTGGCCGATGAACCGGAGGCCGGAGGCTTGCTCAAAGGCTGAGTTCCCTGTATAATACCATTATGATGTTTCCGATTCGCAGAGCCTAAAGACAGGGGCCACGGGTCTACCGGGATTCCCGGCAAAGCGACGGGGTCTGTTGTCGTCCTTTTCGGGACGGCGCAAAACCCTGGCTTTTTTCAGGAGGTTGCCAAATGAATGGAACGCCCAACATCATATTGCTCTGTGGCAACCGCCGCAGCGGCCGCAGCGCCATGATCCGCGAGCTGCTGAAGAGAACCCGGCTCTCCGTGTCCGGTTACCGCACCTGCACGCTCAACACGCGTCCCGACGGCTACCACGAGATCTACATGTTTCCCTACGGCGAAGCGCATCTCCAGCCCACGGAGGAAAGCCATATTGGCGACTGCAACGCCCGCCAGCGCCACATTCATACGGGTGTGTTTGACACGCTGGGTGTGGAGCTGTTGAATCAGCACCGGGGCGGCATCCTCGTCATGGACGAACTGGGCTTCATGGAGACGGAGGCGGATGCCTTCTGCTCTGAGGCCCTGAAAAAACTCCGCGGCCCAGGCCCGATTCTCGCCGCCGATCAAGGAGGACATGCCTAAAACCGCTGACTCGCTGCGTCTGCTGCGCGGCTACCTGGACTTTGTCGGCGGTGTGGTCTCCTTTGCCGAGCATGAGGGCCGCGGCAACGGCAACATCGCCTCCTTTGCTCGCTGTGAACTGATTGGTCTCATCCCCGGCGGGAGCGGCCCGCTGAAAAAAGGCGATGTGATCCAGGCTCTGCGCCTGCCGCCGGAGCTATGCTGAGAGGTTGTGCCATGATGACTATTAACGATGAATCCAAGGCTTCCGGTCTCCCCTGCTCTGTACCCGTCTCTCCGAACGAAAGAGCGCTCCAGCTTGCGGTAGAGCATCACATATAGTCCTTTTTTCCTGTTTTTATGATCATGTGCTTTTTCATCTGACAGCAATCCGTATAGACCTTTTCATTCACATCTTCCGGCTTCTAGTCATAACGATTAGCAATAATACAGCTCGCTATTCTATTGTTTTTCTGCCGCGAAAACGACATCGTATCAGCTTATATCTGTTGTATGCTCTCCGAATCTTGTCCTTAGTGTTAAACTTTGGCCGCATCGGAAAATGTTCTGGCAAGCCCAACATCCGCAGCGCTTTGAATGCGCAGATGCCGGCACGCCGCATCAAGCGCTGCGCCAAACACCTCGCCCCCTGTGGCAAGCACGGTTCTGGCGCAGAGGCCAAAGGCGTTTCCGGATGAGCCCATTCTATGCGTCAGCGGATCCTGCGCATAGACCGCATAATACTTTTTGGCTTCATCGCTTTGCACCGCCGGGGTTCTGATAGGACAGCTTTTTTCGCACTTGTCACAGCGTACACACTTCGCCCTGTCGATTGATGGCCTCCAGAAGCCCGCTTCATCCTGCAGCATGGAGATGGCTTCATGCGGAGTATCAAGTGCATATTCGATGTTAAAAGTGATAGAACTTGCGTTCAAAAGCGCAACGTAAATATAAATGATCGTCTTATATACTCCGAACTGCGCAACCCATCCTCCATGGTTGATTTCCTCAAAAAATAAGCAGGCCGAGCGGGTTCAATTTGTCTATATGGATCCAAAGAAACCCTTCAGCTTTTCGCGGATGCGTCGCTCGTAGAGAGTTTCCATATTGGCCAGCACCCTGTCATAGAGCAGCATGGTAACGACCAGCATCAAAAAGCCGCCGAAGGCCGCATACCGTCCCAGGCTCTCCAGCTCCTCCACACCAATATCCAGCCCCAGCACCAGCAGAATCAGCGCGTACAAACCGCCCAGGGCCAGCAGGATATACAGCAGCTTTAGCAGCCACGAGAGCGCAGTGGGCCTTGCACGGTTGAAGCCCCGGCGCAGGATGGGATAGTCTCCAAGAAAGCAGTAAAACAGCGCCGCCTCCTTGTCCGCGCTGAGGATCAGAGACAAAAGCGCCGTCACCAGCCATACCAGCCACGCCCATTTTCCCCCATACTCCCGCAGCACCGGAATCAGCAGCACCCCGGCCAGCAGCGGTGAGCAGTAAGTCAGCACCGGAATGAGACCGCCCGTAGTCATCAGCGCCGCGCCCAGTGCCGCCATCAGGCTGCAAAAGGACAGCGCGTGGGTCAGTCTTCGATTCTGTTCCCGGTTCAGGCTCATGCTTTTTTCTCCCTCCCGGCGGTTCAGTTCTCCTTCTCCGCCTCCTGTTTTCCCTTAAACTTGCCTGCCACACGGATGCCGCTGTTCATCACCGTGCCCCGCTGGATGCTGTCAGAGCCATACTTGTGGCGCAGCGCGTCGATAGCCTTTTCCAGCTTCTCGTCCTTCTCGCGCTTGACAGGGCTCTCCTGCTCAAAAAGCGAGAGCTGCTCTCCCCCGGACTCCGTTGTCAGATTACCCAGGGAGATGCTCATCAGCCGCAGAGGGCGGTGATCCCGCCACAGCTCCCGAAGCAGCCGCCGGGCGGTGTCGTAGACCTCCCGGGTGGTGTTGATGGGGTGGTCAAGCCTGCACTGATGGGAGCGATTGGTAAAATCCAGATAGCGGATACTGACGGAGACGCCGGTGGCCCGCAGCCCCTTGCTCCGCATGTGGGCTGAGACGCTGTCCGACAGTGCCAGCAAAATCGCGTCCGCCATCTCCAGGGTGGTCACATCCTCCTCCAGCGTCACGGAATTGCTGAAGCCCTTGGCTGCCTCCGGCTCCTCCCGTACGGGGGAATTGTCCACGCCGTTGGCGTACTGTCTGGCCTGAACGCTGAACTTGTCCCCCAGGATCTGCCTCAAGCGTCCCGGGTCCGTGTGGGCCAGATCGCCGATGGTGTATATCTTCTCCTCCGCCAGACGCCGCACCGAGGAACCGCCCACAAACAGCAGATCCCCCACAGGCAGAGGCCACATCTTCTCCGGGATCTCTTCTGGAAAGAGCGTGTGTACCTTGTCCGGTTTTTCAAAGTCGCTGGCCATTTTGGCGCAGAGCTTGTTGCGGCCGATGCCGATATTCACGGTAAAACCAAGCTCCTCCCGGATGCGGTCCTTGATCTCATAGGCCAGGGCAACAGGATCCGGGTACATGTGCTCGGTGCCTGTCAGATCCAGAAAGCACTCGTCGATGGAGAACTCTTCCAGAGCCGGAGCGTAGCCGCGGCAGATTTCCTTGAACGCGCGGGAACAGGAGGAGTAGAGTTTAAAGTCCGGCTTTGCCACCGCAAGTGTCGGGCACTTGCGCAGCGCCAGGGCGAGCGGCTCACCGGTCTTGATCTTGAAGGCCTTAGCGGGGATGGACTTTGCCAGCACCACGCTGCGCCGCGACTCCGGGTCGCCGCTGATGACGGAGGGGATCAGACGCAGATCCTCCTCCCCGTTCTTGACCCGCCGGGCCGCCTCCCAGGAGAGGAAGGCGCTGTTGACGTCTACATGAAAAATCAGCCTCTCGCCCATGGCGCGCCTCCTTTCCGCAGGTTTTCTTATTTGAGATTCCGCATGAGCGTCTTGATGCGCTGTCCGATGCGGCCGGCAATCAGGTCGTTGAGGTCGATCACCAGAATATCCAGCTCCGAGGCGCGGTTGCGCATGGCGGCGCCGCCCCGCTCTGCGGTGACGATGGCGGCTCTCGCGATCTTGCCGCCAAAGCGGTCCCGCAGGATAGCCAGCTCGTTGAGCGCCTCGGTCTTCACATCACAGGTCTTGCAGCTGATAAACACCGGGGTAACAGCGCGGGTACACATCACGTCCAGCTCATTGGTGACGGCGTTGGCCCGCTCGTCTCCCTCCCAGTCCACCACCGCGCTGGTCCGCACGTCCTGAAACAGGCCGGAATCCAGGCAGGCTTTATAGACATAGAGTTCCAAAACGCTCCCCACATCCCGGAGCCAGGCGCGGATCTGGGCATCCCGGAAGCGAAAGGAGACAAACTCCCCTTTTTCGATTTTCAGTTTTTGAAGAAAGCCGATGGTCTCCAGACCCACCAGAGCCTCCTCCGGCGCTTCGATGCGGGAACCCCGCTCCCCTTTGACCGTATAATCGCCCCGCACGTCCAGCCGTATCGGCTCCTCCTGCGGGCACTGGGAGACGCGCTGGAAGTAGCTGACGATCTTCACCCAGTTCTTCCGGTGAGCCAGGAAGAGCTTGAAGAAGGGTTCAATATCGTCCAGATACTGTTCCAGGATGGCGTTGTCCACACGGCCGGGTTGCATGGAGCCGCCCGCCATGAGAAAGCAGTCCTCCACATTGTAGTTGACCTTGCAGTTTAGTTTTCCGCCGAAGGAAGCGCCGCGGATGTTATAAAAGCAGTTTTTTCTGCGGCTGTAGGTCATCACAGGCAGATCAGACTCCGCTGCAAGAAGACCCGAGGCAAAGAGCACCGCGTCCGTGCCGCCGGTAATATCCAGCCCGCAGTCCGTGCAGCGCCGGGTCACATCCCGCAAAACAGCAAGTATCGCGTCAGCGTCATAGACCTTCGCCTTGACAAACTCCGTCTCCAGCTCCAGCCCGCGGCGCTGAAAGAACTCCCGTAACTTGCGCTGCATCCGCTTGTCCGGGGTGTTGTTCTCGTCACAGACGTAGACCACACGCTCCGGGCGGAACATCTCCACACCCAGCACATTCTCCAGCGGCCTTTCATCGTACAGCTCAATCAGTGTCTTCACGCATCTCGCCTCTCTCTGTTTTTGTTTTATTTTACTCCCGCGGTGTCCGAAAGACAAGGGAGCCCGCCGCCGTCTTTTGTTGGTTTTCTCTCCTATCAGGCAAAAGCCGAATTTCTGAGAAGAAGCAGGCCGACCTCGTGTCCGGGATGGACGGGCATTTCTTCAAGCCTCTCGACGTGTAAATGATGCCGCAGGCCTCCGGCGCGGCGCTGTCCGTAAACCGCCTGCTTTTCGCTTCAGACACAAACGCCCCTGAGCGGAGAGCTCTCTCCGCTCAGGGGCAATTGCATTTTTAAAGGTTGAAATCCGGGGTGTTGTCCCGCTGATAGGAGCACCAGTTGCCGTTTTCGATCAGCTCTTCCCGGGCTAACTCCGCCAGCAGCGCCTCCGTCTGTCCACGCTTTTCCAGGCGCGTGGACATGCTCTCATAGAAGCGCTCCATCTTTCTGTGGTCGCTCATGGTTCGCGGCAGGGACAGGTGACCATAGTAGTTTGCCACAAACAGCGTCACAGCGGAGAGGATGCCGAGCAGGATCTTCAGCACCGTGCGCCAGAACTCCACATTCAAAACGACCAACGCCGGACGGAAGATCAGGCCGCCGCAGAGCAGCTCAAAGCCCACCGCCGCCACATACAGCGACACGCTCACAAGCAGGGCGATACGGACGGTGCGTTCGCTGGCAGTCAGCTTCAAGCCGGAGCTCTTTGCCGCCTTGCCGTGATAGTCCCGCTGGGCCTCCACCCAGCAGGCGCGGATGTCACGTCCATTCTCCGGCTCTCGGCCCACGTTCAAGGCGCAGAGGGCGACCATTGCCCAGACCGCCTCCTCCCGCTGTGTCCAGGAGAGAAGCTGTGCGGCCTCCACCCGGCTGCCTGCGTAACGCAAAAAGCTCTGGACCCGCAGGTACTCGGCCAGCACCCGGCAGTCCAGATACAGCCGGTGGCAGTCAGAGGTGACGGCAAAGCGCCTGAGTCCCCAGGCGGCCAACAGCGTGGCGCCACAGACGAGGATCATCCAGACGGCCTCCGCCTCATCGTACATCAAGAAGGCGAATGTCAGCACGGCGCTGGCGACAGCAAGAAGCGCCAGCACCCGCCGGTAACGCTCGGCAGCATTCCGGCTCAGCGTCCCTGCTGCGAGATACACCCGCTCCATTTTTTCAAGCGCCGCATCCAGCGGTCTGTCCTCCGGCATCAGGCGCCGCTTCGAGGTGGGGAGAGCTGCTGCCAGGCGGTTGAAATCATCGGTTTGCTGAAGGCTCTTCCGTACCTGCTTCCAATCCCCCAGCACGTGGACACTGCCTGCCGGCTCCTCTATCTGTTTGCCTCTGGGCGTGAAGATGTGGAGCACCGCGCTGTTTGCGCCTGTGCGTGGCGCAGTTCCGAGTGCCGGGGTATAGTCTCCGTGGAGAGCAAACTCCACCGCCTCCGCCGTGCCGCAGGCGGCCTGTGAGCCCGGCCCGCCGTCCCAGAGGGCCAGCAACACATGGCAGTGCTGGGCCACATAGATCCCCGCCTGACGAAAGGTGAAGTCCCGCCTTTCACCGTCCGCCGGGGGCTCTTCGGTCCAGGGTGCCACAAAGACCTGCTCGGCGCGCTTGCAGTGGAAGCGAAAGCGCTCGAGAGCTTCGGGGCTGAAATCCCGCTCGTAGTCCCCCTGTGACCGGGGCAGTGCCGCGATCATCCCGATGTCAAGCTCGGCGGCAGCCTCGGCGCAGAGCAGGTCTCCGCCCTCGGCCAAAGCTGAGAGCATGAGCATGCGGGAGTTGGGGCAGAGCTGTCGGAGCTTCAACAGCTCCTCCTTGACAGCCTGTTTCAGTGCGGCGCGGTCCCCCTCCCGGATGGCCCGGTGTCCGGTCGCGCCGATTACAATGGGAATTTGGTTTTCCGTATTGATCAACCTTCAATCTCCAGATGGAAAGTGTAGTTCCTGCCTTCCAGACTCCGGATTGCCTGTTCCATATCGCGGGAGACGCGCACTTGCTGCAGATTCTCCAACTCCAACAGTGGTGTCAGGTCGGTGATTCCCTGGTTCCAGGAGAGATTCAGCTCCTCCAGCTGCGGGTGGCTGCGCACAAATTCGGCAAAGAGCGCATTGGGCTCGGAACCCCCGCGGTCGATAAAGCTGTTGCAGGCCTGGAAGGAGCGCAGCGGCGCCCCCTCAATAAAGGGAAGGAAACGTTCAGGGTCAGTGTCGTTGATATCCAGCCTGCTCAGTGGGAGTCCCTGCAGGGGGGAATAGTCCTCCACAGGCAAGTTGCTGAGAAACAGCGCCAGGTCACCGTTCTCTCCGGCCACAGAGAAATCGCATTCGGTCAGCGGCGAAAGATCATTGACTTTCGTGTTGTTGATATTCAAGTGTTCCAGCTCACGCAAATTCTGTACGCCCTGGATGGACGTGACCTCACAGTTGTCAAGCCGCAGATCACTCAGCTGCGGACAGGCAAAAACCGCGGAGGCGTCAGAGAGTTCCGGGCACAGGTCGGAGCCAAAGACAACCAGATTCTGGAAGCTTTGAATCCCGTCCAGCTTCCTCAGCGGCTGCGCGTAAATCTGCAGATTCCGCAGTCCCGTGAGCGGGCTGAGCATCTCGAACAGGTCCTCAAAGCCGGAACCGTATACGATGGGCGTCAGCTCGTCACTGTTCCATCTGTGATACAGCAGGGTCGGTCTGCCGTTGTCCCAATTCTCCCAGATGTCGCCGTTGCTGAGATCCACCACGGTGTCTCCCATCAGGCAGAGGCGCTCCACACGCCGCAGCATTGCGGGAGGCATGGTCTCCAGCTCATCCAGACTCAGCAGACTGAATTCCGACTGATCCAGATCCCATCCGCCTTCCGGGAAGATCACGCGATACTCTTGGTAATTGCCGGATTTCACCAGATCCTCCGCCTGCTCGGCCAACTGAGGCGGAACGGCGAGGCTCCGCCCGTGAAAGCGGCGCAGCGGTTCGAGACTCGTCAGTTCATCCAAGCCGACGAGCTCAACGTCCAGCGCGTGCGCAATCTGCATTTCATCCAGGAAATGCAGATCCACGATGTCCGCCACGCGATCCAGCTGCAGACTGCCCAGAGTCAGCGTCTTGAAATCTGGCAGCGTGAAGCCGCCGGTGATACGCAGAGAGGACATGTCCATCCCCTCCAGCGCGCTCCAATCACTCAGACGGGGGCAGTTGTATATCTCCAGATTGCCGAGGCCGTTTTGACCAATCCGTTTCTGCTTTTCCAAACCCGACAGAGAACGCAGTGCCGAACACTTGTTGAGATTGAGCCTGGTCGCGCGCCAATCCTCCGGCATGGTGCCAAGATCCGTAATGCCGCAGCGGTCCAGTTCCACACGGCTTTTCGCCCGCGGCAAAGACGAGAGATCCACGCTGGAAAAATTGCGAAGGGTCAATTCCTCAATTGTCGCGTTCTGCAGCCACAGCGTGATCCGATCAAGCGATTCCTCACCACTTGGTTCAAAAGAAAGCCGGTTGTAGTTTTTGATCGCCTCCAGCGCAGAGTAATCCCCGGCCGAGCCATGCAGCGACAGATCTATGATTCTGTTGTACTCTCCGATCACCCGCAAAAACTCCAGATCCGGCAGCTCCACCCCGTGCAGCTCGAGTGATCGGATATTCGGAAGCTGCGTCAGGAAGGAGGCGTCCCGAAGGCGCCGCTCCCACTCCGCGTCGATCTTGAGATACTCCAGTCCCGTACATCCCGCCAAAACAGAGAAATCCGAGACGGCGTTATCTTCTTCAATCTGCAGTTCCCTCAGCTTCTTTAGCCCTCCCAGAGCGGAGATATCCCGAAGGCGGCGGAGATTGTTTACTCTCAGCTTATCCAGAGATTCGGCCCGGGAAAGGAAAGAGAGATCTTCGATGGGAAGTTCGTAATCGAGTTGGCACTCTTTCAGCGCAGTACAGGCTTTCAAGGCCGAGAGATCCAGCGTGCTCCGCAGCTGCTGACCGTTGTTGATCCACAGCCATTCGAGCTTCGGCGGACAGAATCCGGAACAATCGGCCTCCTGCGCACCGACCAGATCAATATGTACTTCGCGCAGCTTTTCACAGGCGCTCAGCGGACTGTAATCCGTGTATGAGCCCGTGCTGTTCAGCAAATCCACATGGGTGACGGACGATCCGCGCAGCCATTCCAGATCAGAAATCACGCAGTCTCCCAGCATCACGCTCCGCAGGCGGGTTGCGGCTGTCAAGTCCGGCATTGTCCCAAGATCGACCTTGCAGAGATACAGCTGGCTGAGCTTCGGCATCATGCTCAGAAAACTCAGATCCTCATAGCGGGTCATCGGATACTCGTGCCCGTCATCCCGGCTGTAATAATGCGCCCCATCCTGATCGTAATTCCGGTAAGCGAACTCATCCCATTCCGGCCGGTGACCCTTCTTGCCAATTTCGTCGCTGCGATAGAATTCCGCCCGGTCGCCCACAATCAGCGCAATCTCAATTTGTTCAAGGTCCTCCTGCGTCAATCCCAGTGGATAGACGGCAGGTTCTTCCTCTGTCTCGCTCATGGCGGGAACAGCATCTCCGCGCTGTCCGCGCCAGAGAAGCAGCCCGATCACAGCCAGCAGCGCAATACCCGCCACGATCAGCAGTTTCGGCAGACCGCTCTTCTTCCGCGGCAGGGCGGCCGCGATGCGTTCTGCGATCAGCCCTGCGTCCCGCTCGGAGGCGGAGACGATGTTGCGGGAATAGAGCGCGTTCATCAGTGTCTCCGGCACTTCCGCGCTGTCCAGCTTCAACGGCACCAGCTTTTCCACCCCGGTGCCAATCAGGGCAAGGAGCTTGTCGGTCTTCTCTTTGTCGGCGTAAAAGCTCTCTGACAGGGCGGCCAGGGTCACTTCATCCCTGCCTGGCTCCCCGTTCGCGACGCTCAGGCCCTTTGCAGTCAGCGCATCCAGGATGGGCTGCAGCTTTTCACGGTCCTGCTCTGTGCAGAGCAGGCGGATTTTTCCCGCGTTTTTCATAGGCTTCCTCCCTTTTCGTTCAGGCCTCTCTGATGAGGATCACAGCAAATGCGGCTTTCTCGTTCCAGCTCAGCGGGAGCATCTCCAGGCTGACTGTCACGGTTTTCAAATTGGGGAAGGCTTCAAGCGATGTGAGATCCCGGACGCCGGTGTGCTCCAGATGCAAAACTTCCAGACTCGGCAGCTCTTTCAGCGTGGAAAGACTCTCCACCTTACTGCCTGCGAGACTCAGTTCCCGCAGCTGTGTCAGTCCATTGAGACCGCTGATGGACGTCAGCGGCTGGCAGATGAGAGCCAGCTTTTCGAGTCTCGCCATGTCCGCGATCAGACTCAGATCGTTCACCTGCCCCTGTGTCACCGGAGCGCCGTTGACCCGGCAAACGCCGTTTCTGTCAAAGGACACCGCCGCAAAGCCGTTCGGGTTCAGATTCCCGCAAAAATACAATTCCCGGATTTCCGCCAGTTGCCAGCGGTAGACCTCCTCCGAGGGATTGCCCAATGCCCGGCGGATCGCCTTCTCCTGCTGGGTATCCGGAAAGCCCACGGCAAAGAATCGTTCCGCCCCGTCCAGCTCCAGCACCGGCGGTGCCGTGGCCTTTGCCGTGGGCGCGGGCGTCTCGGCAGGTGCTGTCGGCTGCGGCACGGGGTTGATGCGCCCTGTGGCCAGGGCGCCCATGGTCCCCGCCGCGGCAAGGAAGAAAAGCAGCGACGCCGCAAGTCCAAACACACGCCATGGGACGCGCTCTGTCCATGAGCGGTGCAGGCGCCTCGGCAGAAAGCCGGAGTGCAAAATGGCCTCCGCCCTTGCGGCAGGCTCTGCCGTGATCGGCAGGATCTCCTTGTCCTTTAGCAACTCCCGCCAGCTCTCATCCGGCTCGGTCTCCTCCAGGGAGACCACCAGCATGGGCTTGTTCAGGCGGGCGGCGGTGCGGATTTCGCTGAAGCAGTTGGGCGACTCCAACGCCCGTTTGGACAGGAAAAAGATCACGCGCTCACAGCGCTGCATGTGCTGGGCGATGTTGACCGGCCAATCGCTGCCGGCGGGGATGCCCTCGTCGTACCAAAGCCGCCAGCCCTTTTCGTGCAGGATGCGGATGGTATCCACCACTTGGTCGGACTGTTTGTGTGCGTAGCTGATAAACACAAAGGGGCGGCCGCCCTCATAGGGCTTGAAAAATCGGCTCATGACCCGCCTCCTGTCAGCTCTATCTCCACATCCAGCGCCGGCAGCTCAGCCTCTTTTGTGAGCAAAGTCTGGGGCAGCACAACACGCTCCAGCGCTGGCAGCTTGGAAAGCTCCTCCCAGTTCTCCGGCAGTTCCTTGAAGTACAAAACCCGAACCTTCCCCGTCAGCTCTTCGGTGATAGCGCCGCCCCGGGCCGCATTCCGAACAGCGTCGGCAATCACCGGATCAGAAAAGCGCACTTCATCAGGAAGCTCCGGCTGAAACCAGTGCAGATAGCGCACGCCCGCAAAGGAGACCAGCGCGAGGACCGCGGCCAGTACGCAAAAGAGCGCGGCGAGCTTTCCCGCCAGGCTCCCCTCCTCCACCCTGACCGGCTCTGCCAGCATATTCTGGGAGAAGCCCTCCGCGTGGACAAGGGCGCTCTCCAGCTCTCCCCTGCCTCGCAGCCGATACAGCGGCAGATGGGGAATGTCCTCCCTGAGGCCCATGGCAAGCCTGCGGTCCGCACCGTCCGGGTCCAGGCAGAGGATGGGCCTGTCCTGTTTCTGGTTGACCAGCAGGTTGCTCTTGGTGTCCCCGTCTGCGCACACCGCATCCGTCAGATACAGCAGCGTCAGCTGAGCGCCGCCGGAGCGGACCTGCCGGTACAAAACTTCCTCGGCGCTGCCGGCGGAGCCCGTACTGTACCAGACGCGGCAGCCGCGCTCCAGAAGCAGGCGCAGCACGGGCCAGACGCGCCGCGCGTCCGCGTCGGCAAAAGCAAAGTAAAGATACGGCTCCTCCCCTTCATAGGGCGGGAAGCGCTTCCACCAGTTTTTCATCGGTTTTTCTCCCAATTGCAATTGGTTTACCTTATAAAAAGTATACAAAGAAATGGAAAAGAAAGCAAGTTTAAAAACTTTCTTGTCAAAAAGAAAGACCACAGACATCGCGCCGGATGGTGCGCTTGCCTGTGGTCTTGCGTATGCTGTACGGGTCGGCGTAAAAGACTTACGACATCCCGGGGACTTGTTCAATTGTTCTTTCTACCTGGTCTTTTCCCGCCACAGCAGCGTAATCAGCAAGATGCCGAACAGAGCGCCGGAAAAGTCCAGCGCCACATCCTTGACCTCCGGCGCCCTCAGGGAGAGATACTGCATTCCCTCGTCAGAAAGTGCGGCCAGCAGCGCCGCAAAGGCTGCGTTGGCCCCGGACTGTAAGCTTCTCCCCCGGTTGAGGAAAAACAGCGCTGCAAGCTCTGCGCCCAAAACGGAAAACTCCGAAAAATGCGCGGTCTTGCGCAGCCAGCGGTCATCCTCCGTGTCCAGACCCAACAGCCGGAAGAGGGCGCCGAAGCGGTCCATCAGATCGCCGCTCACCTCGGCGGAGTCCTCCCGGTCGAGCAGGGAGTTGCCCCAGATGAAACAGAGCGTCAACACCAGCAAAAGCGCCAGAAAAAAGTTGATTTTCCGTTTTCTCGCCGCGCTCATCAGTCTTTGTACTCGAACATCAGATCGTACATGCTGACGGTGTCCCCGTCCTTGACGCCCATCGCCTCCATACGCTGGAAGACGCCGGCCTCGCGGAGCACGCGGTCAAAGTACATCCGGCTTTCATAGTCGGAGAAGTTGACCGTCGCCACCAGGCGCTGGAGCCAGGGGCCCTCCACCAGCCAGAGATCGTCGTCATGGATGATACTCAGCTCGCCCGAGGTGTCCACCTTGGGCTCGGGCGGAACGTAGTCCGCCTCAAAGCTCGCGATGGGCGGCAGCTCGGCGAGACGTCTGGCGCACTCCGACACCAGCTGACGGGTGCCCTCGTGCGTGGCGGCGCTCATCTCAAAGAAGGTGTAGCCCTGCGCCTCCACATGGGCCTTGAGCGCTTCGATGTTCTCCCGATCCTCCCCCAGCAGGTCACACTTGTTGCCCACCACGATCTGGGGTCTCTCGGCAAGCTCAGGGCTGTATTCCTTCAGCTCCGCGTTGATGGCCTCAAAGTCCGCCACGGGATCTCTCCCCTCGCTTCCGGAGACGTCCACCAGATGCACCAGCAATCTGCAGCGGTCAATGTGCCGCAGGAAATCATGGCCAAGGCCCGCGCCCTCGGACGCGCCCTCGATGATGCCGGGGATGTCAGCCATGACAAAGGAGCGCCCCTCGTCCACATACACCACGCCGAGATTGGGGAAGAGCGTCGTGAAGTGATAGTTTGCGATCTTGGGGTGGGCCTTGCTCACCACAGACAGAAGCGTGGATTTGCCCACGTTGGGGAAGCCCACCAGACCCACGTCCGCCAGGAGCTTCAGCTCCAGGGTGATGTCGTGGCTCTCCCCGGGCAGACCGGGCTTGGCAAAGCGGGGTACCTGGCGGGTGGGCGTGGCAAAGTGCATATTGCCCCAACCGCCGCGGCCTCCCTTGGCCGCAACCCAGTCCTCGCCGGTGGACATGTCATGCATGATGGCCCCGGTTTCGGTGTCGCGAATGATGGTGCCGCGGGGGACACGGATATAAAGGGTCTCCCCGTCCTTGCCGTAGCAGCGTTTGCCAGCGCCGTTTGCGCCGTTGCCTGCCACATATTTGCGCTTATAGCGAAAGTCCATCAGCGTGGACATATTCTCGTCAACGGTAAAGACCACGTTGCCGCCGCGGCCGCCGTCGCCCCCGTCGGGCCCGCCCGCCGCCACGTACTTCTCCCGGTGGAAGGCGACTGCGCCGTCGCCGCCCTTGCCGGCGTGGATGCTGATTCTTGCCTTATCGACAAATGATGAAGCCATTTCGGACTCCTTTCTCCGCTTTTTGGCAGATGCCATTGGGATACTAAAAAGCAGGCCGGACAAAATGTCCGGCCTGCAGCTCACTTACTGAGCGATCTCTTCGTAAACAGAGACCTTCTTGCGCTCCTTGCCCATGCGCTCGAACTTCACGGTGCCGTCCACGAGGGCGAACAGCGTGTCGTCCTTCCCCTTGCCCACGTTGGTGCCGGGGTGGATCTTCGTTCCGCGCTGTCTGACAAGGATGTTGCCGGCCAGCACGAACTGCCCGTCGGCTCTCTTCGCGCCAAGACGCTTGGACTCGCTGTCGCGGCCGTTCTTGGTGGAACCCATACCTTTTTTATGTGCCATCAGGTTTCTCCTCCTTCAGTCAAAAATCAGTTGCGGAAAAGATCAGGCGTTGATCGCTTCGATCTGAACCTTGGTGTAGGGCTGTCTGTGGCCCTGCGTTCTGCGATAGCCCTTTTTGGGCTTCATCTTGTAGACGCGAACCTTGGCGCCCTTGCCGTTCTTGACGACGTTGGCGGTCACGGAAGCGCCCTCGATCACGGGTGCGCCGAAAGTAGCGGCCTCGCCGTCGATCACAGCCAGAACCTGGTCGAACTTCACAGCCTCGCCAGCCGCGGCTTCGAGCTTCTCAACGAAGATCACGTCGCCCTCAGCAACACGGTACTGCTTGCCGCCGGTCACGATGATAGCATGCTTCATGAACATATCCTCCCTCTTTACAGGACTCGCTCTTAGGGTGGAGGGCAGACCTCTTCTTGCTTACCCCTTCAATGCGGCTTAGATAGAATACCACGGGAGTCTCGCAATGTCAACAATTTTTCCGGTAAAATTTCGGCAAATCTTCCAAATTCATCCCACGGCCTCGATGCTGTCCCCGGGCATGAGGATAAGGCTGCCGTCCTCCCCGCTCTGAGTCAGAAAGACAGACTGCTCCCCTGCCGCGCCGCGCCAGGCGATCTTAAGATTGGGCATGCCGTCGGGGATCACGGTCATCAGCTGCACGGCGGCGTTCTCCAGCCCGCTGCAGGACCAGTGTACCGCGCTTTCGTTGAAGGTGCCGTTGTAGTCAAAGTAGTCCACGCTGGACACGCGCAGATCCTGCACCGCGCCGTCCGCCACGAGGTACACGGTCTCGCCCTCGTCATAGACCTTCACCATGTCCACGATCTCCATGCTGCCGTCCTCCACTGCCTCGGCCGGAACCGCGCGCAGTTCACCGCCCGAAGGCGCGGGGGTAGCCAGGAAGCGCTCGTCCACATGGCCCAGGAGCTTCTCGTTGGGAATGCGGAAGCTCACCATGCCGGCGGCGTAGGAGCTGATTTCATACAGGTCGGAGAAGATCTCCATGCCCTCGTAATCGAGATACCAGGAGCCGCTGCGCAGAAGCGTCGCCAGGGTCTCCTCCAGCGCGTCCTCTTCGACAAAGCCCTCCATCTGTTCGCGGATATACTCGTCCTCCCTGGCCTGGCGCGCCATCTCCTGGGTCAGAAAATCGCGCAGGGCGGCCTCATCCGCGCTGAGAGAGGCCAGACTCAGCTTCTCGCCGGAGGCCATGTCAAAGCTGTAGCTGCGGGTGGAGTAGCTGCCGTGGGCGCCGCCGGTATAGCTGTTGTCGTTAAACAGCAGCGTCAGCACCTTCCCATCGTTTCTCGGGATGGCGATGTGCCGCGCGGAGGTCAACTCAAAGACTGGGTACTCCAGGTTCATATCAAGCTGCATGCCGTAGTTTTCCTCGGCATAGGTCAGCATGTTGTTATAGCCGATGCCCGCGCCCTCGCCGTAGTCCTCGCCGGTGATGTAGGCCTCGTTCAAAAGGCCGATGAACTCGTTGACCCTGTCCGCTGCATCGGGGTTTTCCTCATTGATGACCACAGGGGTCTCATAGCTGAAGGAGAGGATCAGCGTCTCGCCATACTGGGGGTCAAAGGCCTGCTCCTCGGTCTTCTCCACGCTGACCAGCACCCGGCCGGCCGACTCCGCGGGCTCCGGGGCCGGGGCCTCGGTCTGAACCGGGGCGGGCGTCTCGGTCTCCTGGGGCGCCTCGGTGGGCACCACCACGGTCTCCGCCGTGGGCACCGGCGGCAGATCCACCTTGCCGATGCCGCCGCAGGCGCAGAGACCCAGGCACATCACAAGGGCCAGCAGGCCCGAAAAAACTCGTTTCATGTTCTTGCTCCTTTCCATTGCTCAGGGCAGTGTCTCCGTCACGATCTCTCTTGAGAGCGCGGCGTTGGTGTATCGGGGGTCGTCCGTGACCTCCCGGATCAGATGAAAGCAGTCCGGCAGGGTAAAGCGCTGCTCCTCCCCCGTCAGCTCCAGCTCCAGCAGGGCCCGGTCCTCCCAGAACGGAAAGACGTCCAACTCCCACGTAAGGCCGTCAATCTTCAGCACACAGCGGTCCTTTTCCATCACGCGGCAGCCGGGATCAGCCCGCAGGAGAAGCTGCCTGTATGTTTCCTCGCCGATCTGGTGTTCGTCCTCCAGCCGGCGCATATTGCTCAGTTTTCGTTTGATCGTGTGGGTGTACTCCGCATGATCTCTCCAGGCGCGGCAGCGCACCCGCTCTGTGGTGCCGGGCTCTCCGACAAGATAGGTCTGGGTGATATGGGACATCTCACCCCGTTCGATCACCTCGGGCTCGGGCATGGCGACGAGGAATTTCCGCTCGATCTCATATCCGCCGATGTTCACGCGCTCACCTCCTCAGTTTGAATGCCCGGCTTTACTCGGGATGTCCAGCAGTTCAAAGCGGTATTTCTGCTCACAGTCGGGATATTTTTCATGATCCACCTCGCCGAGGAACATGTCCTTCGGCCGGACCCAGAGGGAGCCGTCCCCGTAGAGCTTGCGGTAGACCACATACTCCTCCCCGGTCTCGGAGTGGCGGGCCACATCCTCCACCAGGTAGCAGTCCCCCTTGAAATGGCGGTAGACCCGTTTGCATTGAATTTCACGCACAGGCAATAGCCTCCTTTCATGCGAGCTTCCGGCCCCGGAAGGGGCGCAGCTCGCTGACCACGACGGCGGTGAAGATCAGGCCGAAGCCCAGCGCGACCCGCGCGGTTACCACCTCATGGAAGAACAGAATGGACACCAGAGCGCCGAAAACAGCCTCCAGCGTCATGATCATGGCCGCGCTGGAGGAGGGCGTATAGCGCATTCCCCATGCCTGCAGGAAAAAGCAGACGCCGGTACACATGACGGAGAGATAGGCGATGCTGCCCCAGGCCGCGGCCGGGACGTCCACGGGCGGCTTTTCAAACAGCAATGCCCCCGCCCAGCAGATCACCGCCGCCGTCAGAAACTGTACGGCGGAGATGGCGGCAGCCTCGCCGCTGTCGACGTACTGCTCCATGAGGATGATCTGCAGCGAGTAGAAAATTCCGCTGAACAGCGTCAGCACATCGCCCCGGTTGATCTCCCCAAAGCCCGAGCTCAGAGACACAAGACCGATCCCGCTGACACAAAGGACGGCAGCCAGGACATTGGTGATCCCCGGCCTGCGCCGGTAAAAGAGCCAGGCCAGAAAGGGCGTCAGCACACAGTAGGTGGCGGTGAGAAAAGCGTTTTTGCCCGGCGTGGTGTAATACAGGCCGTAGGTCTGGATGATATAGGCCAAGGCCAGGGAAACGCCCATCAGCACGCTGCCGATGATACAGCGGCGGGACACGCCCCGCAGCCTTCCGCGCACCAGCGCAAGCATCAGTGCTGACGCCACGGTAAAGCGGATTGCCAGCACCCAGAGCGGGCCGATGTCGCTCAGCGCGTTTTTCAGCACCACAAAGGAGGTACCCCAGATAAGCGCTGTGGACAGCAGGGCAAGTCTGCCCAGAAGTGGCAGGTTCTTTTTCATACCTTCTCCATGTGCTGCGCCGCGGCGCGGAGCATCAGCTTCTTGGGATTGGGCGCGCCCTCAAAGCGGATCTCCACCAGAAAGTCCCCGCCCATTGGGGTCATTTTGACGATCTCGCCGCGGCCGAAGGCCTTGTGCTGCACCTTGTCCCCCACGGCAAAGCTGCCGCTCTCCTTTTTCTTCTCCGCGCCTGGGGCTGCAAAGGCGGGCTTGGCAAGCGGCACAGACCGGGGTGCGGCATGCTCACGATTGGGCCGTGAGGCGAAGAGGCCCTCCTCCCGCGTCCGCTCCTGAAAGCCGTAATTTCTGGGGATGGATTTGCGGATATGTTCCTCCGGGATCTCAAAGACGAAGCGGGAGACCCGGTTGGCTGTCGTGCGGCCGAAGATCATGCGGTTGTGGGCGGAGGTGAGATAGAGCCGCTCCTTGGCCCTGGTGATGGCCACATAGCAGAGCCTGCGCTCCTCCTCCATCTCGTCCGGCTCCCCGATGGCGCGAAGGCCCGGGAAGATGGTTTCCTCCATGCCCACCAGAAACACGGTGGGAAACTCCAGGCCCTTGGCGCTGTGGATGGTCATGAGGATCACTGCGTCCGCCTCCGGGTCGTAGTTGTCCATATCGGTGTAGAGGGCGACGTTTGCCAGATACCCTTCCAGCGTGTTGTCGCCGGATTCCTTCATGTAAGTGAGGATGCTGGTCTTGACCTCGCGCACGTTCTCGGCCCGGGCGGTGTCCTCTGTGGTGTTCTTCTCCTCCAGTACCCGCACGTAGCCGGTCTTGTCAAGCAGGGCGTCCAGCAGCTCATCCGGCGTGCCCTTTCGGGCAAGCTCCCGCAGCTCCTTGATGAGATTGGCAAAGAGCCTGAGCTTCATGCCAGCGCGCTGCAGGGCGGGGTATTCCTCCGCCTTCTCGAGGATCTCAAACATGGAGCAGCTCTGCTCCCTTGCCAGTTCTCCCACCTGCTCCACCGTGCGGGCGCCGATGCCACGCGGTGGGCTGTTGATGATGCGCGTCAGGCGCAGGTCGTCGTTGGGGGAGGAGATCACGCTCAAGTACGCCAGCACATCCTTGACCTCCGCCCGATCGAAGAAGCGGGTGCCGCCGATGATGCGGTACGGGATGCCGCTGCGCTTGAAGGCGTACTCAAACTGGTTGGACTGGGCGTTCATGCGGTAGAGTACCGCGTGGTCCCGCCAGTTGGCGCCCCTGCCGTAATCGGAGAGGATGGTCGAGGCCACAAACTCCGCCTCGTCCCGCTCGTTGTCGGCAAAATAGTGGGTCAGCATCTCACCCCCGTCCTTGTTGGTCCAGAGGTTCTTGCCCTTGCGCTGGCTGTTGTTGGCAATCACGGCGTTGGCCGCGTCCAGGATGTGGCCGGTGCTGCGGTAGTTCTGCTCCAGGCGGATGACCCGGCAGCCCTTGTACTGGCTCTCAAAGTCCAGGATGTTCTCAATGGTGGCACCGCGGAACTTGTAAATGCTCTGGTCATCGTCGCCCACCACACAGATGTTGCCCCAGCCGCCCGCAAGGAGCGAGGAAAGCCGGTACTGCAAACGGTTCGTATCCTGGTACTCGTCAATCAGTACATACTGAAACATCCGCTGCCAGTGCTCCAGCACGTCGTCGTGCTCTTCCAGGAGCTTGACGGTGTTGTAAATCAGATCGTCAAAGTCCATGGCGTTGGCAGCAAAGCTCCGACGGGCATACTCCTCGTACACCTGGGCGGTCTTTCGCCGTCTGAGATCGCCGGAGGCGTCGGCACGCTGCCGATATTCGGAGGCGGAGACCCCCTCGTCCTTTGCGCGGCTGATCTCCGCAAGGATCGCCCGGGGGACATAGGTCTTCTCGTCCAGCTCCATGTCCTTCAAGATGTGCTTCATCAGGCTGAGACTGTCCGAGGTATCGTAGATGGTAAAGCCGCCGGTGTAGCCCAGGCGCTCCGCGTCACGGCGCAGGATGCGCACGCAGGCCGAGTGGAAGGTGCAGGCCCAGATGTCGTCCGCCTGCTCCCCCAGCATCAGGCCGAGCCTCTCCTTGAGCTCCCCCGCCGCCTTGTTGGTAAAGGTGATCGCGAGGATACGCCACGGAGCCACCGGATCCAACGCGGCGAGGCGTCTGGCCTCTTCCCCGCCCGCCTTCAGCAGAGCAAGCGTTTTTTCGTCCGCCTCAGCGGGTACAAAGTCCGTGTCCCCCGCCTTGCCGTAGCGCAGGAGCTTGGCGATCCGGTTGATGAGCACAGTGGTCTTGCCGCTGCCCGCCCCCGCCAGGATCAGCAGAGGCCCCTCCGTTGCCAGCACAGCCTCCTGCTGCATGGGATTGAGGGACTGAAAATCGCGCAGGATCAGCTCCCGGCACGCCTGTTTATACTGTTGTTCAAAAGCATTCATCATAAGGATAATTGTATCACATTCCCCTGCCCCGGACAAGCAGGCTAAGAAAAATTAAGGGGTGCGAAAATCCCCGATTGACTTTTCTTCTCTCGCCAATTATTATGTAAACATATTGAGCCTTTCGGAAATCGGCAGACTGGGGACAGACACCTTATGAGCACGAAGAAACAAGAACACAGCTCCGCGCCAAAGCGGCACACCGCCAGCATCCTGCTGCTGGCGCTGCCCTGTCTTGTGCTGGCGGTCGCGCTGATCGCGCTGCTGCCGAAGCTGTCCTCTCAGCCGAAGCAGGCGGCGCTGCTCACCCCGGCCCCCACGCCGGAGCTTTCTGAGACGCCCGCTCCCGTGAATCTGCGTCTGGATGCCTTTTCCTCCGGCGGCGACCTCTATGCCCTGCTGCGCGACGAGAATGGCGCCTCGGTGCCCGGCAAGGGCTTCGGCTTTGAAATCGTTTATCCCGACGGCAGTGCCTTCAACTACAACGCTCAGGAGGACGGCAGTCTTTATCTCAGCGGCCTGGAACCGGGGCTCTACACCGTGCGTCTGCGCTCCGGGGCCGCCTACACCGCTGCGCCCGCCCCCATCCAGGTGCTGCCGCAGCCGGAAGCGACGCCGTCGCTGCCCCTGTACGACGCTGGCTGGCGGGAGTCCGACGGCAAGCTCTACTATGTCAATTCCCGAAATCAGGTCCTGCGCGGCATGCACCTGATTGACGGAAAGCTCTTTTACTTTGACCAGAACGGGGTCAAGTCCTCTCAGCTCGGCATCGACGTGTCCTATCACAACCAGGGCATCAACTGGAATGCCGTCAAGGCCCAGGGCGTGGATTACGCCATTCTCCGGGTGGGCTACCGGGGCTACGGCACGGGCCTGCTGTGGGAGGACAAGCGCTTCGAGCAGTACATCAAGGCGGCCAGGGCCGCGGGGATGAAGCTCGGCGTATACTTTTACTCCTCCGCCATGAACCCCGCCGAAGCGCGGGAGGAGGCGAGTTTCGTGGTCGGCCTGCTGGCCGGGACGAAGCTCGATTATCCCGTCTATTTTGACACCGAGCTTTCCGAGGACATCCCGCCCGGCCGCCACGACTACCTGGGCAAGGCGGTACGCGCGCAGGTGATCCCCGCCTTCTGTGAGACCATCCGCGCCGCTGGTTACACCCCGGGGCTGTACTCCAATTTGAACTTTCTGAACAACCACATCCCCTACGCGGTCTACGGGCCTTACACCACCTGGCTTGCCAGCTATACGAGGGACAGCAAGCTCCCCAGCTTTGTCCGGCCCTACGACATGTGGCAGTTTACCGCCAGCGGCAGCGTCAACGGTATCCGCGGCGTTGCCGATATGAACATGATCTTCTAATCCAAACTCCTCCGCCTGGCGGAGGAGTTTGCGCTTATGCTTTTCAAGCGGTCCCCTGTTGTGGTATAATCCGAATAACTACTGAAAGGAGGCGTGTCTATGAAGACCCGGACGCTGCGCATTGCGGCGCTCTGTCTTGCTTTTGTTCTGCTTGCGGCGGGCCTTGTGCGCACCCTCCTGCATCCCGTCACGGAGATCTACTACGAAAACCGCCCGGCAAACCGTATCGGCGCGCTGACAGGCGCCGCGCTGCTGGACGGCAGCTTCCAGGCGTCCGTGGAGGATGCCCTGGCCGACCAGGCCCCCGCCGCCGTCAAAATGAAGAAGCTCTACAACATCCTGGACGCGAAGCTCTCTCTGCCCATCGCACAGAAGCTCGCCGCCGCAGGGCGCTATGTGGGCTATCGAAAGATCTGTTTTTTTCGGGACATGCTGGTGCTGCGGCCCGAAACGCCGCAGGATCGGGCGGAGCTGCTGGACACCGCGCGGGAGCTGATCAACGCCTGGAGTGTTGCCCTGCCGGAAACGGAGCTCTATCTCTATTACATTGAAACCGACCGGGACATCGATTTGCAGACCGGTGAAAAAAGCGGGATCTATGCATATCTCACGGACGGTCTCGCCCTGCCGAAGGAGCGCGTGGGCAAGCTCAATATCGAGAGCTTTGACGACTATCGCCGGGACTTTCTCGGCACCGATCACCACTGGAACGCCGTCGGCGCCTACCGGGCCTACCTGCAACTGTGTCAGATGCTGGAGCTTAAGCCGCTTGAAACCGACGGCATTTATACCGACCACGGCCACTATCTCGGCACGCGGGCCGCGGGCATCGAGGGTGTCGCGCCGGAGGATTTCTCCGTGGTGCTCTACCGGTACGCCCCCATCGCCGTCAGCTCCTGCGGCAATGTCTTTGAGGATTACGGCATGCAGCAGCAGTTTATAAACGGCGAATTGCCCGGCTTCTCCTACGGCACCGTCTTCGGCGGCGACGGCGGCGAAATCTTGCTCGATGCCGGAGGCGAGGGGCGCACCGCCCTGATCCTCGGCGACTCCTACGACAACGCCATTTTGAAGGCTCTGGCCTCCGGCTTCGGGAAAACCTGGAGCGTGGATCTGCGGGCCTATCACCATGATACGGGCAAGATCTTTGACCTGCCCTCCTTTGTCGCGGAGCACGATGTGGACGTGGTGCTCCTCATCGGCGGAGTCGACTTTTATTCCTCCACGCTCCTGCTCTCCTGATTTTCCCACTGAGGTGTCGGTATGCTCTTTTCCAGCCTGACATTTTTATATGCCTTTTTGCCGGTGACCGTGCTGCTGTACTTTTTGCTGCCCGATGCCCGGTGGCGCGGCGGCGTGCTGGTGGCGGCCTCGCTGGTGTTTTATGCCTGGGTCGACCCCCGCTCCCTGCCGCTCTTGGCGGGGGCGGTGCTGCTGGTCTGGCTCTGCGGCCTCGGCATCGCGGAGGGTTCGGAACGGCTGCGGCGCTTCTGCTTTGCCGCCGCCCTTGCTCTGCTCATCGGCTCGCTCTTTCTCTTCAAGTATCTCAACTTCTTTGCAGACACTCTCTCAGCTCTGACGGGAATCGGCTTTTCCCTCCGGCGTCTCGCCCTGCCCGCCGCCATCAGCTTTACCACCTTCCAGCTTTTAGGCTATGTGATCGATCTCAAGCGTGGGACCATTACTCCCGAGAAGAGCTTTTTCCGCTTTCTGCTCTTTGTCTGCTTCTTCCCCCAGCTGATGCAGGGACCCATTGTGCGCTATGGGCAGATCGAGGGCGAGGAGCTCTCTGTCCGGCAGCACAGCTGGGACAACGCCCTCGCCGGGGCGAAGCGTTTCGTGCGCGGTCTTGCCAAGAAGGTGCTGCTGGCCGACAGTCTGGCCGCTCTGGTGGGCGCGATTTATGCAGCGCCCGAGCTCTCCGGCACCGGCGCGCTGTGGCTGGCGGGGCTCTGCTACACGCTGCAGATCTACTTTGACTTTTCCGGCTACAGCGACATGGCAATCGGCCTCGGGCTGATCTTTGGATTTCACCTGCCGGGGAACTTCCGCTATCCCTATGCTTCCCGCTCCGTTTCCGAGTTCTGGCGGCGCTGGCACATGACCCTCTCCTTCTGGTTTCGGGACTATGTGTACATCCCACTGGGCGGCAACCGGGTCACCCGGGCACGCTATCTGCTGAACATTCTGATCGTATGGGCTCTGACGGGGCTCTGGCACGGCGCCTCCTGGAACTATGTGCTGTGGGGCCTGTACAACGGAGTGCTTCTGCTGCTGGAAAAGCTTGTCCTTCGCCGGCGTGACCGTCTGCCCGCTTTGGTGCAGGGCATGCTGACCTTTGTGCTCGTGCTTTTGGGCATGGTGATCTTTTCGCTGCCGGATCTCTCCGCTCTCTCGCGGGTGTTGCGCGGCATGTTCATCTTTACCCGCACCGACTGGCATGGTCTGCTGCTGCGGGACGCCGCGCTGATCTCCAAGCTCCCCGCCGTTCCGCTTGGGCTGCTGCTGTCCTTCCCGATTGCGGGAAAGCTGCGCTTCACAAAAGACTCCGTCCCCACTGCGCAGCTGGAAAGCGGCTTCTATCTGGGTCTGCTCACCCTGTGCATCGTTTTTATGATCGGAGCCTCCTTCCACTCGTTTCTCTATTTCAATTTCTGAACCAAAAAAGGAGCGTACACAACGCTCCTTTTTCATTGCAGTTTTTTTCGCAGCTGTTCCACCGCCCGGCGCTCCAGGCGGGAAATCTGCACTTGGGAAACTCCCAGCACCTTGGCGCAGCTCTGCTGCGTCAGACCGTGGAAATATCGCAGGGCGATTACCTGCCGCTCCCTTTCCGGCAGTTGCTCCACCGCGGCGCGCAGGGCCACCTGCTCCACCATGCGCTCCTCCGCGCCGTAGTCTCCCAGCACCAGTTCCAGGGTAAAGCCGTCCTCCCCACTCTCCCGATGGATGCTGTCGGCTGGGCCGGTGGCGGTCTCGGCAAAGGCAATGTCCTCCGCGCTCAGCCCCGTCTCCTCCGCAAGCTCCGACAGGCGCGGTTCGCGTCCAAATTGCTGCTCCAGCAAAAGCCGGGCTTTTTTAATCCTTGCCGCCTGCTCCTTGACGCCTCGGCTGACCTTTACCGCCCCGTCGTCCCGCAGGAAGCGCCGGATCTCCCCGGAGATTTTCGGCACCGCGTAGGTGGAAAACTGGGTGCCAAAGCTCTCGTCAAAGCCCTCGATGGCCTTGAGGAAGCCCACACAGCCCAACTGGTACAGATCCTCCGGGTCAGTGCCCCGGCCGAAGAAGCGCCGGGCCACGCTCCAGATGAGCCCGGCGTTCTCCGTCACGAGCCGCTCCGCCGCCTCGCGGTCGCCCTCCCTGGCACGGCGGAGCAGCGCGGTCATCTCCGCGCTCATCTGGAAATGGGGCGGGGACTGATCTTTTTGCGCATGATGACACTGGTGCCCTTTCCCGGCTGGGAGCGCACCCGCAGCTTGTCCATAAAACTCGACATGATGGTAAAGCCCATACCGCTGCGCTCCTCCCCGCCAGTAGTATAGAGGGGCCGCATGGCCTTTTCCACGTCCTCGATGCCACGGCCCCAGTCCCGTACGGTGATCTCCAGGGTGTTCTCCTCCGGGATGCGCAGGCGCAGCAAAATGCGCCCGATGGAGTCCGGGTAAGCGTGGACGATGGCGTTGGTGACCGCCTCTGACACCGCCGTACGCAGATCGCCCAGCTCCTCCAGGGTCGGGTCAAGCTGGGAGGCGAAGGCCGAGACCGCCGAGCGGGCAAAGCCCTCGTTGCTGCTGTGGCTGGGAAACTCGACTTTTATGTAATTGCTTGCTTTCATTTGGTCCTCCTTATCTGCTCATGGCCACGGGCACCAGCCGCTCGATGCCCGCCGCATCCAGCACCCGCTGGGGCTGGCGCGCGGGATTTTCCACCCAGGCTCTGCCGCCGAGGGCGGTCATACGCCGACTCACCCGGATGATCACGGCGATGCCGGACGAGTCCATAAAGCTCAGCCCCGCCAGATTCAGCGCGCAGTCTCTGGGGATATACTCGTCCAGCAGTTCCTCGATTCGGTGCATGGCGCAGCGCGCCTCATGGTGGTCCAGCTCCCCGCTCAAATAGATGGTCAGCCGACCCGCCTCATAGCTTGTGTGGATCTCCATCACTCACAGCTCCTTTAATAATCATAAAACCGCACCCGATGGGTGCGGTTTTATTGTATCGAAACCTGTGTGCGGATATTGCCGAAACAGGCGTGTTACTTGCCGAGATTCTCAAGGGAGATCTTCAGGTTTTCGATCAGGGCCTCCAGCTTTACCTTCTTCTCCCGCTCCACGTTGACCACAGCCTCGGGCGCACGGGTAACAAAGTTCTGGTTGGAGAGCTTGGCATTCTGGCCGGCCAGCATCTTTTCTGCATTGGCCAGCTCCTTCTCGATGCGGGCCTTCTCCTTCTCCAGATCCACCAGCTCCGCCATGGGCATAAACATGCGGGCGTTGTCGGTGACGACGGAGACCATGCCCTCGGTCTTCTCCGGGGCGGCGTCCAGCACGCTCACTCCGCTTGAGTAGGCCAGCTTGCAGATATAGCTCATGCCGGCCTCAAAGGCGGCCTTTCTGTCGGTGACGATGATGAGATGCGCCTTGCGGGAGGGCGGCACGTTCATCTCGCTGCGGCGGGCGCGGACAGCCTTGATGGCGTTCATGACCATCTCAAAGTTCTGCTCATCCTCGGGGAAGCTCAGCTCCGCCTTGTATGCGGGATAGGCCTGGGTCATCAGCGCCTCGCCCTCGTGGGGCAGGGCCTGCCAGATCTCCTCGGTGATGAAGGGGATGAAGGGATGGATGAGCTTCAAAATCTCAGTCAGCACGTACAGCAGCACCTTCTGGGCAGAGAGCTTGGAGACCTCGTCCGCACCGTTGAGGCGGGGCTTGGTCAGCTCGATATACCAGTCGCAGTAGCTGTCCCAGATGAAGTCGTAGATCTTGCCCGCGGCCACGCCCAGCTCGAAGCTGTCCATGTTGTCGATGACCTCTTTGGTCAAGTCGTTGAGCTTGGAGAGGATCCACTTGTCCTCGATCTCCAGCTTTTCGGGCAGCTCGTTTTTGTCGATGGTGAGGTTCATCATCACAAAGCGGCTGGCGTTCCAGAGCTTGTTGCAGAAGTTGCGCATGGCCTCGCACTTTTCCACGTAGAAGCGCATGTCGTTGCCGGGGGAGTTGCCGGTGATGAGGTTAAAGCGCAGCGCGTCGGCGCCGTACTGGTCGACCATATCCAGCGGGTCGATGCCGTTGCCGAGGGACTTGGACATCTTGCGGCCCTGACTGTCGCGCACAAGGCCGTGGATAAAGACGGTCTTGAAGGGCTCCTCCTTCATCTGCTCCATGCCGGAGAAGATCATGCGGGCGACCCAGAAGAAGATGATGTCGTAGCCGGTGACCATGACAGAGGTGGGATACCAGTAGTTCAGATCGGCGGTCTTTTCGGGCCAGCCCATCGTGGAGAAGGGCCACAGGGCGGAGGAGAACCAGGTGTCCAGCACGTCCTCATCCCGGTGGATGTTCTTGCTGTGGCACTTTTCACACTCGCAGGCGTCGGTGCGGGAGACAGTGATATGGCCGCAGTCGTCACAGTACCAGGCGGGGATCTGGTGGCCCCACCAGAGCTGACGGGAGATGCACCAGTCATGCACGTTCTCCATCCAGTTGAGATAGGTCTTGGTGAAGCGCTCGGGCACAAACTTGATGCGGCCGTCCTTGACCACGTCGATGGCGGGCTCGGCCAGGGGCTTCATCTTCACAAACCACTGGGGGCTGGTGAGAGGCTCCACCACGGAGCCGCAGCGGTAGCAGCAGCCCACGTTGTGGTTGTAGGGCTCCACCTTGACGAGATAGCCCTCAGCCTCCAGGTCGGCCACGATGGCCTTGCGGCACTCGTAACGGTCCATGCCGTTGTACTTGCCGCCGTTGATGATCTTCGCGTCCTCGTCGATGCACTGGATCTGTTCCAGGTTGTGGCGCAGACCGACCTCATAGTCGTTGGGGTCGTGGCAGGGCGTCATCTTCACAGCGCCGGTGCCGAAGCCCAGCTCCACGTAGTCGTCGGCCACGATGGGCAGCTTGCGGCCCACCAGGGGCAGGATGGCGTTCTTGCCCACCAGGTGCTGATACCTCTCGTCCTGGGGGTTGACGGCCACGCCCGTGTCGCCCAGCATGGTCTCGGGCCGGGTGGTGGCGATGATGAACTCCTCATCGGAATCCTCAATGGGATAACGGATGTACCAGAAGGAGCCGGGGATGTCCTTGTACTCGACCTCCGCGTCGGAAAGCGCGGTGCGGCAGTGGGGGCACCAGTTGATGATGCGCTTGCCCTTGTAAATCAGGCCCTTCTCGTACAGCTCACAGAAGGTCTCGCGCACAGCCTTGGCGCAGGTATCGTCCATGGTGAAGCGGCTGCGGCTCCAGTCGCAGGAGACGCCCATGCTCTTCTGCTGCTCAACGATGCGGTCGCCGTACTGCTGCTTCCAGGCCCAGACGCGCTCGAGGAACTTTTCACGGCCCAGGTCGTAGCGGGTCTTGCCCTCCTCCTTGCGCAGCACCTCTTCCACCTTAATCTGGGTGGCAATGCCCGCGTGGTCCACGCCGGGCAGCCACAGCGCGGCATAGCCCTGCATTCTCTTGTAACGGGTCAGAATGTCCTGAAGCGTTGCGTCCAGGGCGTGGCCCATGTGCAGCTGCCCCGTCACGTTGGGGGGCGGCATGACGATGGAGAAGGGCTTCTTCTCAGGGTCGATCTTGCCCTCGAAGTAGCCGCCCTTCATCCAGAGATCGTAAATTTTGCTCTCGACCTGTTTGGGGTCGTAGGCTTTCGGCAGTTCTTTCATGTCCTCTCTCCTTTTATTGTCACTTGATCTCATTCATATCAAGCCCGGTCTTATCGGCAATCCACGCGCCGAAGGCGGCGGGATCACTCTCGATAAAGCCGCGCTCTGTAAAGATGTAGCCGCGGCTGTTTTTCAGCGTTACAAACCAGGCATCCCCGCTGTGGAAAAGTCCGGTCACGTCCTCGTAGGCAAAGCGCTCTCCGCTGTCGCGCCGGATGCCTTCCTCCTCAAACGCAAGGCGCGGATGACCGACACTGCTCTCATAGGAGAGCCAGGTTCGTTTTCTGGTGGAGTTCGTCATCCAGATGGGATAGACCAGCATCACCAGCATGAACATGAGATTGACCGGCATGCGCATGGGGTCCGGGTTTTTCAGTGCCGAGACCAGCGTCAGTACAAACAGCAGCAGCGCGACGACCCAGACGGACAGCAACATTCTCCGCACGCCGACGTAGTTTTGCTTCAGGCCGGTGCGGTAAAAGCGGCGGTACTCCGCCTCGGTATAGTCCGCACAAACAAGAAAGCGCATCTCTTCCCTCCTCACAGCGCTGCGGAGAAACAAAAACGCCCCGAAGCGCAAGGCTTCAGGGCGATCAAAACCGCGGTACCACCTGAATTCCGCAGAGACTCTGCGGCACTCTTGAATCCTGTAACGGGGATCAACCGCCCGGACTACACAGGTTTCCCCTTCCCCCGGAACGCTCAAGGCCGACCTTCCGCGCCGTCTCACAGGGACTTGCACCGTCCGTCCCCTCTCTGCGATCAACCGCACGCGTACTCCTGCCTGTCACAGCAATTACATGAATCTTACAACAGTCGGATTTTTTTGTCAATAGATTCCGCTCTGAAAAAGCCGGGCAAAAGCCCGGCTTTTTCAGGTTCAGGGAATCTTTACGCCAGCATGGCCTTCAGACCGGCGAGGTCGGTGTAGCCCACGTGGCTGGCCTTGACCTTGCCGTCCTGCAGGACGACCAGAGTCGGAATGCTCATGACGCGGAACTTCCGCGCGATCTGCATCTCGGCGTCCACGTCCACCTTGCAGATCTTCACCTTGTCGCCCATCTCGGCGTCCAGCTCGTCCAGCACGGGGGCCTGCATCTTACAGGGGCCGCACCAGGTGGCCCAGAAGTCCACCAACACCAGGCCTTCGCCGGTGACGGCGTCGAAGTTGTCTTTATTCAGATGCGTGATTGCCATAATGTTTCTCCTTTATCTTTGAATTTGCATTCAATCTACCATATTTTTATTGAAATGACAAGAGCGATCGTATATAATACAGTGGTTAAATCAGCAACAGTCTCCGTCCCCGGTCGGAGCAGAATGGAGAGAGACAATGGACGAAAACGCCAGAAACTTTATTGACGCTTTTATACAGGAGGATATCGCCGAGGGCGGGCAGTTTGCCGGCATGAAGGTGCATACCCGCTTCCCGCCGGAGCCCAACGGCTACCTGCACATCGGCCACTGCAAGGCCCTGACCATCGACTTCGGCACGGCCGAGCATTTTGGCGGCATCTGCAACCTCCGCATGGACGACACCAACCCTGCCAAGGAGGATACCGAGTTTGTCGACGCCATCCAGGACGACATCCACTGGCTGGGCTTTGACTGGGGCGACCGCTTCTATTATGGCTCGGATTACTTTGAACAGACCTACGAGTACGCCATTGAGCTGATCAAGAAGGGTCTGGCCTACGTTTGCGAGCTGACCCCTGAGCAGTTCAAGGAGTACCGGGGCGACACCACCCATCCCGCCGTCAGCCCCTGGCGCGACCGGCCCATTGAGGAGAGTCTGGATCTGTTTGCGCGCATGAAGAACGGTGAGTTTGCCGAGGGTCAGTACACCCTGCGGGCCAAGATCGATCTCGCCAGCGGCAACTTCAACATGCGCGACCCCGTGCTCTACCGCATCCGCTACATCGAGCACCACCGCCAGGGCACCAAGTGGTGTATCTTTCCCATGTACGACTTTGCCCACCCCATCCAGGACGCGCTGGAGGGCATCACGCACTCTCTCTGCTCCCTGGAGTATGAGGCCCACCGGCCCCTGTACGACTGGGTGGTCTCCAATGTCTCCATCCCCTACCACAAGCCCCGTCAGATTGAGTTTGCCCGTCTAGGCATCAATTATACCGTGATGAGCAAGCGCAAGCTCAGAAAGCTGGTGGAGGAGGGCTACGTCTCCGGATGGGACGATCCGCGCATGCCCACCCTCTGCGGACTGAGACGGCGCGGCTACACCTCCGCCTCCATCCGCACCTTCTGCGAAAAGATCGGCGTTTCCAAGGTCGATTCCACTGTGGACTGGGCCCTGCTGGAGAGCTGCCTGCGCGACGATCTCAACGCCAACGCCCGCCGTGTCATGGCGGTACTGCGCCCCGTCAAGCTCACCGTCACCAACTACCCCGAGGGCGAGAGCGAGCTGCTGGAGGTGGAGAACAATCCCGTCAAGCCCGAGGACGGTGTGCGTGAGGTCAGCTTCTCCCGCCACCTGTGGGTCGAGCGGGACGACTTTATGGAAGAGCCCGCCCCCAAGTACAAGCGTCTCTATCCGGGCAATGAGGTGCGTCTCAAGGGCGCGTATCTGGTCACCTGCACCGGCTGCGTCAAGGATGCCCAGGGCAACGTGACCGAGATTCTCTGCGAGTACGACCCCCAGAGCCGCGGCGGCGATCCCGCTGACGGGCGCAAGGTCAAGGGCGCGACCATCCACTGGGTGGACGCCGCCACCGCCGCAGATGCCGAGGTCCGCGTTTACGACTACCTCTTCTCCGATCCCGAGCCCGATGGCCCGGACAAGAACTTCCTGGACAATCTCAATTCCGAGAGTCTGACGGTGCTGACCGGCTGCAAGGTGGAAAAATGCCTTTCCGAGATCCCCATGCCGGAGAAGGGCAAGAACTCCGAGAGCTTTCAGTTCATGCGCCAGGGTTACTTCTGTCTGGACAACCGCGACGCCGCCCCCGGCCACCTGGTTTTCAACCGGGCCGTGGCCCTCAAGGACAGCTTCAAGCGCTGATCACGGAATAATCGAATACAGCTTCAAAGAGCCTGTGACAGTCGTCACAGGCTCTTTCCATGTTTTCGCTTAACTTCTTGACAATCTGACAAATTATGTTAAACTGCTGTTGGTTATGGAAATAAAATTATGTAACCTTTTCAGAGGAGGTGCGCTTATGAAGCGCTATCTTGCATGTTTCCTGGCGGCGGTTTTGTGCCTCTCGCTCTGTGCCTGCGGCAGGCAGGAGAAGGAGCAGGTGCGGCAGGTCGAGGAACTGATCCGGGCCATCGGAGAGGTGGACGCGGAGAGCGGGCCGCGCATTGAGGCGGCGGAGCAGGCCTACAACGCGCTGGAGGAAAAGCAGCGCCAGCAGGTAGGCGGCGCCTTCTATCTTCCACTGGCCCGCAGAGAGCTCGAAAAGCTGCTGGCCGAACAGGCCGAGCAGAAAGCTGCGGACGAGGAAAGGGCGGCCAGGCAGAGCTATGAGCTCAGTGTCCAGGGCGACTGGGACGAGAGCGAAGATATCCTGGAGCAGATCGCCGAGAATGTGGACATGCTGATCGGCTACCTCTATGAGGAGGCTGACATCCCCTTTGCCGATTTTGTGGAGAGCATGGAGATCCACGCCACGCTGCGTCTGCGGCCGAACCACACCTACAGCGTCTTTCTGGCGGGCGAGGATCTGGAGGTCACGCTGGCCGGCATGCGCGAGGGGTTGATGCACTATCTGGAGCATCTGTACCGCTACGCGCTCTGGAAGGAATACTGGGACAAGGGCTACCGGATCGACGACCCCTATGACGACGATGCCTGGCGGAGGAAGATGGGTGCGGCCTTCGGGGAGATCACACCGGGCTTCTCCGGCATGAGTCTGGAGGAGGAACTGTCTCTGAGCGCCGATGAGATCATCGGCAGCATCTACGAACTGCTGGCCTACACGGAGCTTGCCGGCGGGAATTACCAGGTCGAGGAAGGCAAGCTGTTCCTTTCAGACAGTCTGGACGACGCTGTAAAGGACGACAGTTATCTCATTTTTGAGCTCGGTAACGATACGCTGACCTTGACCGGGCAGCACGACTCCGATGCGCTGACCACGGATTTTCCCGTCACGCTTGCGAGAAAGAACGCCGCGCCTGCGGCTTAAACAGACAAACTCCCTCCGGGATAAACCCGGAGGGAGTTTTATTATTTGATCATAGCCCCGGCTTTTCGCCGGTCCCGGTTCAGCGCTTGGCGGCGGAGGCCAGCGCACGCTCCCGGCGGTGCAGAAGCTCTTCGCTCTTGGGGCGGATGTCGCCGGCCCTGGTCAGCGCCCACTTGGTCATCACGGGGCCCAGCATCTCATAGAACAGCACCGCAAACAGCACAATGTTGCGGATGAGCGCGCCGTCCCCCGGCAGTTCGGCCGCGGTCACGCACATGCCGAGGGCGACGCCCGCCTGCGGAAACAGCGTGATACCGAGGTATTTGACGATGTGCGCCTCACAGTGGGTCATCCGCGCGGACTCCCGCGCGCCGAAATACTTGCCCAGGCAGCGGGCCAGGATATACACCACGCCCGCCAGCACGGTGGTCGGCTGGGAGAAGATGCCCAGTTCCAGCTCTGCGCCGGAGATCACGAAGAACAGCACCATCAGCGGTGAAGACCACTTGTCCGCCCGATCCATCACGTCCTCCGACAGCGGACAGAGATTGCAAAACACGCTGCCCAGCATCATGCATACCAGCAGCGGCGAAAAACTCAGTGTCACCGCTCCGGCGGGAATGCTCAGCTTGGAGAGCGCCACGGTCAAGAAGACGAAGCCGATGGTCATGGCCACACGGTTGCGGTTGGAATGGAACAGCTTTTCCAGCTGCGTCAGTACCCAGCCGGCCAGGCCGCCCAGCAAAAGAGATGCGCCGATTTCCAGGATGGGATTGAGAATGATGGTGACGCCGTCCACCACGCCGCTGACCAGGGCCTTGGCAATACCGAACGACACCGCAAACAGAATCAGACCCACCGCGTCATCCAGCGCGACGATGGGGAGCAGCAGATCCGTCAGGGGGCCCTTGGCCTTGTACTGGCGCACGACCATCAGTGTGGCAGCCGGCGCGGTGGCTGCGGCGATGGCGCCGAGGGTAATGGCGCCTGGCACGCTCAGAATCTCAGGGGCAGCCAGATGAAACAGCAGCAGCGCCAGATCCACGACCAGTGCGGTGGCCACTGCCTGAAGCACGCCGATCACCAGTGCCTTTCCGCCGATACCCCGGAGCTGGGAGAGGCGAAACTCATTGCCAATGGAAAAGGCGATAAAGCCCAGCGCCACGTCAGAGAGCAGGCTCAGCTCCCGCAGCTGCTCGAAGCTTGAAAAGCCGATGCCGGTCAGGTGCAGCGAACCGATCAGGCCTGGGCCGATGAGCACGCCCGCGATCAGATAGGCGGTGACGTCCGGCAGCTTCCAACGGTTCATCAAACGGGTCATCAGCAGGCCCGCAAAAATGGCAACAGATAACGATAACAGTTCAATCATAGCAGATACTCCTTTTTCAAACACGGTTATCATACTTCCCTCTTCCGGAAAATACAAGGGAAAAAGCGACGAAAAAAGCGGCACAATCCACAAGACTGTGCCGCTCTTTTTGTTGATTTTTTAATCCTGCTTGTACCGGATGGCGAGGATCAGCCCCGCGATCAGAGCCGCTGCAGACAGGGCCACCAGCAGCCAGGTCTCGCCGGTGATGGTGCTCGCGGTCTTTTCCGCCGCGGATTCCCCCTGGGCGATCTGCTGGGCGGACTGCTGCTCCTGCCCGCCGCCGGGTCTGCCGCCCATGGGCTGCGTGGAACCGGCTTCCGGCATTGTCCCGTCCTCGGACATGGCCGGGGGCTCTGTGCCCTCTTCCATCCCCTCGGGAGGCGTGGGTGCCTCGCCGGAGAAATCCGGTCGCTGGGGGCGCTCCCCATTGCCGAACTCGGGTCTGACGCCCGCTTCGCCCTCCGGGCGCTCCGGGGGCTCGGATATGGTGCCGTCTGCATTTTCAAAGCCCTGGAAATCATCCCGGCGCTGCATGCCGCCCCAGTTCATGTTGCCGCCGAAGCCGCCGCTTGCGGCATCGCCGTAGGATGCGGAGACCTCAGTGAGCGTGATCTGCTCCACTTTCTCTCCGATCACGACAAGATAGCTCTCCCCCAGCTTCATCTCGGGGGTGGAGAGGGTCACAGAAGAGAAGGAGTTGGGCACCTCATAGCTCAAAAGCACGTTGCCCTGGCTGTCCTCCAGACTGACAGTCGTGCCCGCCGCCGCACCGGAGGAGATGTTGTAAAGGATGGAGCACTGGGTGGAGCTCTCGTCAAAGCCCTCGGCCATGGAGTAGCTGCCGCAAGCCACCACGGTGCCGCCGCTGACGGTCATGGTGCCGCCGCTCTCGCTGCCGTAGTCCAGGGCGCTGTTGGAACCTGAGTTGACCAGGCTCACCCGAACGGTACCGCCGGAAATCACGATGTCCCCGTTGGAGTCCAGGCCGTCAGCGTCGTTGCCGGTGTCGTTTGTCACCGTGACACTGCCGCCGCTGATGTGGATCCAGGTCTCCTCCGTCTCGGTCTCTGCGCTCTGCGCCGCTCCTCCGTCGAAGCCGCCAAGGACAAAGCCGAAGCTGTTGCCGTTGGCGTTGAGTCCGTCGTCGCTGGCGTGGACATTGATCTCGCCGTCGTACACGTCGATGGTGACCGCTTCGATGCCCTCGTAGCAGTCCTGAATGTCGATGCTGCCGCCGGTGAGCACAAAGGCATTGTCGGCGTGGATGCCGTCGTCCGCCGCGGTGAGTGTGATGCTGCCGCCATTCATGACGAAGTCGGTGTCGGCGTGGATGCCGTCATCAGCGGCGCTGATGTTCAGACTGCCGCCCACGATGAGGATGTCCCCCGCTGTGTGGATGCCGTCGTCCCCGCTCTCGATCTGCAGGGTGCCGGACTCGATATAGAGCCCGCCCTCCAGGTGGTTGACCGCAAGGCCCTCGTCCCCGGCTGTGATCGTGATATCCGCGTTGCAGATATGCAGCGCTTCGTTTGCCCGCAGGCCGTCGGCCGGGGCGGTGACGGTGATGGTGCCGCCGGTGATGATCAGATCGTCGTTTGCGGAAATGCCGTGCTGGTAGCCCGCCGTGACCGTGAGCGCGCCGCTGCCGTTGATGGTGAGATCGTCGTGCGCGAAGATCGCGCCGTCCGTCCCGTCGTCCAGAGCAGTCTGGGTATAGCTCTCCCCGCTGTTGAGGCTGTTTTCACTGCCCTCCGCCAGGGTCAGGAAAACCTTGTCCGCATTGTCGATGCGCAGGCACGCGTCGTCCGTGCAGGTGATGTCCACTCCGTCAAACATCAGCCAGACCTTGGACGAGTTCTCGGCGTCCACGATGACGCTGCCGTCCGTAAGCGTGCCGCTGATCACATAGCGCCCGGCGCCTGTGATGATCACGTCCCCGTTATAGGCGTAGGCACCGCCGCCGTTTACAGTGGCAGTCTCCCCCTTCAGGGTGATCACGGTGGCGCCGTTGACAGACCAGCTGCCCGCCAGATCGTTTGCCGTGAAGTAGGCGCTGCCGGAATAGCCCTCGGCATCCTCGTCCACGATGACCTGAATTCCCAGGCGCTCGCCGTTGATGAACAGGACGGTGATCGCTATGGTCAGCAGCAGCACGACAACGCAGATAAAATCAAACAGTTTATGCGTTGACATGATGTGTATCCTCCGAAAGCCCGCTGTTCACCGGCCCATGAGGCCGACCGGGCCTTCCGTCTCAGCCCATGTAATCCCCGTTGTAGCTGACCAGAACCGCGCTCTGGACGCCGGGAATGCGGGAGAGGGTGTTGATAAAGTCGGTGTCGTCGTCGCGCAGGCGGACCTCCAGGTTGATCTCTACCACGCCCTGTCGCGCGCTCTTGCTCTTGACGGAGCAGCGCTTGGTATTCTGCTGCAGAAATTCCACAGCGCGCTTCTCGCTCTCATGGCCGTCGCAAGTCAGCACCACGATATAGGGGTTGGACATATCCTTGTGGTTGGCAAAGATCAGGATGATGACGCCGATGAGCACGCTGCCGAAGACGGCCAGGGGGATCATCCCCGCGGCCAGCACAATACCGGCGGCAATGGCCCAGAACAGGAAGGCGATGTCCAGCGGCTCCTTGATGGCGGTGCGGAAACGGACGATGGACAGGGCGCCCACCATACCGAGAGACAGCACCACGTTGGACGTGACCGCCAGGATCACCAGCGTGGTGATCATCGTCAGCGCCACAAGGGTGACGCCGAAGCTGGAAGAGTACATGACTCCCGCGTAAGTCTTCTTATAGATGAAGAAGATGAACAGGCCCAGGCCAAAGGCCAGCACCATGGCCAGCACCATATCCAGGACGCTGACGGCGCCCACGTTCTCCAGAAAGCTGGATTTGAAAATGTCATTGAAAGTCATAGCTGGTGGTCTCCTTTGTTAACCGTAGATTCTGCACTGTGCGTATTTGGAAAAGGCGCCGACACGCCGGTTTGGCACCGAGACGGCGTCGCGGATGATTTCGGGAAGGTAGGCGTCCCACTTCACCTCCAGGAGGATGGGGGAATCCCCCGCCAGTACGGTGACACAGTCGGGATTGAGAAAATCCGTGCTGTGAAGCCCCGTGCGGATGTGGTGGTCGAAGGTCACCCGGACGTTGCCGGGGCCGTATATATAGGGCTCGCGGGTGTACTCCACAATGGTCTTGGGCCGCAGACCCTGGTATCTCATCTTGCAGTACAGCTCCTGGATCAGAGGCCGGTCGCTCTCCATCATCCAGTCCAGGTCCCCGTCCACAATCTTTTGGGCCTCCTCCGCCGTAAGCGCCGCCTCGAACTTGGTGCCGAGACCGTTGCGCCGGCTCTTCTTTTCCAGGCGGATAAAGGAGGTGTCCCCGTTATAATAGCGGATGCGGAATTTCTCCCGCATGTTGACGCCGTCGATTTTTTCCCGCAGCGCCTTGTCCGATGCGTTGTCAAAATACAGGGAGCGGATGTGGTACTCTCCCCCCACCGCGTGGGGATCGGGCCGGGCCACGGCCTGCAGGCGTTGTCGGATGCACAGCAGATCGGTATAGCTGATCTCATGCTTCCATTCATGCCGGTACTGAAGCTCCATCTCTCATCACCTTTCAGTTTCACTCTTTGTTTTCTGGCGGTATCATAACGCCTGAACCTGAAAGAAAACTTAAAAAGAGTATGATCATTTTGTTAATCATACTCTTTTTTTCTGTTATGCGCAACCGCGGATTAAGCAGGAGCTTTACTCCCGGTTTTTCAGGATCTCCTGGTGGCTGATCTTCCGCAGTCGGCCCATCAAAAACAGATGGATGAGCCCGTAGACCGCCATGGTGCCAAAAAAGATCTCGCCGCAGACACAGCGGGCAGACCGAGACACCGTCGCCACACCCGGGGCGCCTCTCACCGCCCGAAGCATCCGGCGCAATGAAACCGGCGGAGCCGAAGCTCCGCCGGTTTGTTCTTTGAACTTTTGTTCAGCAGCCGCAATCACAGCCGCAGTCGCAGGGCTCATCCCCGTGGCAGCCGGAACAGCCCGCGCAGCCGCCGGAGCAACCGCCGCCCTCCCCCATCAGGGGAAGCTGGCCGAGAATCAGCAGATCCGCCGCATCGTCGGCAGAGCCGGCAAAGCCCGCGATGGGCACGATACCCATGCTCAGCAGCGCGGCTTTGGCCTCGCCGCCCATGTTGCCGGAGATGACCGCGTCCACTTTTTCCTCGCGCATCAGCTCCGCCATGGCCTGATGGCCGTGCCGGTCGCCGGTCTCCACCAGCTTCTTGGTACAGCGGTTCACGTCCGCCTCAGCGTAGTCATAAATGGCAAAGAGCTTGGCGTGGCCGAAGTGCTCACCGATCTCGCCGTCCTGATAGGCAACTGCAATGCGCATCTCAGACCTCCTTCTCGATCACGTCGATCAGGGGGCTGACAAATTCGCCGGTGATGGACTCCACCTCGCCGGCGTCCACCATGGTGGCGTAGACCGGGTCGATGGGAAGCCGCACATAGTGGGGAATGTGGTACTGCTCGGCAAGCTCCTTGACCCGGCTCTCGCCGAAGATGGCGTGCTCCTTGCCGCAATCGGGACATTTGAAGTAGCTCATGTTCTCCACCAGCCCGATGACGGGCAGGTGCATCAGCTCCGCCATATGCACGGCCTTCTCCACGATCATGCCCACCAGATCCTGGGGAGAGGTGACGATGACGATGCCGTTGACCGGCAGGGACTGGAAGACCGTCAGCGGCACGTCGCCCGTTCCGGGAGGCATGTCGACAAACATATAGTCCACGTCCTGCCACTGCACGTCGGTCCAGAACTGCGTCACGGCGCCGGCGATGACAGGGCCGCGCCAGACCACGGGCTCGGTCTCATCCTCAAGGATGAGGTTCATGCTCATCAGCTGCAGCCCGGTGTGGGTGGTCACGGGAAGCAGGTACTCCTCGGTGCCCATACAGTGCTCATGGATGCCGAAGGACTTGGGGATGGAGGGGCCGGTGATGTCTGCGTCCAAAATGGCGCAGTTGTGGCCGCGGCGCTGCATCTCGGAGGCCAGCAGGCTCGTCACCAGGGACTTGCCCACGCCGCCTTTGCCGCTGACAACCGCGATCACCTTTTTGACGCTGGCGCCCTCACGCAGGGGCTTGCGGAAGCTCTCCGCCGTGCGCTCGGAACAGGTCTTGCCGCAGGTGGAGCAATCGTGTGTGCATTCGCTCATAACAATACAATCTGCCTTTCCAGTTTGATTTCAACTTTATTATTATACCCGTTTTGCGCCGCGTGTCAAATCCTCATGTTTTGCAGCGCACGGATCAGGTACATGGCGGCAAGGCCGGTGAACACGCCGGTAATGACGCCCGAGACCGCAAGGATGGGTGCATAGGCGAAAATGCCGGGGGTCTTCACCACCAGGGCGCAGGTCAGAAGCTGGCCCGCGTTGTGGGCAAGTCCAGCGAGAGCCGAGACGATCCAGAGCTGCTTTTGGTCAAACAGGCCCACCGTCAGGCACATGACGAGCCATGCGAGAAAGCCGCCCGCCGCGCTGAAGAGCAGCGTGGAGGGACTGCCGGCAAACATGGCGCCCAGCAGCACCCGGACCAGCAGCACGGCCCCGGCCTCCTGTTTTCCCAGCAGAAGCATGGTCACCAGGGTGATGATGTTGGCAAGGCCCAGCTTCACGCCGGGGATGGGCACCGGCGCCGGAAGCTGGTTTTCCA
>ONPY01000024.1 GCA_900319835.1 uncultured Eubacteriales bacterium | reverse complement strand
TGAAGCCGTTAGCGGGCAGGGTGAGCTTCTCGCCCTCGGTCACGGTGACGTCGCCCATCGTGCCCGTACCGCCGTTAGCGTCGAACTTAACGGTGTAAGTAGCAGGGGTGACTACCGTATCCTTCCAAATCGCCTTGATGGTCATGTCGGCGGTAACGTCGATCTTATCGCCCACTGCGCCCGCATCCCACTTGTCAAATTCCTTGCCGTCAGGTGCGGTGAAGGTGCAGGCGGGCGCGTTATACGGTGTGGTAACGGGCAGGACGACATCCTCCATGCTGCTGCCGCCGCCGTTGGCGTCAAACTTGAAGGTGAAATTGCTGACGGGCTGGCTGCTCTGCGGCACGGCCAGCAGCACCAGGATGTTGGGGTTATCCCCGACGTTGGGATTGAGGATATTGCCGGAGAAGCTGTACCCGCTCTGGGTGGACGTATATGTCACCGGAGCCAGGGTGCCGCCCTGGAAGAGATAGGCGTACACAGGGCCGTTGACCTCGCCGAGATAGGCCGGGGGCGTGACGGAAAAGTCCAGATCCCCCTTGGCCGCCTCGGCGCTGATCTCGTCGGCGCTCAGCTTGTCGTTGATGTCGCCGTCCCAGAGGCTCCAGACATAGTAGGTCGCGCTGCGGGTATTCTGACGGGTAGTGCCCAGTGCGGCCGCCTGCTGGTTCAGGGCCTGCTCCAGGTCCATAAGGCCCTCGTGGGCTTGTGCGGCCACGACCCCCGCGGTCTTGCCGCTTCCGGAGCCGGAGCCGGTGTTGGTGTTCAGCGTCCAGGTGGCAGTCAGGACGGTGTTCTCAGTGAACGTGACCGCGGCGCCGTCCGGATAGCTGTTCTGGCCGTCAGTCCAGCCGTTAAAGGTGCAGCCCGCCAGCGTAAAGGCATTGGCGTTGAGCGCCGTAGGGGTGTTGTAGGGCAGCTGCTGGGGTGCCATGCTGCCAGTGGCGTTGTCGTCGCCGGCAAGGAAGGTGACCGTCACATATTCCGGGGTGTTGGCCCGCCACTGGGCCGTCAGTATGAGATCGGCCTGGGGCGTGATGGTGGCCTCGTCGGCATAGGACGCCCCGTCGCTGCCGGACCAGCCGGTAAAGGTAAAGCCCTCCCGCTCGCCGGTGAAGGCGGGCAGCTTCCGCTCGCCGCCCTTGGCCGCGAGGATGGCGTCCATGCTCCCCTTGCCGCCATTGAGATCAAAGCTGACGGTCACCGCCTCGGCCCACTGGGCGTAGAGGGTCCAGTTGTGGTCGGTCAGTTCCACTTCTTTTCCGATCCAGTGGCTTGTGGCGCCGCCGTTCTGGGCGCCGTTCCACTCCTTGAAGACCTTGCCCTCCGGGGCCTTGATGGCATAGCTCTTGGGCCCCTGAATGGTATACTTGCCGTTTGCGTCGGTCGTCGCCACATAGGCCGCGCCGTCTCCGCCGTTGGGGTCAAAGGTGATGGTAAACGCCTCGGCATGTGCCCCCAGGGGAATCAGCGCCAGAGCCATCATGACCACCAGCGCCAGGGCAATGATTCTGCTTGCATTCTTTTTCATGGTTTTCGCCTCTCCAAAACAAATACTGGTTTGCATTCGGATTCAGTTTGATTATATCATCCTGTTTTCTCAGGCGCAACTGCTTTTCATAAAAATGGTAAGTTTTTTATGTAAACTTTCGAGAAAGCCGTCCGCCTTTCACCTTGCTTTTATGACGACGCCGGCCCGCGGAAAGTTCCGCGGGCCGTCGTCATTTTAAGAATTGGTGGAATTATCCTCTGTTTTTGCGTTTTGCAACCGTCAGGACCGCGCCGAGCCCCAGCAGGGACAGGGCCAGCAGCTCGGTCCACAGGGCCAGGTTGGAGTCATCCCCGGTGTGCGGTGTGGTGCCGGTGTAGGTGAAGCCGTACTCCAGCAGGGTCTTGGAGTAGACGGCGCCGAGGGTGTAGGTCTCGGCAACCCGGGCGCTCGGGATGCGCACGCCGTCGACGCGGATGTCCGCGATCTTGTAGTTCTTGTTCGGGGTGAAGGTGAAGGTGCCGCCGCTGGCGCCGCGCTTGACGACCCGCGTGGTCGGGGTGACCGTGCCCTTGCCGTAGAGCAGCCTGGTGGTGACGGTGTAGTAGTCGTCCACCGTGACAATCCTCTGGGTTGCGGCAAGGCCTTTGACGCGCACCCGGTAAGTCCCCGCGACGCCCACTGTGAAGCTGGTGCCCGGGCAGGGGATCCAGGTGGTGCCGTCCAGACTGTATTCCATATCGCTCGTCACGCCGGAAACGGCGCCCCACTGGGTTTCCCCGTTGTCGATGATGTGCTGGGCTGCCACGGGTGCGGGCAGCGGGATGACGCGCGCGCTGTTGAGGCTCTGAACGACTGTGTCGTCGTTCTTCGTCAGCTCGCAGGAGATGATCTGCCCCGCATCGCTTGCCTTAAGGACATAGGCGTTGGTGGTCGCCCCGCTGATGGCGACGCCGTTCAGCTTCCACTGGTAGCTTGTGGCGCTTTTCGGTGTGACGGCTGAGCCGGGGACGGCGGTCATGGTGTAGCCCACGACCGGCTCGCCGATGATGGTCAGCTCATCCGCCGCGGGGGTCGCGACCAGCTCAAAGGGTGAGAAGTCCGTGTAGCTGCCGGTAATGGCGGTGCTGCCCACCGTGATGCCGGGGACCGCCGTCCGGCTGCCGTCCGCGTTGATATGGAAGACCTGGAAGCTGTAGCGCTTCCCGGCGGCCATCTCGGTCCGGATCTCCGCGGGGATCGGGATGGAGAAGCTCACACCGCTGATGGGGTAGACGTTCGCTTCGGTTCCGATGGGGGTCGCGGTAATCTCCACGCTGTAGGTCCGCACGCCGTTGCTGTCCGTGCTGCCGGCGCTCAGCGCGCCGACGTTCGCCGTAAACTGACTGCCGGGCAGGCCCTTTTCAAAGACCACGTTCAGCGTTCCCGAGGCGTTGGCCGTGACCGTGGCGCTGTTTCCGGCCGTCAGCGGCGTGCCGGCAAAGGACACGCTCCCCACGCGGCAGTTGGCCGCTGGCGTGAACGTGAAGGTCACGCCGCTCCCCTTGGGCACCATAACGTAGTTTTTAGTCTCATCGCCGGGGACAAAAACGTGCTCGCCCGTGCGGATGGTGCCGCGGGTGTTGTCGTTGCAGACCACCGTGATCTCTGCCGGGCGATCCTGCACCTGAAAACTGTTGCTGTAGGCCCTGCCATAGAAGCCCTCACAGGAGACGCCGCAGCAGATGGTCTGACCGACGTCGGCCGCTGTGAGCGTATAGCTGGCGCCGGAACCGATCGCCCCGGCTCCGTTTGACATTCTGATCCAGGTATAGCTATAGACCGGGTTCTTTCCCGTCATATCGTTGGCGGGAGAAAAGCTGGCCGTCAGGGTCTGTCCGACAACCGGGCTGCCGGTAACGGTGAGCGAGCCGCGAAGCGACTCTACGCCGCAGGCCGTGCATACGCCGGCGTCATTGAACGTGTGGACACCGAGCTCGCCGGCCGTAAAGGTCGCCTCCTGTGCCGTGCCCGCGGAGCTCAGGCCGCAGACCGCGCAGCTCTTATAGTAGACAGCAGGGCTCTGGCAGGTGGCGGCGGATTTCAGATAGGCGTCAGTCGCCGTCCCGGCGGTGAAGCTGTGCTTTCCTGTGGCGGGAATGGTCGTCTCCTCCGTCCTCGCGTTGCAGCCCTCAGTGGTGCAGTGCCGGGACTTGCTGCCCGCCGCAACGCAGGTCGGGGCCTGGTCCACGGCAAACTCCTCCGCGTAGCTGTGCTCCCCAGTGGCGGGAACGGCGGTCTCATCCGTCTTCGCGGTGCAGCCCTCCACCGTGCAGTGCCGGGACTTGCTGCCCTGGGAAATGCAGGTCGCCGCAACGTCAACCGTAAACTCCTCGTCATAAACATGCTCGTGATCCTCAACCGCCCAGGCGGCCATGGGGATCAGCGCCAGCGCCATCAGCAGTACCAGCATGATGGCAATGATTCTTGCTGCGTTTTTCATCACAATGCCCTCACAAATGTTTGCTATTTTGCAACTAATTGTAATTTCTTTGTATATTCTAACGATTTTATTATACCATATTTACTTCACGATGGCAACCGACGGGCCCCATTTTTCCGAAAAAGCAAGCCCCGCCTAATAGGCGGGGCCTGCGCTTGGATCCCGGTCTCTTATCCCTGTCTGAAATCATAGGTGCGGTACTGGATGGCCTCCGCGATGTGGGCCGCGCCCACAGCTTCGGCCCCCTCCAGGTCCGCGATGGTCCGCGCCACCCGCAGGATGCGGTCATAGCTGCGTGCCGTGAGGTTCATGGCGTCAAAGGCCGCCTTCATCAGGGCGTCGCCCTCCTCGTCCGGGGTGCAGAAGCGCCGCAGCTCTTTGGCCTGCATCTGTGCGTTGCACATGCCGCGGTCTGAAAACCGCGCGTGCTGGCGCTCCCGGGCGGCGTTGACCCGCTTTCGGATGGCGGCGGAGGGCTCGGCGGGGCTCTTGCGCCGGAGCTCCTCATAGTCCAGGGCCGGGACCTCCACGATCAGATCGATGCGGTCGAGCAGCGGCCCGGAGATGCGGGCGTGGTAGCGGCGCACCTCCTGCTCCGTGCAGCGGCAGCGGCCCGAAGGGTGGCCGTACCACCCGCACTTGCAGGGGTTCATGGCGCAGACCAGCATGAAGCGGCTCGGGAAGGTGACCGAGCCCGCCACGCGGGAGACCGTGACCTGTCCATCCTCCAGCGGCTGGCGCAGGACCTCCAGCACGTCGCTGCGAAATTCCGGCAGCTCGTCGAGAAACAGCACGCCGTTGTGGGCCAGGCTGATCTCCCCGGGCTTGGGCACGGTGCCGCCGCCGGAGAGACCCGCGGCCGACACCGTGTGGTGCGGGGCGCGGAAGGGGCGCACAGCCACGATGGGATGCGCGTGATCGGTGAGCCCCGCCACGGAGTGGATCTCGGTGGATTCCAGCATTTCCTCCCGGCTCATGTCCGGCAGGATGCCCGGCAGGCGCTTGGCGAGCATGGACTTGCCCGCCCCCGGCGGGCCCACGATCAGGATGTTGTGGCCGCCTGCGGCGGCGATCTCCAGGGCGCGCTTGACGTTCTCCTGGCCCTTGACGTCGGCAAAGTCCGGGATCAGGCCCTGCTCCGTCTCCGGCGCGGGGGCCGCGGCGGGCTCCGGGGCGATTTCGCCGCGGAGGATGGCGACCAGCTGGCGCACATCCTTGACGCCGTAGACCTCCACGTTTTCGGCAAAGGCGGCCTCGGCGGCGTTTTCCAGCGGGACAAAGAGCCGCTTCACGCCCTCCCGCCCGGCGGCGAGGGCCATGGGCAGCGCCCCCTGCACGGGCCGCAGCTCGCCGGTGAGGGAGAGTTCCCCGAAGAAGGCGCAGTCCGTTTTCGGCGGCTCGAGATCCCCGGAGGCCGCGAGGATGCCCACCAGGATCGGCAGGTCGTAGACGGTGCCCGCCTTCTTTTTGTCCGCCGGGGCGAGGTTCACCGTGAGGCGGCTGACGGGAAAGCGGAAGCCGTTGTTCTTGATGGCGGCGCGCACCCGCTCCCTAGCCTCCTTGACGGCGGCGTCCGGCAGACCCACGATGTCAAAGCCCGGCAGGCCGTTGGAGATATAGACCTCCACAGAGACACCGTAGCCGCCGATGCCGCTGACGCCGAGACTCCGGATGGTGGAAATCATAAGAAGCGCTCTCCCTTCCTGTCAAAAATCCGGAGACGCGGGGTCTCCGGATTTTTCTGGTTTTGAATTGATTTTATTCCTCGACCTCGCCGACAACAGCGATATGCAGCTCGTCCGCGTCAGAAGAAGCTCGCTCCATTTCGTTTCCGCCTGGCGGCAAAAACTCCATATCCGCTCCCTCCTTCTTTCTTTCCGCTCCAAACCCGCTTCGCTGGGCTTTGGATCGGGATTACTCCTCGATTTCCCCGACGACTGCGATGTGCAGCTCGTCCAGCTGCTTCTGGGTGACTTCGCTGGGGGCGCCCATCAGCACGTCCTGCGCGTTCTTGTTCATCGGGAAGGGGATGACCTCGCGGATGGAGTCCTCGCCCGCCAGGAGCATGACCATGCGGTCCACGCCCGGGGCGATGCCCGCGTGGGGGGGAGCGCCGTAGCAGAAGGCGTTGTACATGGCGGGGAACTTCTTCTTCACGTCCTCCTCGCCCAGGCGCACCATCTCAAAGGCCTTGATCATGATCTCGGGGTCGTGGTTCCGGACTGCGCCGGAGGACAGCTCCACGCCGTTGCAGACCAGGTCGTACTGGTCGGCGGTGATGGTGAGGGGGTCGATCTCGCCGCGCTCGGCCTTGAGCAGCACGTCCAGGCCGCCCGCGGGCATGGAGAACGGGTTGTGGCAAAACTCCAGCTCACCGGACTCCTCGCCGATCTCGTACATGGGGAAGTCCACGATCCAGCAGAACTCGTAGCGCTCCCTGTCCATGTGGCCGGGCACCGCGGCGCCCAGCATCTTGCGCAGCACGCCCGCGGTCTTGAGGCAGATGTCGTGCTTGCCGGCGGCGACGCCCACCAGGCAGCCGGGCGTGAGACCCAGGGCCTCGACCACGGCGTCCCTGCGGTCCGCGAGGAACTTGGCCACGCCGCCCGCGAGCTCGCCCTTTTCGTCCACCTTGAACCAGAAAGGCTTGGCGCCGGATTGCACCTCCACGTCGGCGCAGAGCTTGTCGATCTGCTTGCGCGTCAGGTCGCACTTGTCCACCACGATAGCCTTGACGGTGTTGCCCTCGGCAAAGGGACCGAAGTCGGAACCCTTGACCAGCTCTGTCATATCCTGCAGCACCAGGTCGATGCGCAGGTCGGGCTTGTCGGAGCCGTAGCGCTCCATGCTCTCAAGATACGGGATGCGCTTGAAGGGGGCGGAGGAGGCGACGTCATAGGTGCCGAACTTGGCAAAGATCGGAGGCAGCACGTCCTCCAGCACCGCGAACACGTCCTCCTGGGTGGCGAAGGCCATCTCCATATCCAGCTGGTAGAACTCGCCGGGGGAGCGGTCGCCGCGGGCGTCCTCGTCGCGGAAGCAGGGGGCGATCTGGAAATAGCGGTCAAAGCCGGAGGTCATCAGCAGCTGCTTGAACTGCTGGGGCGCCTGGGGCAGGGCGTAGAACTTGCCGGGGTGCTTTCTGGCGGGCACCAGATAGTCGCGCGCGCCCTCGGGGGAGGAGGCGGTGAGGATGGGGGTGGTGATCTCCAAAAAGCCGTGCTCGGTCATGGCCTGGCGCAGGGCCGCCACAACCTGGCAGCGGAGGATGATGTTCTTCTTGACGGCGGGGTTTCTCAGGTCGAGATAGCGGTACTTCAGGCGCTGCATCTCGTCGGCCTCGCGGCTGCGGTTAATCTCAAAAGGCAGCTCGTTGTAGCGGCAGCGGCCCAGGACCTCGATCTTCTCGGGGACGACCTCGATATCGCCGGTGTCCTGCCTGGGGTTTTTGCTGGCGCGCTCGCGCACCGTGCCCTCGACGGAGATGGTGGACTCCTTGTTGATGGCCTTGACGGCGCGCATCATGTCCTCGGTCTCTACCACCACCTGGGTGGTGCCGTAGAAATCGCGCACGACCACGAAGGCGAAGTTGCTGCCCACCTCGCGGACGTTCTCCAGCCAGCCGACGATTTTGACCTTCTGGCCGACATGCTCGAGCCGCAGCTCGTTGCAGGTATGGGTTCTCATCTGTGTCATATGTCCAAATCCTTTCTTCCTTATAGCCTCCCCTGCCTAAGGGGAGGTGGCCCGAAGGGCCGGAGGGGTATTCTTCTTGTTTGCGCTTGCCCGAGGGGAGCGTCCGCATCGGCGGCCGAGGAAATCCCCCCGGCTTCGCTTCGCTCAGCCACCCCCCTTTAGGCAAGGGGGGCTTGCTTATTCTTTGATCACCGCGCCGGCGTTTCTGGCCGCCACACGTGCGGCGATGTAGGCCGCGGCCTCGTCGGGAGAGAGCTTGACCTGCTCGCCGGTGGACATGTCCTTGACGGAGAGCACGCCCTCCTTCATCTCGTCTTCGCCGATCAGCACCGCGAAGGGTACCGCCAGCTTGTCGGCGTAGCCCATCTTGGCCTTGAACTTTTTCTTCTCGCCGTAGAGCTGGGTGCGGACCCCGGCCTTTCTCAGCGCGGTGGCCGCCGCGACGGCAAAGCCCAGCTCCTCCGTCATGGGCAGCACCAGCGCGTCACAGGGCGCGGTGACGAGTTCGTCGGAGAGAAGGCCCTGCTCGTTGAGGACATAGAACAGCCGTGTTAAGCCGATGGAGATGCCGACGCCCGGCAGCTGCTTGTCCGTGTAGTACTCGGCCAGATTGTCATAGCGCCCGCCGGAGCAGACAGAGCCGATCTCCGGGTGCTCGGTCATGACGGTCTCGTATACCGTGCCGGTGTAGTAGTCGAGCCCGCGCGCGATGGTGAGATCGACGGCGAAATTGTCCTCCGGCACGCCGAAGTCCTGGAGGTACTTTGTCACGGCGATGAGCTCGTCCAGGCCCTGGTCAAAGATCTCGTCCATGCCGCGGTAGCGCTCCAGGGCCTCGATGACATCACTGTTCGAGCCGCAGATGGCCATGAAGTCCAGCACGTTTTCCGCCTTGCAGGGCAGCATCTTTACCTCGTCAATGAGAAGCTGGCGCACCTTCTCGGCTCCGATCTTGTCGAGCTTGTCCACGGTGCGCATGATCTCGCCGGCCTTTTCCTGCATGCCGTTCATGCGGTAGAAGCCGTTTAAGAGCTTGCGGTTGTTGACACGGATCTTGAACTTCGTCAGCCCCAGCTTCGTAAAGGTGTTGTAGATGATGGCGGGGATCTCCGCCTCGTTGAGGATATCGAGCTTCCCGTCGCCGATGACGTCGATGTCCGCCTGGTAAAACTCCCGGAAGCGGCCGCGCTGGGCCCGCTCCCCCCGGTAGACCTTGCCGATCTGGTAGCGGCGGAAGGGGAAGGACAGCTCAGAGTAGTGGGCGGCCACGTATTTGGCCAGGGGCACCGTCAGGTCAAAGCGCAGGGCGAGGTCGCTGTCGCCCTTCTGGAAGCGGTAGATCTGCTTTTCGGTCTCGCCGCCGCCCTTGGCCAGCAGCACCTCCGCCGACTCGATCACCGGGGTGTCCAGCGGCGTAAAGCCGTAGAGGGCGTAGCTCTCGCGCAGGACGGACATCATGCGCTCCATCTTCATCTGCTGCGCGGGCAGCAGCTCCATAAAGCCGGACAGGGTCCGGGGGGATACCTTAGCCATATGTTCTCCCTTTCAACGGAAACGATGACTGCGTCAAACGCAGTCATCCGTCTTCCGGTCTCGTGTTTTCTTATCGCTTCTGGGGATTGACGATGTTGCGCCAGTCGAGATCGCCGCGGCGCAGGCCCTGCACCAGCACCTCGGCCGTGGCCGCGTTGGTGGCAAAGGGGATCTGATACTGGTCGCAGAGACGCTCGATCTTGTTGATGTCGTCAAAGCCCTTGGGGTTTGTGGGATCACAGAAGAAGAGGACAAGGTCGATCTCGTTGAAGGAGATCCGCGCCCCGATCTGCTGTGCGCCGCCCTGGTCCGCGTGGAGGTAGAGGGTAATGGGCAGGCCGGTCGCCTCCGAGACCAGCTTGCCGGTGACGTGCGTCGCACACAGGGAATGCTCCGCGAGAATCCCGCAGTAGGCGATGCAGAACTGAACCATCAGTTCTTTTTTCCGGTCGTGTGCCATCAGTGCAATGTTCATCCAAACTCTCCGTTTCTCAATTCAACCAATTCCAACCATAAATAACGCATTGATTATAAACACATTTCCCAAAAACTTCAATATCTCTTTGTGTATTTTTCCGCTTTTTTTGAAACGAAGCCGTTGATTTTTGTGGATTTTCCGACAGCGGCTTATTTGAGCAGGGTCATCTCCGGATCGGAGGTGTCGCTGTAGCCGCGGATGGTGATGTAGGCGTCCATGATCTGGCGTGCGATGAACTGCACATCGGCGCCGGCGCCGCCGCGCTCCACCACCACGAAGATGGCGACCTCGGGGTCCTTGTAGGGACCGTAGCACATGAAGATGCCGTCGTTTTGGATGCCCTCGCCCTTCTGGGCGGTGCCGGTCTTGCCGGCACAGCGCCAGGCGCAGGGGACCCAGATGTTGGCGTTGGTCTCGTTGACGTAGTCGTTGAGCACCAGCCACATCCCCTCGTGTACCGCATCCCAGTTGTACTGGGCGGTGTCCACGGTGGACATGACGCGCGCCTCGCGCTCATAGAGCTTTTCGGAGTAGTCGTAGTTTCGGATGGACTTGATGATGGAGGCGGAGTGGCGGGTGCCGCCGTTGGCAACGGTGGCGCAGTACTCGGCCATCTGGATGGGGGTAAACACCGAGTCGGACTGGCCGATGGCGGCCTGCAGCGTATCACCGATGCGCCACTCGGCCCCGGCGTAGTCCTGGTGGTTGGCGCGGTTGGACATATTGCCCTTGGCCTCCACCAGCTCGATGCCGCTGAACTGGCCCAGGCCGAAGGCGGCGGCAAATTCGCCCATGTCGTCAACGCCCAGGTCATGGCCCACGGTGTAGAAGAAGTAGTTGCAGGAATCGCGGATGGCGGTGGTGACGGTCTCCTCCGGATGGGTCAGGTGCTCGTTCTTCTTGCTGTTCCAGATCCAGCATTCCGGCGTGTACCCTTCAGCGGCGTACTTGGTGAACACGCCCTGGCACTTGATCTTGGTCTCGGTGTTGATGATGCCCTTGGTCAGGCCCGCGATGGCGGTGCAGGGCTTGAAGGTGGAGCCGGGGGCGTAGGTGCCGAGCAGGGCCCGGTTAAACAGCGGGGCGTTCTCCGCCTCCAGCAGCTGCTGGTAGTCCTCAATGATGCGGGACACGTCGTAGGTGGGCCAGCTGGCCAGGGCCAGCGGCTCGCCGGTTTTGACGTTGACCACCACGGCGGCGGCGCCGGTGATGTTGTCCTTGAGATCCACATTGTAGTCGCCGCGGGCGGTGCCCTCGGCACGCTTCTGGGCGATGTTTTTCTTCAGGATCTCCACGCCGTTGCCGAGGATGCGTTCGGTCTGTTCCTGGAGCACCATGTCGATGGTCAGATAGATATGGTTGCCGGGCACAGGTTCCTTCAGGTACTCGGTCGCGAGGATGGTGCCGGCGCTGTTGCGGGTCTCGCGCACCTCGCCGTCCTTGCCGTGGAGGAAGTTTTCAAAGGCGTACTCGATGCCGTCCTTTCCCACCATGGCGTCGGTGGAGTATTCCAGCAGAGAGTATTTCTCAAACTCCTCCTGGGTCATCAGACCGACATAGCCCAGGATGTGGGCGCCGTACCCGGTGGCGTACTGGCGGATGTAAGCCCGCTTGACCTCGATGCCGACCAGCTTGTTCTCCATGATGGAGGAGATCAGGTTCATGCTGGCGTCCTCGACGAAGACGTAGTCGGCAGTGTTGATGGCGTAGCGGACGTTGATGGAATAGCGTACACCCGCGATCAGGCGCATCTCGGTGGCCGAATAGCTGTTGTCGATGTTGTAGCGGGTGCGCATGTAGCTCATCAGTTCCACCGCCGAGCAGTTGGGATCCAGCCCCTGGCGCACGAAGTAGGCCTCCAGCATGGTGCGCTGGATGGCGGTCATGTCCTCGTTGTAGGTAAAGGGCGGCTCGATGCTGATGGGCAGATCGTCCGTGTACTCGTCGCCGTAGCCGCGCACCATGCTCACCAGCTCCAGGATGACGGAGTTGGGGTCGTCGTTGGCAAAGAGCTTGTCGGTGTCGATCTTGAGGTTGTAGCACTCGGCGTTGGACACCAGCACGCGGCCGTAGCGGTCAAGGATGTTGCCGCGCGCGGCGGTGACGGTGCGGGTGGTCTGGATCAGCTCGTTTGCGCGGTTGTAATAGGCCTCGCCCTGAACGATCTGAAGCTCATATAAAAAGTAGAGGTACACGGCCAGGAGCACCGCCGCGATGCCGACCAGCGCGGCAAGTCTCCCGGGTTTGATGAGTCTGCTGTTCATGAGGTTCCTTTCTCACAAAAGGGTCAATGCTTGATTTCGGTACGTTATTCCCTTGACCACCGCTCCGGCAGGAAGTAGGCCAGGGCGGAGAAGGGCAGGGACCACAGGGTCTGGAAGACCACGACAAAGAGCATGTCGGCGCTCCAGGTGTCCCCCGCGAGCGTCTTGAGCATCTGCAGCACCGCCGTGATCAGCAGCTCCGCCAGGGCGATGCCCATGAAGGCGAAGAAGCGGCGGTTGATGAAAAACTGCGACACGAAGGCAGACAGCAGGCTTAAAAGCGGCAGCAGCAGCAGGAAGAAGATGCTGTTCTCCACAAAGCTCATGTCCGCAAAATAGCCCATGAAGAGGCTGAAGACCGGGCCCCAGGTGGCGCCCTCGAACATGCCCGCCGCGGCGGCCGCCGCCGGCAGGATCAGGGGACAGACCCCCAGGGGCCGGATGTGACTGAGCACCATGTTCTGGGCCATCAGGGTCAGAAACATGAAGAGCGTATATTTGACGACCTTGTTCAGGTTGATTTTTTCCAGCAGTTCTCTCACGTCTTATTCCACCACTGTAAAGTCTTTGATGATGAACACCTGCACCAGGGAGTCGAGGTTGGCCTGGGGCTCCACGATGCCGTATTCGATCTGGCCGCCGGCCTCGGTCTGCACGGCGGTGAGGGTGCCGATCATCAGCCCCGCGGGGAACGCGCCGCCGGAGCCGGAGGTCAGCACGTCGTCGCCCACGAAGATCTGGGCGCCGTCGGCCAGGTAGGTCAGCTTGGCGCGCTTGTCGCGCATAAAGGAGTACTCGCCCACCACCATGCCGGAGTTTCCGGTGGCGCCGACGAAGGCGCCGACGGACATGTCCACGTCGATGAGCGTGGAGACCGTGGCCCAGTTGGTACCGAGCTCGGTGATCTGGCCGACCACCGCGCCGTACTCGGTGATGACGGGGTCTCCCATTTCGATGCCGGAGGACGCGCCCTTGGAGATGGTGAAGGAGCTGGACCAGTTCGAGGAGGACCACAGCACCACCTTGCAGGATTCCAGCACATAGTCCGTGTGCTTCTCCCGCAGCTCCAGCAGCTTGCGCAGACGGGTGTTCTCCTCGGAGGCCTCGATGCCGTCACGGGCGGATTTCTGCGCGTCGGCCAGCTGCGAGCGGAGAGATTCGTTCTCCGCCAGAAGCGAGTCGTAATCGTACAGATAGCCGTAGATCGAGTCAAACCAGTTGACGGCGGAGGACAGCACCTTCTGCATGGGCGCCTTGATGACGCCGGCGGCGTTCTGCACAAAGCCGATGCGCCCGTCCCGGGCGGCCGCGCCCAGGCCCACGATCAGCGCCGCGGCCAGCAGGATGATGCCGATGCGGATACCGTTTTTTCTCAGGTATTCTTTCAAAGAAGCTCCACTCCCTGCTCGTTCAGCATTTGCCCCAGCATGCACAGGGGCAGCCCCATGACGTTGAAGAAGTCGCCGTCGATGTGCTCGACAAAGAGGGCGGCTTTGCCCTGGGCTCCGTAGGCCCCGGCCTTGTCCATGGGCTCGCCGGAGGCGATGTAGGCGGCGATTTCGCGCTCCGAGAGGGCCCGGAAGCGCACGCGGCTGCAGTCCGCGCGCAGCAGCTCCCGTCCGCCGCGGATCACCGAGACGCCGGTGTAGACCTCGTGGGTATTCCCCGAGAGGCTGCGGAGCATCTCAGCCGCCTCCCCTTCGGAGTGCGGCTTGCCGAAAACCCGGCCCTGGTGCCAGACGATGGTGTCGGCGGCGATGATGACGTCATCGGGTTCACGGAGGGCGGCCACCTCCCGCGCCTTGTGGGAGGCCAGGGCCATCACAAGCTCGGCCGGGCCGAGCCCACCGGCGGCCTTCTCCTCCCCCTTTGCGGGGAGAATGACGAGATCCCGGACGCCCAGCATCTCCAGCAGTTCCTTCCTCCGGGGCGACCCGGAGGCCAATACGATTGACATATAGCTTACGACTCCAATTTGAAATGTGAAAGAACCCCCGCTCACGGGGCGTAGCAATCCTCCGCCCAACGATAGGGATTATTTTCAATGTATTGCCGGATTTCCCGGTAGTCGGCGTCTCCGCGAACAACATGGTCGTGATAGGACCGCTGCCAGAGCGCGACTCCGCACTGCGTGGAAGCCCAGCGTTTCATCTGCCCAATTACCGTTGAAAGATCGTAGGGGCGGCTATCAGCCGCCCGCGGCTCGAACCTCAGCAGTATATGGACATGATTGGGCATGATAACATATCGATCCACCGAGACAGCGGAATAAAACCGGGGAATGTTCTGTATTGCCCGATCTGCAATCTCTCCCTGCGCAGTCAATGCAGCTGGCAGTTCAACAGCATTTGGCGGGCGGCTGATAGCCGCCCCTACAGGCGTTGAGGGTATTGTTTGCCAAAACAGGCATTTTTTGTCCCGCGTGCAGATTGTGACAAAATACACCCCTGCGGCGCTGTAATCAAAACTCGGAAGGCGGAGCGCTTTCCGCTGCGGCAGATCCGGCATTTTACTCCACGCCGCGGTAGTACAGGCCGCGCGTGAGGACGTTGGGCTGGTAGTCGGACTGGCCCAGGTAGACCTTGGCGACCTCCAGACACTCCCGGGGACTCTCGGTGGTGAACATCATGCGCATGCCCCAGAGTCCGGCGGAATACAGGTCCTCGGCCTTGTCGGCCAGAAACAGCTTGTGGGTGTTGTAGATCACGTTGCGGCAGCCGAACTCCTTGACCACCGGGAACACCGCGCCCATGCGGTCGGCCATCTGGGCCGGCACCTGGCAGTTGCAGCGCCCGGCGGAGTGGCGGATCACGCACTGGTCTGAGACCATCAGCGGCAGTCTGCCGTAGACGATCATCTCCGTGTCCAGGGTCTTCGCCAGATCCCGGATCTGCGCGATGCGCAGCTCGAAGGAGGCGGTGGCGGAGACGAAGCCCGCCTGCCGGACCATGTCCAGCGACAGGGAGTTGAAGACGTTCAGGCCGAAGTCGCCGCGGATGCGCATGCCGAGGCTCTTGGCCAGCATCGCATGGCCGAGGTTGCCCACCAGGGCCTCGTTGATGCCGTAGTCAAAAAGCCTGCCCAGCACCGCGCGCACATAGTCGGTCTCGCTGTCGGTGATCACGCGCGGCAGCACCGCCACCGGGGTCACCCCGTTTGCCACAAAGGGTTCGAGCAGGGCGAAGTTCTCGTTCATCACCGTCAGGGGGACATAGATGTACCTGGGCTTGAGCGCCGCCAGCTCCGGCGTCAGCTGCTCAGCGGAGAGCACCTGGAAGATCATGGCCGGCTCCGTGCCCTGGGGCCTGCCCTTGGGCCTGGACGGGATCGTGCCAACCCGGCGCTTCGGGGGTCTGGCCCGCTGCTCGCAGAGCTCGGAAACCAGGCCGCGCCTGAGCTCGTTGACGGCGGAGGCGGGCAGGTACAGGCCCGGATCGGTCTGGGCCCGGTTCTCCACGCAGGTGTAGGGCGTGCCGCCGGTCTTGAACATCTGCTCCGTCAGATAGGCGGAAGTCAGGCCCTGGCCCCTGGCCTTTTCGGGCACGGGGCCGGAGATCACGGCTTTGTTGCCGTCGTCGTCAAAGGCGATGGCCTTGATGGGCTGGCCCTTCTCGCACACGGTGTAAAAGTGTACCGGCACCCGGCGCAGCTCTCCGTCGGAGTAGCCCTTCCGGGCCAGGGTGAACATCTTCTCCGCGTCCTTGTCGGGTTCGCCCCGGACGCCGAACATGTCCTCCAGATCCCCGTTGTAGTAGCCCTGGGTGAAGCCCTGGCGGGAGAAGGCCCGCTCCAGCGAATCCATCTCCTCGGCGGAGGGTTGACGGTGCTCCTTGAGGGCGTTGGCATAGATTTTGGTGACGATGGCGGTATACTCGGGGCGCTTCATGCGGCCCTCGATCTTGAGGCAGGCCACACCCGCCTCCTCCAGCTCCCGCAGCTTGTCCACCAGACAGTTGTCTTTGAGGGAGAGGGGGTGGTCATCCATCCGGCCGCCCAGGGAATACTGCAGGCGGCAGGGCTGGGCGCACATGCCCCGGTTGCCGCTGCGCTGGCCGATGAGAGCCGACATGTAGCACTGGCCCGAGTGGCAGAAGCACAACGCCCCGTGGACGAAGACCTCCGTCTCGATGGGGGCGTGCTTGGCGATATAGCGGATCTGTTCGATGCTCAGCTCCCGGGCGAGCACCGCCCTTGTCATGCCCAGATCCGCCGCGGCCTGGACGCCCTGCAGGTTGTGGATGGACATCTGGGTGCTGGCGTGCAGGGGGATGTCCGGCAGATACCGGCGGATGGCGGCGGCCAGGCCCAGGTCCTGGACCAGGATGGCGTCGGCCCCGGCTTCGGAGGCGAGCCGCGCGCTCTCCAGCGCGCTCTCGACCTCCCGGTCGTTGACCAGGGTATTCAATGTCACGTAGACCTTGCAGCCGCGGATGCGGCAGTAGCGCACGGCCCGCGCGAACTCCTCGTCGTTGAAATTCTTTGCGCCGCGCCGGGCGTTGAAGTTGCCCATACCGAGATAGACCGCATCCGCCCCGTTCTGGACGGCGGCGATCACAGCCTCGGGCGAGCCGGCGGGCGAGAGCAGTTCAATCATTCTCTGTCTGTGCTCCTCTGATTTTGTAATCTGCGCAAAAAGATACAGGGTAAGTATACCACAATGTCAAGTCTTGCGACAAGGGGATTTTCATGCTATAATATGTCTCCGCAGTTAACAAAGCGTGAATTTTTCCCGGAGGAAAGCAGCCATGGCCGAACGCGGCACCGACAATTGCATAAGCGCCGCGGCCGTGGACCGGCTCCTCGCCGCCCATGACGGGGATGTGGCCCTGCTGTGGCTGTGGCTCTCGCGCCACGCCCAGCCCGATCTGGAGAGCGCCGCGCGGGATCTCTGCCGCACCCGGGCCGAGATGGAGGCCGCCTGGGAAAAGCTCCGCCGCATGGAGCTGGCGCAAAGCGCCGCGGCCCCGGCAGTTCCGCCGGCCGTCTCCCCCGCCCCGATCGAGCCGTCCCGGCAGGCCCCGGCGGACCCGCCGGAGTACACCGCGCGGGACATTGTGGAGCGGGGTGACCCCGCCTTTACCGCCCTGGTGGCGGAAGCCCAGCGGGTGCTGGGCCACGGGCTGAGCACGCCGGATCTGAAAAAGCTCTTCGGCATTTACGACTACCTGGCCCTGCCGGCCGAGGTGGTGATGCAGCTGCTGCACTACTGCGCGGCCTCCTCCAGAGGGCGGCTGCCCTCCATGCGCTATATCGAGCAGGAGGCGTACATCTGGGCCGACCGGGAGATCCTGACGCTGGAGCAGGCGGAAGCGTTCATCGCCGAGCAGGCGCGCCGCCGGGAGGAGAGCGCCGCCGTGGCGGAGCTTCTCGGCATCCGGGGGCGGGAGCTGACAGGCACCGAGCGCAAATACATCCAGAGCTGGCTGGAGGCGGACACACCCAGGGAGTTGATCAGCCTGGCCTACGACCGGACCGTGACCAACACGGGCGCGCTCAAGTGGAGCTACATGAACAAGATTCTCCAGAGCTGGCGGGAAAAGGGTCTGCGCAGCGTGGCCCAGGTGCAGGAGAAGGATCTCCCGCCCCGGCGCGGCGCCGCCCCCGCCGCAAAGCCGGACAAGCCTGTTGACCTCACCGACCTGAGGTCCATGCTCAAGAAGAGGTGAAGTGCAAGCCATGGCATACGACGGAAAGCTTCTGGCCCGGGCCAGAGGCGAGCTTGAAAAACAGAAGGCCGCAAACCGCGCCGAGCAGCTGCGCCGCCAGGGGGAGGTCTACGCCGCCCTGCCGGAGATCGAGCGCATCGACGCGGCCCTGCGCGGCCACATGGCGCGCCTGGTGCGGCTGACCATCGCGGGCGGCCCCTCCATGACGGAGGAGATCCAGAGCATTCGGGACGAGAATCTGGATCTGCAGATGCGCCGGGCGGAGCTGCTGACTGCCGGCGGCTTCGGCGCGGACTATCTCGACGAGATCGTCTCCTGCCCCCTCTGCCGGGACACCGGCGTCTACGAAGGCGCGGTCTGCCGCTGCCTGGACCGGCTCTACAACGCGGAGCTGACCCGAGAGCTCGGCACCCTGATGCGCCGGGGCGACGAGAGTTTTGAGCGTTTCGACCTGAGCCTCTACCCGGAAGCCGCGGCTGCGGCGGACGGACTGAGCGCCCGCGAAACCATGCGGATGGTCTACGAGGTCTGCCGGGATTACGCCGAGGAGTTCACCCCCCATTCCCCGAACCTGCGCTTCCAGGGGGGCACGGGTCTGGGCAAGACCTATCTCTCCGCCTGTATCGCCCGGGTGGTCTCGGGCAAGGGCTTCTCCGTCTGCTATGACACCGCCTCCTCCGCACTGGAGCTGTACGAGAAGGCCAAGTTCTCCCGCGACAGCGCCGAGGGGGAGCAGGCCGCCCTGCGCATCCGCCGCATGGAGAGCTGCGACCTGATGATCCTGGACGATCTCGGCACCGAGATGCTGACGCAGATGAGCCAGAGCGCGCTGTACACGCTGCTCAACAACCGTCTGGTGAATGAGCGCGCCACCATTGTCAGCACAAATCTGACCGATGAGGAGCTGACGCGCCGCTATGCCCCGCAGATCTCCTCCCGTCTTTTGGGCGAGTACAAGCATCTCCCCTTTGTCGGCGAGGACATCCGCCGTCTGAGAAGAGACCGATAGACGCCACGCGGCCCCGCCGGATTCCCGGCGGGGCCGCAGTCTGCGGGCAGCATAAAAACACGTCATCTTGAGCGGAGCGGAGTCGAAAGATCTCAAGCTTCGGATAAAGGACGCCTGAGATCCTTCGCTGATGCTCAGGATGACACGACAAGCAGCTCTGAGAGCACAGTTTATATAGAACATCCCCGAACATCCCCGTTCTATGGGACGGGGATGTTCTTCCCGGGAAGCCTTATTCCTTCCCTAAATATTTCTTCAGCGCCGCAAAGGTCTCGTCGCTGATGTCGTGTTCAATCTTGCAGGCGTCCTGCACGGCGGTCTCGGGGTCCACCCCGATGTCCGTGAAGAAGGCGGAGAGCAACTGGTGCCGCTCGTAGGTCTTGCCTGCCACCTCTCTGCCCAGGTCCGTCAGCACCAGAAAGCCGTTTTCATCCAGACGCACATAGCCGCCGTTTTTCAGCAGGCTCATGGCGCGGCTGACACTGGGCTTGGAAAAGCCCATGTACTCCCCCACGTCCACGGCGCGCACGCCCTTCCCCCGCTGGGAGAGGATCAAGATGGTCTCCAGATACATTTCGCCGGATTCCTGTAAACGCATGCGGGTCTACCCCTTTCTGTGACTTGCTGGGCTTAGAATACCACCCCGCGGTCGGTTTTTCAAGTTAAATCAATCTAACATTTCCCGGGGCCCAAAACATGGGTCTTGTCATTTCCCCCCGTTGCCTGTATAATGAAGAGAACTGATTGCTTCAAAAAATAAAAAGATTCAGAAAGAACAGGAAACGCTATGACTACAAGCTACAGACGCCGCTTCGGCGACCGGAAGGACGGTCGGCTGCTCCGGTCCCTGCCCGCTTTTTCCAAGTTCATCCCCTTTATCATGCCCACCCGCAACGACGCCAGCAACCTCTACGAGGAGAGCATGGAGGTCACCGTGGTGGACCGCCGTCTCCGCCAGCTGCGCGTGGCTGGCTACAAGGGCATCGGCATGCTGCATTTTCTGATTGCGGCCTACATCCGCCTTATCTCCATGCTGCCCGGGCTCAACCGCTTTGTGGTGGGCCGCCGCATCTACGCCAGACACGACATCTGCGTGGTTATGACCGTCAAGCGCGCGCTGTCGATCGACGCCACCGAGACCACCATCAAGGTCTACTTTGAGCCTACGGACACCATCTTTGACGTCTACCGCAAGATGAACGAGAAGATCGAGGAGATCAAGGCCTCCGACGAGAACAACAACACCGAGGCCGTGGCCGAGGCCATCTGCCGCCTGCCCCGCATCCTGCTGCGCCTCGTCATCCAGATCCTGCGCATCATGGATTACTTCGGCTGGCTGCCCGAGAGTCTGACCGACGCCAGCCCCTTCCACGGCTCCATGATCATCACGGACCTCGGCTCGCTGCGCATCGGTCCCGTCTTCCACCACATCTACAACTTCGGCACCCTGCCCGCCTTCATCGCCTTCGGCGCCAAGCACCACGTCTACGAGCTGGACCGCCACGGCAACATGGTCGACCGCAAGTATGTAGACCTGAAGTTTACGCTGGACGAGCGCACCGTCGACGGCCACTACTGGGCCCAGGCTTTCCAGGCCTGGCGCTACCTCTTCCAGCACCCCGAGATCTTGGAGGCGCCCCCGACCCGCGTGGTAGAGGACGTGTACTGATCTTCCCGCCTGGTGCAAACGAAGCCGTCCCCGTTTGGGGACGGCTTGGTTTTTTGTATGGAATTAGGTTCAGCCCCCTTGTACGGTGTCCTGCGGCACAGCCCCGCTGCCGTGACACAGCGGTATATTGGCATTGAGCCGCAACGGATTGCGAAGGCGATTGAAGGGCATGCGGAGTTTATATAAAAGAGCGAGAGGGTTTTCCCTCTCGCTCTTTTAATTAGCTTTATTTTGCTGTGCTTTCATATCTGCAATGAAACTCGGTTTTTGCATTTCAGCAAGAAAAGCAGAGTGAATTCGTCTAGTTTCGCCGTTCTCCAGAGTGACTTCAACAACAAACCAACGCTCTGTGATTTGGAACATATCAATTAGTTTGTAGCTTATGACATTCTCAACAGAGTTCGTATTGAGAGTGTCCTTATAGTAAACCAGTTGTTTTGTAACTGGTAACCCAACAGCTTTGCGAATCATTCTTTCTTCTGGACTTGGGTTTTCTTCGCCAGAATACATAGCTTCTGGACTTAAATTGACTTGTTCACTTCCAACATCAACCTGCCATGCCATCGTACATACCTCTCAATCTATGTTCCGATTCTTCCCGTAGAAGATTCTTCCTTCTTCCAGATTTCTTCTATAAGCACAAGCGCGTGAGAGGATAAAATCAGGGTGGATGCATTCTTTTGTATCGCTGCATTGTTCATATCTTGAGCAACAGCCAAAACGCTCCCCACCAAAATCTGCTAATATTGTCATATATACAGCACTTATTGGTTCAACCATTTCTAACACATCTGCAACGGATGAAATGGGGAGTCTTATCCATATATCATTGTTTTCTTTAACGGTCGCTGGTACTATACCGTGTGAATTAATATAATCGTTAAAGTATTCTCGGTTCTTTTCCCGAATTGTGACATATTTTGTTTTTTTAGTCAGCTTAACTCTGGCCGCGAGAAAGCTCTTAGCGGATATAGAGATCTTTTCATCCTTTTTTTCTTCAACGCTGAGGAAAACGGTATATTCAGGTTTGTTTATTTCTTTAACTATCGCTTCTTTTATGCTTTCGGCATCGGTCTTTACAACATAGTCAAGTGTCATTTGGTCCATATTGGTCACCCCCCCTTAAATAATTGCGCTTAAAAATTGCTCATGAATGAGTTTAATTAAAGAAGTCATCCAGCATATCATAGAAAACAGTCTCAGGAATGATTTCAATATCCTGACCCTTTAATTTATAGCTTTCTGCTTTCTTCTGTTTACTGCTCTTTCCGCCTTTAATCGTTGAACAGTAATCATTGTTACCGAGGATTAGATAGTTCGTACTTTTCGTGACACCATCCTCATTTGTTCCGCCCAAATCTGCCACTATTTGCATGGCCTGTCTACGAGTAAGCTTTTCCAGTTTCCCCGTAAACACACAGTTTTTCTTATACAGCGGGCTGTCGGGGTTATGTTTAGATTCATCACCGATGATATCTATTGCTTTTAGTCCTTGTGAACTGTGATACTTCTTCCTGAAACTATCCGAAAAGGCTTCCTCTGAGCCATATTGTTTAATAGCTTCATCGCGAAGCTTAACAAAACACTCATTTGTTGCTATTATATCTGCAAGTACGCGGTGCGCGTGATTCGTTTGAACGCTAAACAGCTTCACCATATCCTGAAGACGATGGTGGGGTAATTCAGGAAAGAGCTTTCTTGAAAACCGCATTAAATCTATAAAATCATTGGTTAATGGTATATGAAGGTTTTCTTCAAAAGCATCGTATAAGAAATTAATATCAAAATGCGTATTATAGCCAACAAGTAAATCTGTCCCGATAAAGTCTGCAAACTTTGGGATTATCTCAGATGCGGTTGGAGCATCTGATAGCATTTCATTTGTTATACCTGTAAGCTCCGTAATAAACTCAGATACTAAAGAGCCATCGTCATATTCCTGAAGCGGCCGAATTAATGACTGAAAGCGGCCTACCTCTTGACCATCTTGGTAGCGTATCGCACCAACTTCAATTAAGTCATCCCATTCTGGACTAAGGCCCGTTGTTTCAGTGTCAATGACACAGTATTTATCGGGAAAGGCGATTATACTTTTTCCTTTTTCTTCTCTTGCAACCTTGGGGATATCTAAATCACCTATACCAATGAAAAGCACCTTTATTCGCCTAGCTTTCTGAAATAAAAATGTTTAATGGAAAACTGTTAAGTAATTATAACATGTAGTAAAGAAAAAAGAAACCTCATTTCCCCTCATGTTGTCTAAAACCAGGAGGTCAAAACAATGGACATGGATACCCTCGGCTATTTCATTTTCATGGATGAAATGGAAAAGCAGCAGAAACAGCAGCAGGATGAAAACGACGGAACGGACGGAGAAGAGACGGATTGCCACGCCGATGTGCGCACCGGCTCGCAATGACGGGAAAGATACGTTTCGCTGCGGCAATCCGGCAATCTGTTTCCAAACAGAAAAACCTCCTGTTTCCTGCCCGCAACACAGGGCAGGAAACAGGAGGTTTTCACTTTCAGCGTGCGGCCGGGGGAACCCCTCTGTCCCGGTGTGCGCACCGGGACAGCTCCCCTTTCAGGAGCCTTTTTTATCGCGCGGCGTGTTTGCGGCGGAGGGAGAGATGGTCCGCGATCATGGCGATAAATTCCGAATTCGTGGGCTTGCCCTTGATGCCCGAGACCGTGTAGCCGAAGAACTTCTGCAGGGTCTCCACGTCACCGCGGTCCCAGGCGACCTCAATGGCGTGGCGGATGGCCCGCTCCACCCGGGAGGGCGTGGTGCCGAAGCGCTTGGCCACCTCGGGATAGAGCACCTTGGTGACGGCGTTGATCATGTCCATGTCGTGGATGGTGAGGATGATAGCCTCCCGCAGATACTGATAGCCCTTGATGTGGGCCGGAACGCCGATCTCGTGAATGATGTCCGTGACCACCGCCTCCAGATCCGCCTCCTGACGGGGCGCGGAGGCCAGCGCCCGACAGTCCACCCCGGCAGCGTCGGCTTCCGTGCGCTCCCGGCCGTGGGCGAGCTGCCGCACCCTGGCCAGCAGCGCCGGCACATCGCAGGGCTTGGACAGGAAATAGTCGGCCCCGAGGGCGGAGCACTCCGCCACCACCTTGCTGTTGACAAAGCCCGACAGCACGATCACCCGGCAGTCCGCCCCGGTCTCCGGCAGGCGGCGCAGCAGCTCCAGCCCGTCCAGCTTCGGCAGCACCAACTCCAGCAGCAGCACGTCCGGCCGCAGCCGGGCCGTCATCTCCAGCGCCTCCTGCCCGTCGCCGCTGGCACCCACCAGCTCCATGTCCCCTTCGGCGGCGCAGAGCTCGGTCAGCTGTCGGCAGAAGTCCGCGTTGGGATCGGCTGCGAGAATGCGAATCTTGGTTTCCATAACGTTTATCCTCCCGTTGTGCATGTTACGGGGAAATGAATACCTGAAAGAAGGTCAATCCACCGTTTGTCGAACCAAATTTACCATGCCGTGTATTTCACGACAACAGAATCCTGTCGAACTACCGGGAAAATTTGTTGACATAATACACCACGCTTCGACGGTATGCAAGTCGCTTCACCAATCTTTCCCAGGAAATGTTTGTTGAATATGTCGAATTTTGTCGAATAGACAGGGAAGAGAACGGGGAGGATCAGGTCCTCCCCGTTTTTGCGCTCAGCCATAGAGCTGCTCAAAGCTGTCGTAGTGATCGGCGGTGTAGAAAATCAGCCCGTCGTTGGAAAAGACGATACGCTCGGCGCCCCGGGACTTGGCCCCCAGGGTATTGACATCGCACTCCGTCCAGCTCCGCCCCTTGGCCTTGGGCAGGAGCCCCTCGTAGTTGCCGAAGCGGTCCCCGCCGATGCACATGCCCGGCAGCACCTTTTCCAGCGAGCCGCCGCTCCAGCCGGCTTTCTCCGCATCCTTCTTGGTGATGAAGTTGGGCGGCAGGTGGCCGAAGGTGTGGATATAGAGGGCCAGATCCTCCTTGGTGGTGTAGCTGCCGTTTTCGTCCAGCGTCGTCCCGGCGGGTTCTGCGGCGGGCTCCTCCGCCGCGAATTCTGCCGCGGCGTCCGGCTCGGAAGCTGACTCCGGCAGCAGGACCAGCTCGCCGCCCCCCTGCTCCGCGGCGGGCTGAGGCGCGGCCTGTACGCTCTGGGCCGGGGCGGGCGCGGCGGTCCCGGTCTCCGGGGCGCCGGGAAGGAAGAAATACACCAGCGCCAGGGCCAGGATCAGAATGGGCAGAAGCTTTTTCAGTTTCAAGGTAATCAGCTCCTTCGGTTCGGTCATCTCCTGGTATGTATCTTACCACGCCGGGGGATAATTGTGAAGATAAATCCTCTTGCATTTTGTGACAGGCTGGTGTATAGTGGTAACAACAAGTTACAGAAAGAAGGGTTTACAGGATGGCTGCTTCCGCAACCGCACTGTGGCTGAACAGTTTTTTCGCGGGTTATGATCATTTCTTCCTGAAGCTTCTGCACGGCATTGCCGAGAAGCTGGGCGCGGTGATGACACCGCTGATGCGCGCGATCACCTTTTTGGGGGAAAAGGGCATCGTCTTTTTCCTGCTGGCGCTGCTTTTTATGCTGATGATGGACAAGCGCGACCTGGGCGTGTGCATTTTCGGCGCCGTCTGCTGCGGCGCGCTGATCACCAACATCATTCTCAAGGACAACGTGGCCAGACCCCGGCCGTACATGACCAGCGCGGAGTTTGAGGCCTGGTGGGGCTTCGTGGGCGCGCCGCTGGAGGACGGCTTCTCCTTCCCCTCCGGACATGTGACGGCCTGCGCCGCCGGCATGACCGCCATCTCCCTGATGCGCGGGCGCAAGTGGATCGTCCCCTCGGTGGTGATCGTGCTGCTGATGGGCATCTCCCGCAATTACCTGATGTCCCACTACCCCTCCGACGTGCTCGCTGCCGCTGTGATCGGCGTGTTCTCCGGCTTTGTGGCCTGGTTTGTCACCCAGTTCATCTTCAACTTCCTGCGCCGCCGTCGCCGTTCGGTCCCCGTGTTTGCCACGATCCTGGACTTTGACGTGCGGGATTACCTGCCCTTTGAGCTGCCCTCCCTGCCCGTCAAGAAGGGCGGTGTGAAGTCCGCCTTTGCCGGCATGCGGGAGAGCAGAAGCGCCCGCCGCGCCGCGCCCGCGGAGGAGACCCCGGAGGAAGACGAGGACGTCAAGACCTACGACGCCTCCGCATCCCGCAGGGCCGCCCGCCCCGCGCCGGCGAGTGATGCCCCGGTCCGCCGGGCCGAGCGCCGTCCCGGCCCCGCGGCAGAGGCCGCCGAGGAGGAAGCCGCCACGCCCGTCCGCGCCCGTGCCGCAAGCAGCGGCGGCAGGCACGCCATCCCCTCCAGCAGCGGCGGAAAGCACGCCATCGCCGCCCCCGCCAGAAAGAGCCCGGGCCTGCTGAGCGGTCTCGGTTCCGCCGGCAAGAAGGGCAAGCATGAGCTGAACAGCCCGAAGAGACTTGTCTCCAGCGGGAAAAAGGGCCGCCACGAGCTGTAAGGCTCCGGCAGCTGCAAATGCGCCGCAAAATGCATCTGTCATTGCGAGACCGGTTCGCAAACCGGTCGTGGTGAACACCCTGCGGGTGCAATCCGTTTCCTCCCCCACAGGAAAGACGGATTCCCACGCCGGTGACACAGTCACCGGCTCGGAATGACGGGGGTTGCGTTTTGCGGCGCATCTGTTTTATCAACAATCGGTAAATTCTTCCGCGCGCCGGAGACCGGGATGTTGAAATTCCGGATAAATGTGGTATACTTTATATTTACGAAACCATCATATTTAACGGAGGCAACAACAAACCATGTCCAAGAAACAGTTCAAGGCGGAGTCCAAGCGTCTGCTTGATCTGATGATCAACTCCATATACACCAACAAGGAGATCTTCCTGCGCGAGATCATCTCCAACGCGTCCGACGCCATCGACAAGCTGTGCTACCTGTCGCTGACGGACGACAGCGTGGGCCTCACCCGCGCCGACTACCGCATCGACGTCATCCCCAACAAGGAGGAGCGCACCATCACCGTGCGCGACAACGGCATCGGCATGAGTCTGGAGGAGGCGGAGAAGAACCTGGGCGTCATCGCCAAGTCCGGCTCCGGCGCCTTCAAGGCGGAGATGGACCAGAGTCAGGCCGAGGATCTCTCCATCATCGGCCAGTTCGGCGTGGGCTTCTACTCGGCCTTCATGGTGGCCGACAAGGTCACCGTCCTCTCCCGCAAGTTTGGGGAGGAAAAGGGCGTCAAGTGGGAGAGCACCGGGGCTGACGGCTACACTGTCACCGAGATCGACCGCGAAACCGTCGGCACCGACGTCATCATGCACATCAAGCCCGACTCCGACGAGGAGATCTACGGCAGCTTCCTGGAGGTCTGGAAGCTCAAGGCCCTGATCAAGAAATATTCCGACTATGTGCGCTGGCCCATCAAGATGGAGGTCGAGCGCCGCGAGAGCGTGGAGACCGGCGAGAAAAACGACGACGGCAGCCCCAAGATGGATTACAAGATCGTCAAGGAGGACGAGACCGTCAACTCCATGATCCCCATCTGGCAGCGCGCCAAGAGCGAGGTCACCGACGACGACTGCATCGCCTGGTACAAGGAAAAGCACCACGATCTGAAGGACCCCTGCGCGCTCGTGCGCATCAACGCCGAGGGCGCGGTCAGCTACAAGGCCATGCTCTTTGTCCCGGGCGAGGCCAACGACAGCCAGTTCTACGGCGAGACCAAGGGCGGCATCACCCTCTACTCCAACGGCGTGATGATCATGGAGAAGT
>ONPY01000013.1 GCA_900319835.1 uncultured Eubacteriales bacterium | reverse complement strand
AGATCAGGTCCGGGTCCACGGTGATGTCCTTTCTTTTGCAGCAGGGGACGATCTCCGCGGCAAGGCCCCCCGTGGCCACGACATGGCAGGGGTAGCCCAGTTCCTCCTCCATCCGCTCCAGCATCCCGTCGAGCATGGCGGCGGCGCCGTAGACCGCGCCGGAGCGCATGGCGTCCACGGTGTTGCTGCCCACCACCTTTTTGGGCTTGAGGATGGAGATGTCCGGCAGCAGGCTGGTGCCCGCGGAGAGCGCACCGTAGCTCAGCTTCACGCCGGGGATGATGGCCCCGCCGCGGAAGGCGCCGCTCTTGTCCGCCACGGTGAGAGTGGTGGCCGTGCCCATATCCACCGTGATCACCGGCGCGCCGTAGTGCGCGATGGAAGCGACAGAGCCCACGATCAGATCCGCCGCCACGCTGGAGGGATCGTCGATGCGCACGTTCAGGCCTGTCTTCATCCCGGGGCCCACGATCATGGCCCGCTTGCCCGTGAGCTTTTCCACCGCGGTCTTCAGCGACTCCGTCACCCGCGGCACCACGGAGGAGAGAATGGAACCCTCAAAGTCCATGGGATCCAGGCCGTAAAAATCCGTGATCTGCCTCAGCTGGATGGCGTGCTCCGTGGCGGTGGACCGGGGGTCGGTGTGTACCCGGACGATGTTGCGGATCTCTCCGGCCTCGATCATGCCGTATACAATGTGGGTATTGCCCACGTCAATGGCGAGAATCATCTTGCGTCTCCTCTCCTCGTTTTTTACAGCTTCACGCCCTCCAGCTTAAGCAGGGCGCGCTTGCGCTCCAGTCCGCCGGCGTAGCCGGTGAGACTGCCGTTTGCCCCCAACACCCTGTGGCAGGGGATCAGAACGGAGATGGGGTTGCGGCCCACGGCGGCGCCCACCGCCCGGGCGCTCCCGCAGCCGAGCCTTTCGGCCAGGGCGCCGTAGCTGCTGGTTTCCCCGCGAGGGATGTCTGCCAGCGCCGCCCAGACCCGTCTTTGAAAGGCCGTGCCCCGCGGGGCCAGGGGAAAGTCGATCTTTGGGTTTTCCCCGGCAAAATAGCTTGCAAGCCAAGCCTGCGCTTTTTCCAGCGCGGGGTCTGCGGACGCTGAGCCGGGGCCGCTCCCCGCCGGAAGCCCCGCGCCCTCGTACTTTTGGCCCACAAACCAGAGCCCGCAGAGGGCGCCGTCCTCCGCCGCGAGGAGGATCTCCCCCAAAGGCGAGGGCACAATGGCCGTTTTCATGTGCATCCTCCTAGTTGTTCACGCCGTGGTGCATGGCGGGGCTCTCCAGCGTCAGGGCCTTGAAGCTGTAGCCGTTGGCAAGGCCCCACTGGATCACGGTCTCCACCGCGGCCACCGAGTAGTCCTTGATGTCGTGCTGCAGGATCATGGAGACGGTTTGCTGGGCGCAGCCCTCCTCGATGTTCTCGATGATCTGCTTGGTCTTGTTGGTGCCGCCCGCGTCGCCCGAGACCACGTTCCAGTCGTAGTACTGATAGCCCATGTCCGTCATGGCCTTGGTCAGGCGGGACATGATGCCGGGGTTGAAGGAGCTGACGGTGTTGGAGCTGCCGCCGGGGAAGCGGAAGAGGCGGGTGTAGTCCCCGGTCTGCTGCTTGACGATCTCCTCCATGGCGAAGAAATCGTCAAAGTACGCCTGCTCACTGGCGTAGATCTTGTCGTAATCGTGGCAGCTGGTATGCACGCCGATGCTGTGCCCCTCCCGGAAGGCCCGGCCGATCAGGTCCAGATACTTCGGCTGCTGGGAGGTGACAAAAAAGGTGGCCTTGACATTGTAGCTCTTCAGGATGTCCAGAAGCTGGGCCGTGTAGGGGCCGGGGCCGTCGTCAAAGGTGAGGTAGATGGTCTTCTCCTGCGGCATGACGCCCTTTGGCAGCTCCACGGGCAGCACCGAAACAGTGCGCTTCTCGGTGATGACCTCATCGTCGCCGCCGCGGATGCTGTACCAGACCTCGTAATCTCCGCTGAGATAGGGCACCACGCCGTCCTCCACCACGACATAGGAGCTGACGTCGTTGCCGAGGCTGTCATAGGCCTCAAAGCCGGGATCGGTGTAGCTCAGCCCCGCCGGCACGCTCAGATTCCGCTCGCCCAGCAGGGTGATGGCGGGCGGCTGATACATGAGCTTGGGCAGCTCCCGCTCCACGGTGGTGCTGTTTCCCGAGGAGTCGGTCACGGTGTAGAGGATGCGGTCGGTCTCCGGCGTGCGCTTGACCTTGCCGGTGAGATCGCCGTCGCAGTTGTCCGTTGCGGTGAAGCCCTCCTCCGCGTAGCCGGTCATCCAGGTGGGCTCATAGCCCTCGATATGCTTGAGTTCGATCACCGGCGGTGTCGTATCCACCACGGTGATCTTCCGTTCGGTGCTGTATTCGGAAAAGGCATAGCGCGTCACATAGCGCAGCACATAGCTGCCGAGGCGCCCGGTGTCCACCTTGCCGAAGGTCTCCACCTTGAGGCGCTTCTCGCTCTCGCCGAAGAGCCGGCCCGTGGTCACAGCGTAGACGCCGGGGTCCTGAAACGCGGTGCCGTACTCAATGGTCTGCTCCCCGTCGCCGTACATATAAAAGCGCACATAGCGCCCGTCGATCAAAAACAGCATGGACACCACCAAAAGCAGCAGTGCCAGCACCGCGGCCAGAATAACCCAGCCCCGGCGGCTTTTTCTCTTTTTCCGTTCCTCTGTCTCTTTCATCGCACAATTCCTGTATTCTCGTTCTTGTCCGGCAGGGGTTTGTACCCCCTGCTGCCATTTTATTATACACGTTTTTCCGGCAAAGGGAATGTTTTTTACCGTTTCTGAAAAGAATTTAATAAAGGCCTTGCGGACAGGCCACCGACTGTGTCTGCATTTTGTCAGGCAAAACTGTGATTTTTTGTTGAATGGCGGGCCTTTTACTGGTATACTATAGATTTGTCGGGACACCGGCAAAATACATCTCTGCGGCTGCCAGCCGTGGGAAAGGACGGAACAAATGAACAAGCAAGACAAAACCATGGACAAAATCGTGGCCCTGTGCAAAAACCGCGGCTATGTGTACGCCGGCAGCGACATCTACGGCGGCCTGGCCAACACCTGGGACTACGGCCCGCTGGGCGTAGAGTTCAAGAACAACGTCAAGAAGGCATGGCTGAAAAAGTTCGTGCAGGAGAGCCCCTACAACGTGGGCCTTGACGCCGCCATTCTGATGAACCCCCAGACCTGGGTCACCACCGGCCACGTTTCCAGCTTCTCCGATCCGCTGCTGGACTGCAAAGCCTGCAAGGCCCGGCACCGTGCGGACAAGCTGATCGGCGACGCGCATCCCGAGGTCGAGGTCGACGCCATGAACTTCGACGAGATGGACGCCTTTATCGCCGAGCACGATGATATTCTCTGCCCCATCTGCGGCAAGCATGACTTCACCCCCATCCGCAAATTCAACCTCATGTTCAAGACCGCCATCGGCGTGACGGAGGACTCCTCCTCCATCTGCTACCTGCGGCCCGAGACCGCGCAGGGCATCTTTGTCAACTTCGCCAACATCCAGCGCACCACCCGCCGGAAGCTGCCCTTCGGCGTCTGCCAGGTGGGCAAGGCCTTCCGCAACGAGATCACCCCGGGCAACTTCACCTTCCGCACCAGGGAGTTCGAGCAGATGGAGTGCGAGTTCTTCTGCAAGCCCGGCACCGATCTGGAGTGGTTTGCCTACTGGAAGGACTTCTGCAAGAACTGGCTCGTCTCCCTCGGCATCAAGGAGGAGAACCTGCGGCTGCGCGACCACACCCCCGCGGAGCTTGCCTTCTACTCCCGCGCCACCACCGACATTGAGTACGCCTTCCCGTTCACCGACTGGGGCGAGCTGTGGGGCATTGCCGACCGCACCGACTACGACCTGGGCCGCCACCAGGAGGCCTCCGGCAAGGATCTGACCTACTACGATCAGGAGAGCAACGAGCACTACATTCCCTATGTCATCGAGCCCTCCCTCGGCTGCGACCGCGTGGCGCTGGCCTTCCTGTGCGAAGCCTATGACGAGGAAGTCGTCGGCCAGGACAAGAAGGGCAACGACGACGTGCGCACCGTGCTGCACCTGCACCCCTACCTGGCCCCCTTCAAGTGCGCCATCCTGCCGCTGAGCAAGAAAGAGGTCCTCACCGGCCCCGCCATGGAGCTCTACCGGGAGCTCTCGAAGGAGTTTATGTGCGACTACGACGAGACCGGCTCCATCGGCAAGCGCTACCGCCGCGAGGATGAGATCGGCACGCCGTTCTGCATCACCTTCGACTTCAACACCGTGGGCACCGAGACGGATGTGGCCGACCACTGCGTCACCATCCGCGAGCGCGACAGCATGCAGCAGGTCCGCATCCCCATCAGCGAGGTCAAGGACTACATCGCCGAGCGCGTCAAGTTCTGATTGAAAGTCAGGTCAAATCTGTGAAAAATGGTTTTATCAAGGTAGCAGCAGCCGCCCCGGTGATCCGGGTCTGCGACTGCGACTACAACGCCGACCGGGTCATTGAGACCATGGAGAAGGCGGAAAAGCTGGGCGTGAAGGTGCTGGCCTTCCCGGCCCTGACGCTCACCGGCGCCACCTGCCGGGATCTGTTCCGGCACCGGGTGCTGCTGGATGGGGCGAAAGCCGCGCTGGAGAAGGTGCGCGCCGCTTCCGCCGGGAAGGATGTGCTGGCGTTTGTAGGTCTGCCTTACGAGCTCGGTTCAAGACTTCTGAATGTGGCCGCTGCCGTTTACGACGGGGAAGTGCTGGGACTTGTTCCCCAGACGCAGGTGGACGGCACCCGTTTCCATCAGCTGCCGAAATACCCGCTTGCCTTGGACGACGAGGCGATTCCCGTCTCGGCCGGGCGGCTCTTTGCGCATCGGGCGCTGCCCGGTCTCAAGGTCGCGGTGGAACTGGGCGCGGATCTGGACGCCGTCCTGCAGCCCGCTGTGAATGCGGCACTGGAAGGGGCCACGCTGATTGTCCAGATGGCAGATTTCGCCGAAACGGTCTCTTCCACCCGTGATGCAGAGCTGAACATTCGCTATCAGTCGAAGCGTCTCTCCGCCGGCATGCTCCTCGCCGCCCCCGGCCGGGGCGAGAGCAGCACCGACAACAGCTATTCCGGCCTGTGCATGGCGGCGGAAAACGGCGAGATCCTCGCCGAGTGCGAGGGCGAGGGCAGCCTTGCCGTCAGTGAGATCGATGTGGAGCTTCTGCTCAATCAGCGCTGTGCCCGCGGCGGCTTTGACCGCGACAGCGAGTTTGACGGTATCCTGCTCTGGGGCCGCGAGACCCTGGAGGACACTCTCCTCACCCGTGCCTTCAGCAAGCACCCCCACCTGCCCGCCGATCCCGCCGAGCTGCCTGCCTGCTGCGAGCGGATGCTGGACATCCAGGTCTCGGGCCTTGTCAAGCGGATGCAGTACGCGCATCTCACCCACTGCGTGGTGGGCATCTCCGGCGGCGTGGACTCCACCCTTGCCGTGATGGTCTCCGCCATGGCGGTGAAAAGGATGGGCCTGCCCTCCACCAACGTCATCGCCTGCACCATGCCCTGCTTCGGCACCTCCTCCCGGACCAAGTCCAACGCCGTGGTGGTGGCCGAGCAGTGGGGCTGCGAGGTGCGCGTCATCGACATCACCAAGGCCGTGCTCCAGCACTTTGACGACATCGGCCACGCCCACGACGACTACTCCATCGCCTTTGAAAACGCCCAGGCGCGCGAGCGCACCCAGGTACTGATGGACATTTCCAACAAAGTCAACGGTCTGGACGTGGGCACCGAGGACTTAAGTGAGTTTATCGACGGCTGGTGTACCTACAACGGCGACCACACCAGCATGTACGACGTCAACCTCGGTCTGACCAAGACCCAGGTGCGCGCAAACGTCAGCCATATCGCCGCAAAGACAGAGGACAAGGTGCTCAAGGCCGCGCTCTACGACGTGCTGGACTGCCCCGTCACCCCGGAGCTGCTGCCCATCCACGACGACATGATCGAGCAGAAGAGCGAGGATGCCGTCGGCTCCTACGCCCTGCAGGACTTTTTCACCTTCAACATCCTGGCAAACGGCTTTGCCCCCTCCAAGGTCTTCCGCCTGGCCAAGGCCGCCTACGGCGGGGAGTTTTCAAACGAGGAGCTCAAGCGCTGGCTGGAGAGCTGGTGCAGACGTCTCTTCTCCCAGCAGTTCAAACGCTCCTGCCTGATGGACGGCCCCGCGGTGCAGGCCTTCACGGTCTCCCCGCGCACAGGCTACCTCATTCCCTCCGACGGGGAAGCTGCCCTGTTTCTGAAGGATCTGGAGCAGCTCGAGGGTTAATTTTGTAAAAATTCACAAGAAAAACCGCATGGCTCCCTGCAATTTTTACAGGGCGGCATGCGGTTTTTCTTGTATGTTTATGCTCGCTTGCAGTATAATTTTTTCAACCAAAATGCAAGGAGGCAGTTCATCTTATGTTTAACAGTGATTATCTCAACCGCGTATACGCCGAGGTGGAGCGCCGCGACGCCGGCGAGCCTGAGTTCCTGCAGGCCGTGCGCGAGGTGTTTGAATCTCTTGAGCTGGTGGTGGACAAGCACCCCGAGTGGGAGGCCGCCGGTCTGCTGGAGCGCTTTGTCGAGCCCGAGCGTGTGATTGAGTTCCGCGTTCCCTGGGTGGATGATGAGGGCAGAACCCGCGTCAACCGCGGCTTCCGCGTCCAGTACAACTCCGCCATCGGCCCCTACAAGGGCGGTCTGCGCTTCCACCCCTCCGTCAACCTCTCCATCATGAAATTCCTGGGCTTTGAGCAGGTGTTGAAAAACTCTCTGACCACGCTGCCCATGGGCGGCGGCAAGGGCGGCAGCGACTTTGACCCTAAGGGCAAATCCGATGCGGAGATCATGCGCTTCTGCCAGAGCTTTATGACCGAGCTCTACCGCCATATCGGCCAGTTTACCGACGTACCTGCCGGCGACATCGGCGTGGGTGCCCGGGAGATCGGCTTCCTCTTCGGCCAGTACAAGCGCATTGTCGACCGCTTTGACGGCGGCGTGCTCACCGGCAAGGGTCTCTCCTTCGGCGGCTCCCTGGCGAGAACCCAGGCCACCGGCTACGGTCTGTGCTACTTCTCCGCCGAGGCGCTGAAGTATCTCCGCAACGACAGCTATGTCGGCAAGACCGTGGTGGTCTCCGGCTCCGGCAATGTGGCCCAGTACTGCGCCGAGAAGGTCACCCAGCTCGGCGGCAAGGTCGTCGCCATGTCCGACTCCAAGGGCTACGTCTTTGATCCCAACGGCATTGATCTGCCGAAGCTCTTCGACATCAAGCAGAAGCGCCGCGCCCGCATCTCCGTCTACGCCGATGAGGTCCCCGGCGCGACCTATGTGGAAGGCTGCAAGAATATCTGGACCGTCAAGTGCGACATCGCCCACCCCTGCGCCAGCCAGAACGAGATGGACGCCGAGGGCGCCCAGCACCTGATCGACAATGGCTGCATGGCAGTCTTCGAGGGCGCCAACATGCCCCTGACCCCCGAGGCCATCGCCCTGGTACAGGGCGCGGGTCTGCTCTACAGCCCCGGCAAGGCCTCCAATGCCGGCGGCGTGGCCACCTCCGGGCTGGAGATGAGCCAGAACTCCATCCGCATGAGCTGGAGCTTTGACGAGGTGGACGAGAAGCTGCACGGCATCATGAAGAGCATCTACAAGGCCTGCTACGACGCGTCTGTGGAGTGCGGCAAGCCCGGCGACCTGATGGTGGGCGCCAATGTGGCCGGCTTCCTCAAGGTGGCCGAGGCCATGATGGCCCAGGGCATTGTTTAATCGACGGCAAACCTGTTTGCCGTCGAGCTGCAGCCCTCTGCATGCACTCGCTCCGCTCGCACACTGGAGGGCTGAAAAGAGTTTTTTGTCAGGCACATGTCCTGACAAAAAACAATTTAATACATTCGCCTTGCGGCGAAAAAAGTGATAAAAAAAGGAAAAGCCAGGTGGCTTTTCCTTTTTTTATTCTTCGTCGATCGTGCTCACCTTGTTGGTCAGCTCCTCCAGCACGTCCAGCACGATGCGCACCGTGTCGAGTGAGGTGAAAGTGGTCACCCCGTGCTCCACCGCGCAGGAGCGCATGGCCACGCCGTTGATGTAGTGCACGCCCGAGAGAATGGCCCGTGTGTTGATGATGTAGCTGACGTAGCCGGAGCGGATGGAGCGGAGGGAATCGTCGCTGCCTTCGCTGAGGTTGCGCAGCTTCCTGGCCGGGACGCCGTGGGCGTTTAAGTAATCGGCGGTCATGGTGGTGGCCTCGATGTTGAAGCCCATGTCGTAAAAGCGCTTGGCCAGGGGCAGGGTCTCGGGCTTGTCCTCGTCGGCCACGGTTACCAGCACCGTGCCGTAGTTTTGCAGGCGGATGCCCGCGGCCTGCAGGGCCTTGAACATGGCCCAGTGGAGCTTGCGGTCGTAGCCGATGGCCTCGCCCGTGGACTTCATCTCCGGGCTCAAGTACGCGTCCAGGCCCTTGATCTTGTTGAAGGAGAAGACCGGGACCTTCACGTACCGGCGCTTCTTCTCCTCCGGGTACAGGTCGAAGATCCCCTGCTCCTTGAGGCTTTTGCCGAGAATCACTTCCGTGGCGATGTCGGCAAGGGACCAGCCCGTGGCCTTGGAGAGGAAGGGCACCGTACGCGAAGAGCGGGGGTTGACCTCGATGATGGTGACGGTGTCATTCTTGTCCACGATGAACTGGATGTTATAAAGCCCCACGATGCCGATGCCGAGGCCCAGCTTTTTCGCGTAGGACAGCACCGTCCCCTTGACCCTGTCCGACAGGGAGAAGGGCGGATAGACGCTGATGGAGTCGCCGGAGTGCACGCCCGTGCGCTCGACCAGCTCCATGATGCCGGGGACAAAGACGTCGTGTCCGTCACAGATAGCATCGACCTCCACCTCGCGCCCGGCGATGTACTTATCCACCAGCACGGGCTTATCCTGGTCGATCTCCACCGCGGTCTTGAGATAGTGGCGCAGCATCTGCTCATTTGCCACGATCTCCATGGCGCGTCCCCCCAGGACGAAGCTCGGCCGCACCAGCACGGGGTAGCCGATCTCGGACGCCGCCTTGACGCCGTCCTCGATGTTCGTGACGGCGCAGCCCTTAGGCTGCGGAATGTCCAGCTCCTGCAGCAGTTTTTCAAACAGCTCCCGGTTCTCCGCCCGGGCGATGGCCGCAACGTCGGTGCCGATGATGTGCCCGCCGCGCTCCGCCACGTCCTCCGCCAGGTTGATGGCGGTCTGGCCGCCCAGGGAAGCGATCACATCCCAGGCGCCCTCAAAGGCCATGACGTTGTACACGTCCTCCGCTGTCAGGGGCTCAAAATAGAGCTTGTCGGCGGTGGTGTAGTCAGTGGAGACGGTCTCGGGATTGTTGTTGATGATGATGGCTTCAAAGCCCGCCTTCTTGATGGTTTGCACCGCGTGGACAGTGGAGTAGTCAAACTCCACGCCCTGGCCGATGCGGATGGGGCCCGCGCCGAGGACCAGCTTTTTGGGCTTTTCGGTGACGATGTCGCCGCTTTCGCCGGTGTAGGAGGAATAGAAGCACGGGATATAGGCGCCCGCATGGCTGGTGTCCACCATGCGGAAGACCGGAAAGATGCCCTGCTCCTTCCGCAGGGCCAGCACCTCTGTCTCCCCGCAGCCCCAGAGCTTCGCGATGTACTTGTCCGAAAAGCCCAGAACCTTGGCCTCCTTCAGGGCCGCGGGCTGATAGGGCGCCGCGGCAAGCCGCGGCTCAAAATCCGTGATGGTCTTCAGGGCTGTGAGGAAATAGGCGTTGATGCCGGTGACCTCCTCCAGCTTCTCCACCGTCTCCCCCAGGCGCAGCAGCTGCGCGCAGGCGAAGAAGCCGTCGTCCCGGAAATCGGAGACATAGGCGAGCAGCTCCTCGCGGCTCATGGCGTCGAACTTTGCCATGTGGAAGTGGCAGACCCCGGTCTCCAGCGAGCGCACGGACTTGAGCAGGCACTCCTCCAGGGTTGAGCCGATACCCATGACCTCGCCGGTGGCCTTCATCTGGGTGCCCAGCTTGTTGGAGGCGTCGGCGAATTTATCGAAGGGGAAGCGGGGGAGCTTTGCCACAACGTAGTCAAGGGAGGGCTCGAAAGCGGCGTTGGTGCCCGCGACGTGGATCTCCTCCAGGGTCATGCCCACGGCGATCTTCGCCGTGACGCGGGCAATGGGGTAGCCGCTGGCCTTGGAGGCCAGCGCCGAGGACCGGGAGACGCGGGGGTTGACCTCGATGAGAAAGTACTCCGAGCTGCGGGGGTTCAGGGCGAACTGGATGTTGCAGCCGCCCTCGATCTTGAGAGCGCGGATGATTTTCAGCGCACTGTCATTGAGCATTTTCAGATCGTGCTCGCTGAGCGTCATGATGGGGGCCACCACCATGGAGTCGCCGGTGTGGACCCCCACAGGGTCGATGTTCTCCATGCCGCAGATGGTGATGGCGTGGTCCGTCCCGTCCCGCATGACCTCAAACTCGATCTCCTTGTAGCCACGCACGCTCTTTTCCACCAGCACCTGGTGGACCGGCGAGAGCATGAAGCCGTTTTCCGCCACCTCGCGCAGCTCGGTTTCATTATAGGCAAAACCGCCTCCGGTACCGCCGAGGGTGAAGGCCGGGCGGAGGACCACCGGATAGCCGATCTCCTCGGCGGCCTGCACCGCCTCCTCCACCGACCAGGTGATCTTGGAGGGGATGACGGGCTCTCCGATCTCCTGGCAGAGCTCCTTGAACTTCTCCCGGTCCTCGGCCCGCTCGATGCTCTCGCTGGAGGTGCCCAGCAGTTCGACATGACACTCCTTCAAAATGCCCTTCTTCTCCAGCTGCATGGCGAGGTTCAGCCCCGTCTGTCCGCCGATGCCGGGGATGATGGCGTCAGGCCGCTCCTTGCGCATGACGCGCGCCACGTATTCCAGGGTCAGCGGCTCCATGTAGACCTTGTCCGCCATGGAGGTATCGGTCATGATGGTAGCGGGGTTGGAGTTGCAGAGAACGACCTCAAAGCCCTCCTCCCGGAGGGCGATGCAGGCCTGGGTGCCGGCGTAGTCAAACTCCGCCGCCTGCCCGATGACGATCGGGCCGGAGCCGATGATCATGATTTTATGGATGTCTGCGCGTTTGGACATACAGATCGCCTCGATTACAGCGTGGCGGCCATGACCGCCTTGATGGTATGCATCCGGTTTTCCGCCTCCTGGAAGACCAGGGACTGCGGGCTTTCAAACACCTCGTCGGTGACCTCCATGGCCTCCCGACCGAAGCGCTCGCCCATCTCTTTGCCGATGACGGTCTTGTGGTCGTGGAAGGCGGGCAGACAGTGGAGGAACACCGCCTGCTCCCCCGCCGCGGCCATGAGAGAGGCGTTCACCTGGTAGGGCGCCAGATCCCGGATGCGTTTTTCCCAGACCTCCATGGGCTCGCCCATGGAGACCCACACGTCGGTGTAGATCACATCCGCCCCCTGCACGGCCTTGACGGGGTCCGTCTCAAAGTGGAGCTCTGCCCCGCTCTCCCGCGCCAGAGCCAAACAGGTGTCGACAAGGGCTTTGTCGGGGAAGTATGCCTCGGGCGCGCAGGCCGTGAAGCTCAGCCCCATCTTGGCACAGCCCACCATGAGGGAGTTGCCCATGTTGAAGCTCGCGTCCCCCATGAACACCAGCTTGATGCCCTTGAGTTTGCCGAAGTGCTCCCGGATGGTGAGGAAGTCCGCCAGGATCTGCGTGGGATGAAACTCGTCTGTCAGCCCGTTCCAGACCGGCACCGGCGCATAGGCCGCGAGCTCCTCCACGATGGACTGGCCGAAGCCCCGGTATTCGATGCCGTCGAACATGCCGCCCAGGACCCGGGCGGTATCGGCAATCGACTCCTTTTTGCCGATCTGGGAGCCGGTCGGGTCGAGGTAGGTGGTGCCCATACCGAGATCGTGGGCCGCCACCTCAAAGGCGCAGCGCGTGCGGGTGCTGGTCTTTTCAAAGATCAGCGCGACGTTCTTTCCCTCGTGCAGCCGGTGCGGGATCCCCGCTTTTTTCTTTGCTTTCAATTCCGCCGCCAGGGAGAGCAGATACGCGATCTCCTCCGGCGCGTAATCCAGAAGTTTTAAAAAGTCTTTTCCTTGCAGATTCATCATATCTCACCATCCGATCTCACACGATGTCCCCGGGCCGCCGGGGGTGTATGCCCTGCGGGTACGTCGGCCCCTACAGCACCTTGGCCAGAAAGCTCTGCAGACGCTCGCTCCGCGGATGCTCGAAGATGGCCTCGGGCGTGCCCTCCTCCACGATCTGGCCGTTGTCCATAAAGAGCACGCGATCGGCCACCTCGCGGGCAAAGCCCATCTCGTGGGTCACCACCACCATGGTCATGCCCTCATGGGCCAGCTCCTTCATCACATCCAGCACCTCGCCCACCATCTCGGGGTCGAGGGCGGAGGTGGGCTCGTCAAAGAGCATCACGTCCGGCTCCATGCACAAAGCGCGGACGATGGCGATGCGCTGCTTCTGCCCGCCGGAGAGTTGGGAGGGGTAGGCGTTGGCCCGGTCGGCCAGACCCACGCGCTCCAAAAGCTGCATAGCCTTCTGATTTGCCTCGTCCTGGCTTTTTTTCAAAAGCTGCGTCGGACCGAGCGTCAGGTTTTTGAGCACCGTCATGTGCGGAAAGAGGTTGAAGTGCTGGAAGACCATCCCCATACGGCGGCGCATCACGTTGATGTTGACGCCGGGGGCGGTGATGTCCGTGCCCTCAAAAACCACGGAGCCGCCTGTGGGCTTTTCCAGCAGGTTCAGGCAGCGCAGGAAGGTGGACTTGCCGGAGCCGGAGGGCCCGATGACCACCAGTACCTCGCTCCTGGCGATGTCGGTTGTGACGCCGTTCAAGGCGTGGACCGTGCCGGCGTTAAAGTGTTTTTCCAGGTTCTTGACCTGGATCATGGCTTCAGCGTTCACTGCTCCTGAGCCTCCTTTCGAGCTTCCCGACCAGCCAGCTGAAGAACACCACCAGGGCCAGGTAGATGGCGGCCACCGCCAAAAGCGGCATGAAGGCCGAGAAGGTGCGGCCGCGGATCACGTCGCCGCCCTTGGTCAGATCCATCAGCCCGATGTAGCCGCAGACCGCCGTCTCCTTGAGAAGGGCAATGAACTCGTTGGCCAGCGACGGCAGCACGTTCTTGAACGCCTGGGGGATGATGATAAAGCGCATGGTCTGGACATAGGTGAAGCCGATGCTGCGGCCGGCCTCGAACTGGCCGGGGTCGATGCTCATGATGCCGCCGCGGATGATCTCGGTGATGTATGCCCCGGAGTTGATGCCGAAGACCAGGGAGGCCACCAGCACGGTGTTGGTGGTGGAGATGAACACCACAAAATAGCCGATGAGCAGCTGCACCACCACGGGCGTGCCGCGGATGACCGTGAGATAGAAGCGGGCCACGGCGTTGAGAACGGTCATTGCGGCCTTGCCCGGCCCGGGCTGCATCTCGTCCTTCATCTGGTCGTAGAATGAGCGGATCATTGCCACGATCACGCCGATGACGATGCCCAGCAGCAGTGCGAAAAAGGTGACCTCCAGCGTAACCATCAGGCCATTGGTGATATATTTCCACCTTGCGCCCTCTATGAAATTGAAGATAAAGGTTTCTTTCAGTTTGGCAAAGCTCGCCGCCATGGCGGTACCTCCGTGTCAATCAGGAATACCGGAGGCGCTTTCCGCGCCTCCGCTTGTCAAAAAAGACCCCCACGGGGCTTTTTTGACGGCGCTTGGCCGCCGAGCATTTTTTCAAAATGCTATTATCTGAAAAAGCCTGAGTAATCAGGCTTTTTCAGACGGCGGTTTATCCTACTCGAGGCGGGCCTTGCCCCCTCGAGCTCCCCTGCGACTCTGTTGCCGTTCATCTGTCGCAGAATCCCGTGTGTCACTGGAGGCACAATACGTCTCCGGTGAAACAATCCATGTGATTCTTTGGGGCAATCAGTCGGCGCTGATGTACTTGTCGATGATGGCCTGCACGGTGCCGTCAGCTAGCAGTTCCTCGAGCGCGCCGTTAAAGGCGTTGTAGAGCTCGTCGTTGTCGTAGCTCAGCTCAAAGCCGTAGGCCTCTTCGGCGTAGGCGGTGGGCAGGATCTTCAATCCCTCGTTCTGGGCCACAAAGGTCTCGGCGGGGCTGTTGTCGATGATGACGGCGCTGCACTTGCCGGTCAGCAGGGCCTGCACGGCGTCGGCGCCCTTGTTGAAGCGGGCGATGTGGTCCTCGCCGAAATCGCCGGTGGCGTAGATGTCGCCGGTGGTATCCTGCTGCACGCCGATCTTGATGCCGTCGGCCTTCAGATCGTCAACGCCGGTGATGGGGGAATCCTCGGTCACGATGATGGACTGGATGCCGGTGGCGTAGCTGGTGGTGAAGTGGACGCTCTTGGCGCGCTCCTCGGTGATGGTGATGGCGCCGAAGCCCACGTCGATCTTGCCGGAGGCCACGGCGGTGATGATCGAGCCGAACTCCATGTCGCTCAGCTCCATGGTGTAGCCCAGCTTGTCGCAGATGGCCTGGACGATCTCCACGTCGATGCCGACGGCCTGCTCGTTTTCATAGAACTCGTAGGGCGGGAAGGCCACGTTGGTGGCGACCTTGAGGACCTTGGCCTCAGCCGCGGGAGCGGCGGGCTTACTGCCGCCGCAGCCGGCGAGGCAGGCGGCGCAGAGGGCCAGGCAGAGGAGGATGGATGTGAGTTTCACGGTCTTTTTCATTTTGAATGTCTCCTTTACTTGGGATTTATATGCCTTTGCAGAGCAAAATCATATCCTGCTCAGTTCGGTGAAGAAGCGAAGCGCCGCCTCGGTCACCTTGTCGTTCCATTGATAGTCCGGGGTGTGCAGGCCCGCCGCGTCCGTACCGCCGCCGATGCCGCAGAAGAAGGCCGGGCAGCGCCGGGCGTAGTGGCCGAAATCCTCCGACCAGCGGAAGGGCTCCGGTGGGATCGTGACCGTGAGCCCCGCTCTCTCCGCGGCTTGTTCCGCCAGCGGGTATAGGGCTGGGTCGTTGTGGGTTGCGGGGAAGACGTCCTGCTCCTGCACCGTATGGGCCACGCCCGCCTGACAGGCCAGCTCCCCGGCCAGAGTCGTGACCTGCTTTGTCAGCCGGTCCAGATCCTCGTCGTACCAGGCGCGCACCGTCAGGTCGATCTCCCCGCTGCCGGCCGCCACGCCGAAGTTTCTCCCTCCGGCCTGCATCCCCACCGGGGTGGCGAGCACCAGGCCCTGATACTGCCCGGGTTCCGTCAGCTCCTCCCAGTGGGAGAAGAGGGCCGCCATGGGGAAGACAGGATTGTGCCCATTTTCGGGGTAGGCCGCGTGGCTCTGTCTGCCCCGGAAGGAGAGGATCAGGCCCTTGGAGGCACAGGCGAAGGTGTCCCGCAGCAGCAGGATGTGTCCCGCCTCAAAGCCCGGGCAGTTGTGAAAGCCGAAAAAGCAGCCGATCTTCTCCCTGTCGCAGATTGCCGAGCAGAGCGCGCCGCCGGCGCCGGTCTCCTCTGAAGGCTGGAAGAGGAAGAAGAGGTTCTTCCCCAGCGTCTCTCCCTTGATCGAGGCGGCAAGAGCGGCCATCACCGACATGTGGCCGTCATGGCCGCAGCCGTGCCAGGGTCTGCCGTCGGCGCCCGTGACCGCGTCCATGTCGGCCCGGAGCGCCATGCCCTCCCTATCGTTCTCCCGGTGGGCCGCGTAGAACCAGCTCCCGCAGTCCACCAGCTCCAGATCGCTGTTGGCCGTCAAAAAGTCCATCAGCGCCTGCTTGGTTTTCTTCTCACAGCCGGAGGCCTCCGGCATCGTGTGCAGCAGCTTTTGCAGTGCGATCGCCTGCCGCACGGTCGTGTTCAAATCTGTCATAGCTTTCCCATCGCCTCACGCGCCGCCGCGATCTGCTTCTCCACCGAGGGCACCGCCGTGCCCCCCAGACTGGTGCGCCGCTCGACGCAGGCGTCCAGGTCGATGGCCCTGTACACATCCGCCCCGATCAGCGGTGATACCGCCCGGTAGTCCTCCAGGCTCAGATCCTCCAGCGTCTTTCCCTTGCGGATGCACGCCGCCACAAGCTGGCCGGAGAGCTTATAGGCGCTGCGGAAGGGCAGACCCTTTTCCACCAGATAGTCGGCAAGGTCGGTGGCATTGATGAAGCCCTCCAGCGCCGCCTTGCGCATTTTGTCCGTTCTGGCCTTCATGCCGGGGAGCATCCCCGCCATCACGTTCAGGCAATTTTTCAGGGTATCCACGGCGTCAAAGACGCCCTCCTTGTCCTCCTGCATGTCCTTGTTGTAGGCCAGCGGCAGACCCTTGAGCACGGTGAGCAGGCCCATCAGATCGCCGTAGACCCGCCCGGTCTTACCCCGGACCAGCTCGGCCATGTCGGGGTTTTTCTTCTGTGGCATGATGGAAGAGCCGGTGGTGTAGGCGTCCGGCAGCTCGATGAACTGAAACTCCCAGCTCGACCAGAGGATCAGCTCCTCAGCCAGGCGCGACAGATGCATCATCTCGGTACTGGCCGCGGCACAGAGCTCCACGGCAAAGTCCCTGTCGGACACCCCGTCGATGGAGTTGAGACACACCCCGTCAAAGCCCAGGGCCCTGGCCTCCATCTCCCGGTCGGTGTCATAGGTGGTGCCCGCCAGAGCGCAGCACCCGATGGGCGAGAAGTTCAGCCGCTTGCGGCAGTCGGCGAGTCTGCCCAGATCCCGCAGCAGCATGAACACATAGGCCATCAGCTGGTGGCCGAAGGTGATGGGCTGGGCCCGCTGCAGGTGGGTGTAGCCCGGCATGATGGCCGCTTTGTATTCCTCCGCCTTGTCTGTCAGCACCTGGGCCAGGGTCCTGGTGGCCTCGGTGAGCTCGTCGATCTCCCCCCGGAGATAGAGGCGGAAGTCCAGCGCCACCTGGTCGTTGCGGCTGCGGGCGGTGTGGAGCTTTTTGCCCAGGTCTCCGAGGCGCCCGGTCAGCACCTGCTCGACAAACATGTGGATGTCCTCGGCGTCGGGGTCGATGACGAGCGCCCCGCTCTGCAGCTCCTCCAGGATGCCCTGCAGCCCGTCGATGAGCTGCGCGGCCTCGTCCTGGGTGAGGATGCCCCTGGCGCCCAGCATGGCCGCGTGGGCCATGGAACCGGTGATATCCTCTTTATACATGCGGCTGTCAAAGGAGATGGAGGAATTGAAGTCGTCTGCCAGCTTCGCCGTCTCCTGTTCGTATCTCCCCGCCCACAGCTTGTTCATATCGAATCCTTTCCTTACAGGCCCCATTGAGGGGAAGCTCTTTTACAGAAGTCCTTTTTCCATCAGTGCCTGGACCTGGGTGGGCAGGCCCCAGAGATTGATGAAGCCCGCGGCCTGGGCCTGGTCGTAGTCGCTCTCGCCAAAAGTGGCGATGTTCTCAGAATACAGGGAGTAGGGGCTCTGGATGCCGGCCTTGAGCACATTGCCCTTGTAGAGCTTGAGCTTGACCGTGCCGGTGACGGTCTTCTGCGTCTCGGTAACAAAAGCGGAGAGGGCCTTGCGCAGGGGCGAGAACCACAGGCCGTTGTAGATGAGCTCTGCAAAGCAGACGCTCAGCTCCTGCTTTTTGTGGGCCGTCATTTTATCCAGGCACAGGGTCTCCAGCGCCGCATGCGCCTTGTAGAGGATCGTGCCGCCCGGGGTCTCATAGACGCCGCGGCACTTCATGCCGACCAGACGGTTCTCCACGATGTCGAGCAGGCCGATGCCGTGCTTGCCGCCGAGCGCGTTGAGCTTCCAGATGATGTCGGTAGCGCTCATCTTCTCGCCGTTGAGGGCAACCGGCACGCCCTGTTCAAAGTCCAGCGTCACATACTCGGCCTCATCGGGCGCCTGCAGGGGGCTGACGGACATCTCCAAAAAGCCCTCTTTCTCGTACTGCGGCTCGTTCCAGGGGTCCTCCAGATCCAGCCCCTCGTGGCTGAGGTGCCAGAGGTTTTTGTCCTTGGAGTAGTTGGTCTCGCGGTTGATCTTCAGGGGTACGTTGTGCGCCTCGGCGTAGTCGATCTCCTCCTCACGGGATTTGATGGACCACTCGCGCCAGGGGGCGATGACCTTCATGGTGGGGGCAAAGTGCTTGATGGCCAGCTCAAAGCGGACCTGGTCGTTGCCCTTGCCGGTGCAGCCGTGGGCGATGGCGTCCGCCCTCTCTTTCAGGGCGATCTCCACCAGGCCTTTGGCGATGATGGGCCGGGCGAAGGCGGTGCCCAGCAGGTAATCCTCGTAGATGGCGCCGGCCTGCATGGAGGGGATGATCACGTCGTTGACCATCTCATCGGCCAGATCCAGGGAGTAGAACTTGCTGGCGCCGGTCTTGATGGCCTTCTCCTCCAGGCCGTCCAGCTCGCCCACCTGGCCCACGTTGCCGGCCACGGCGATGATCTCGGGGTTGTTGTAATTCTCCTTCAGCCAGGGGATGATGACCGAGGTATCCAGGCCGCCGGAATAGGCGAGGACGATCTTCTTGATTTCATTTTTATTCATGGCAATTGCCTCCTGAGCAAATTTTATTCGTTTGATGTGTATATTTATACTCTTTTATTCGGATCTCGTCAAGGCCGCATTCCCATGTTTTTGGATTTTCATTCAATTTCACCAGCCTCGTCGTCCACTCCTTCCGGCTTTTTGTGCGAAAGTCCCCGCCCGCTTCCCTTCTTCCTTTTGCGCGCATGAAAAACCGCGGGCTCCCTGGTTTAGGAGTCCGCGGCTATGCATATTATTCTGAATTTATTCGTCCTTTTCCGTTTCTTCCTCGCGCTTGACGAGGACCTTGTCGACCCGGCGGCCGTCGGACATCTCCAGCACGGTCACGCGGATGTTCCGCCAGGCAAAGCTGTCGCCCTCCTTCGGGAAGCCGCCGAAGCTCTCCAGCGTCCAGCCGCCCACGGTGCTGCTCTCGGCCTCGATGGCGTCCTCCGGGAGCCCCAGCAGCTCCTCCAGTTCGGAGAGCATCATGGCGCCGTCCAGCTCGTACTCGCCCTCGGTGCGGCAGACCACCTCCGGCTCCACCTCGTCGTTGTCATCCCAGATGTCGCCGACGATCTGCTCGAGCACGTCCTCCATCGAGAGCACGCCCAGGGTGCCGCCGTATTCGTCCGTCACCACGGCCAGGTGCTGTTTGGCCCGTCTGAGCTGGCTGAGCACCGCCGGCAGCTTCATGGTCTTGTAGACATAGCAGGGCGGCATCAGCAGCGCGCGCACATCCACCTCGCCTCCGTCGGCCAGGGCCTTGAGGAAGCGATTGAGGTACAGCACACCGATGATGTTGTCGACACTGCCCTCATACACCGGCAGTCGGGAGAAGGAGGACCGCTCCACGGCGGCGACGATCTCGTCCCAGCTGTCCTCGATATCGATGGCCTCCACGTCCACGCGGGCGGTCATGACCTCCATGGCGGAGATTTCGGAGAAATCGATGGCGGAGCGCAGCAGTTCCGACTGGTCCTCGTCCAGGACCTGCTCGTCCTCGGCGGTCTCGATGATGGAGTGCAGCTCCTCCACGGCCTCGTCGGCCGTCTCGTCGTGCTCCTCCTTGAGCCAGAAGGTCAAAAGCGAGATGAGCTTGACCACGATCCAGACCACGGGATAGAGCAGCGTCATCAGGAAGCGCAGCACATAGGCAAAGCGCAGGGACAGACGGTTGGCGCTCTTCTTGGCGCAGATCTTCGGGATGCTCTCGCCGAAGATGATGATGACGACGGTGAGGATCAGGGTGCCGAGCCAGGTGAGCGAGTCACCCCCGGTCAGCAGGATCACCAGCACCGACACCAGAGAGGAGGCGCCGATGTTGGCCAGGTTATTGCCGATGAGGATGGTGGAGAGCGCGTCATCAAAGCGGGAGGTGATCTTCACCGCCACCGCGGCGCGCTTTGAGCCCTCGTCCCGCAGATTTTCCAGACGGAGGAGGTTGCAGGAGGAGTAGGCCATTTCGGCGGCCGATGAGAAGGCGGAGAAGCAGATCAACAGCAAAATGCCGATCACAACCAGGGAGATGCTCACGCCGTCTCACCCCCTTCCGATTCCGGCAGCAGGGTCACGCGCAGCTTCAGGATGCGGTTGTGGTCCATGCTGGAGACCGTGACGGAGACCCGGTGGTAGGCAAAGTGGTCCCCGGCCTTGGGGATGGCGGCGAAGCGCTCATAGGCCCACTCGCCCATGAGGGTGTTGACCAGCTCCTCGTCCCCCTCGGGATCCTCGTAGCCCAGGCGCTCAAAGACGTCGGTAACGGATTCCTCCGCGTCCACCTCAAACACGCCCTCGGAGATCTCCACGATGGGCTCCTCAACGATGTCGTCCTCGTCCCAGATCTCGCCCACCAGCTCCTCCAGAATGTCCTCCACCGTCACAAGGCCCAGCGTGCCGCCGTAGTTGTCGGTGACCACGGCCAGGTTGTGCTTGCGCTTGGACATGACGGGCAGCAGCTCGTCGATGTTCATGCTCTGGTGGATAAAGAACACCTCATCCAGCAGCGGGCGGATGTCCAGATCCTTCCCCTCGCGGAGATAGGCCTTGATGTATTTGCGGATCTGCAGGATGCCGATGATGTGGTCGATGCTCCCCTCGTAGACGGGGAGGCGGCTGTGAGTGGTGGTCTTGATGCAGTCGAGGATCTCCTCGTGACTGCTGCGGATATCCAGGGCCACCATGTCCACCCGGGGCGTCAGCACGTTTTCCACCGTCACGTCCCCGAACTGCAAGGCGGAGGAGATGAGATCCCCCTGCTCCTCGTCGAGGCTGCCCTCCTCGGTCATGTCCTCGATGATGTCATAGAGCTCCTCCTCAGTGACGGATTTCTCCACGTCGCCGGGGGCGAGCTTCGACACCGTGCCGCCCAGCCAGGTCAGGAAGGCGGTGACCGGGGAAAAGAGCTTCATGAAAAAGACCAGCAGGCCGGCGGTGGAGAGAGCCAGCTTGTCGCTGTATTTTTTTGCCACGCTCTTGGGGAGCATTTCCCCGGCAAAGAACACCACGCCCGTGGTGATGAGCGTGCTGACGGAAACCGCGCTCAGCCCCCAGCGGCGGGTAACGCCCAGGGTGACCAGAGCTGCGGTGGAAACATGCACGATGTTGGTGCCGACCAGGATCGCACTGATGGCCTGGTCAAAGTGGTCCAGGACATAGAGGGCCTTTTTGGCCCGGCCGTCTCCCCGCTCCTCCGCCATGCGCAGGCGGGTGCGGGAGGCGGAAGCAAACGAGGTCTCCGCCACGGCAAAGTACATGGCGCAGAACAAAAGCAGCACCGCACAGAGAAATGGCAATCGACTGCCGTCCTCCATAATGGGATTCACATCTCCTTTAAATACAAAATTAAAATATAATATATCACGCCGTTTTCCCTCCGTCAATCGTGCGGACTGTTTTTTCTTTTGCTCTGTTCTTTCGCGCGGCAGTGTGGTATAATTTTGTTATCTTATGTTTGTGAGGAAAGCAACATGAAGCAGGCTCGGGAGTATCCCCTGTTCACCATCACGAAAAAAGGCGCCCGCTGGGTCGGGGAGGGCCACCCCTGGATTTACGCCGAGGAGATCCTCACCAAGAGCGAAGAGCCGGAAAACGGCGCGCTCTGCGACGCGGTGAGCGAGGGCGGAAGCTATCTGGGTACCGGCTTTTACAGCCGGGAGAGCAAGATCGGCCTGCGCCTCGTCTCCCGCAACGCGAACGATCGCTTCGACGAAGCCTTCTGGCGCCGCCGCATTCAGTACGCCTGGGACTACCGCAAGACCGTGCTGGGGGCGGAGGACCTGGGCTGCTGCCGGGTAATCTTCGGCGAGGCAGACGGTTTCCCCGGGCTCACGGTGGACCGTTTCTCCAATCTTTTGTCAATTCAGACCCTCTCGGTGGGGATTGAGCGCATCAAAGATTTGGTTTTTCCCCTGATTGTGGAGGTTCTGCGCGCAGACGGTCAGCAGATCGACGGCATCTTTGAGCGCAACGACGTCGCCATCCGTGCTCTCGAGGGGCTGGAGCAGTTCAAGGGCTGGTATCCCCTGCCCGGGGAGGACATGCCTGCGAGCCCTGTCACCGAGATCTGTGAAAACGGGATCTATTATCGGGTGGATGTGGAAAACGGTCAGAAGACCGGCTTCTTCCTGGACCAGAAGTACAACCGCCTGGCTGTGGCGCGGCTGGCCAGAGGCCGCCGGGTGCTGGACTGCTTTACCCACACCGGCTCCTTTGCCCTCAACGCGGCCAAAGGCGGGGCCGCGCATGTGACGGCGGTGGATATCTCCGAGAGCGCCATCCGCATGGCAGAGGAAAACGCCAGGCGCAATGGGCTGGAGGAAAACATGGACTTTCTGGCGGCGGACGTGTTCGACCTGCTGCCGAATCTCAAGAAGGGTGAGTATGATTTCATCATCCTCGATCCCCCGGCCTTCACCAAATCGCGCAAGACCGTGGGCCGGGCGGAGAAGGGGTACAAGGAGATCAATCTTCGGGCGCTGCGGGCCCTGCCCCGGGGCGGGTATTTTGCGACCGCCTCCTGCAGCCACTTCATGCCCTCGGAGAAGTTTGTCCAGATGCTGCGCGCGGCGGCAAAGGACGCGGGCGTGGAGCTGCGGCAGATCGAAGCCAGGCAGCAAGCCCCGGATCACCCGATTCTGTGGAACGTCCCGGAGACAGACTATCTGAAGTTTTACCTGTTCCAGGTGGTGTAAAAAGTATCCGTTATTTCCCTCGGAGATTGCGTGTTCAGAAAAGGTTCCCTGCGCAATGCGCCCCCCTATCTTTCTTTCGTCTTGCCGAAAGAAAGATAGCGCCGCGCCCGGTGGAAGAAAGAAAGGGCGCCAAACGCGGGCAGCATTGTGCAGTGTTTGAGCCTGTGCGCGCGGATATCGAACGCCGTGCAGGTCTGGTACAAGGTCCATGCCGGATCGCCGCGCCGTCCGCAGCGCTGCCTGGTCCAAGAACACGAGCCGCGGGTTAAGGCGGGGCGAAATTCCGGTCAGAAGTACGATTGAGCGTCAGCGAAACGCGGGCGCACCGCCCACGCCTCACTGCTCTAGCGGCGACCCTGGTTCCTCCCTTGGACTCCCCGCTTTCGCGTGGAGTCCAGAGGACACTTCCTCTGGTCGCCTTTCTTGGATCAGGCGCAAGCCGCTGCCGGTGGCAGATGCAGGCGCAGCACCTGATCCGCAGCCGCGCCTCTGGCGGGCTGTCGCGAAGCAGGCCCGCCGGAGGCATTGCGGCAAGGCGGAAGAACCGTTTCTTTCCGCGAGAGGAAAGAAATGGGTCTTGATTAGCGCAAGTCGGTCACGGCGAACACGCAAATATTTGGAGATCAATCTATATTTTTTTCAAAAGGAGCGGATGCACATGGTATTCAACGTCAACCACCCGGTTTTGTTTCTGCTGGCCGGGATCATCGTGCTGATCGTGCTGGCGCAGTCGGTGTACTTTCTGCGCAAGGCCTGGCGGCGCGGCAAGGAGATCGGCATGCCCATGGACAAGCTCAGGCGCATTGTCATCGGCACCGCCGTTTTCACCGTTGCCCCGGCGACCGCCATCGTCATCAGCGTCATCAGCCTGTCGAAAAAGCTGGGCATTCCCCTGCCCTGGATGCGGCTGAGCGTCGTCGGCGCCATCACCTACGAGACACCCGCCGCGGCCAACGCTCTCAGCGCCATGGGGCTGGAGTGGGCCAAGGTCTCGAGCCTCTCCGCCACAGAGTATGTGACGGTGGCGGCGGTGATGACCATGGGCATCATGACCGGCATCTGGCTGGTGCCGGTGGTGGGAAAAAAGCTCATTGGCGGCATGATCAACCTGGAAAAGCGGGACAAGAAATGGGGCGAGATTTTCTCCGCCTCCATGTTTCTCGGCATGATCTCCGCCTTTCTGGGCTATGTGTTCTGCAACTTTGCCGGGGTGTTCCGCGGGGATCTGACCGGCCTGATCGCGCCGCTGGTGATGCTGGTGTCGGCGCTGATGATGGGGCTCTGCGCCCTCGCGCTCAAGAAGCTCGGCTGGCGGTGGATGAACGATTACGCGCTGCCGATCAGCCTGTTGGTGGGTATGGCCTCCGCCATCCCCATCACGGCCTGGCTGGGTTAAGGAGGTGCCATGATGGATAAAAAGCTCTCTTATATCGACTCCGTCCACCGGGACGGGCGCATCTGGAACCTGTCGGTGATGGTGATTCTGATGCTCTTCCCCGTGGCGGTCTCCCTGATTTTTGACGCCGGGATCGACTGGCGCGGCTTTGCCTTCGGCATGCTCGCCACCGCGCCCATGTACTGGGCCGTGGGCGTCATCGAGACCTTCACCTTTGTGCCCATGCTGGGCGCGGGCGGCTCGTACCTCGCCTTCGTGACCGGCAACATCACAAACCTCAAGGCCCCGGCGGCCCTCAACGCGCTGGAGCTGGTGAACGCGGACATAAAGACCGAGGAGGGCGAGGTGGTCTCCACCATCGCCATCGCGGTCTCCAGCATCGTGACCACACTGATCATCGTGCTGGGCGTTCTGCTCATCACGCCGCTGACCCCGGTGCTCAACTCCCCCGCCCTGGCCCCGGCCTTCGACCAGATCCTGCCCGCCCTCTTCGGCGGCCTGGGCGTGGTGTACATCTCCCGCAACTGGAAGATCGCCATCGCGCCGGTCACGCTGATGCTGATCCTCTTTATCGCCATCCCAGCCCTCGGCAAGGTGGTGAGCATCATGGTCCCGGTGGGCGTGCTGTTTACGCTCGCGGTATCGCGCATCCTGTATAAAAAGAATCTGCTGTAAGGAGGAGACGCCATGATCATTCTCTACATTCTGCTGGTGCTGCTGGTTGTCATCCTGGCCCGCACCATCCTGTTCACCCCGCCGAAGGCGGATGAGAAGACCTTTGAGGATATTGAGCAGGACCGGGACGCCAGCATCCACGCACTCTCCGAGCTCGTCAAATGCAAAACCATCTCCTACGAGGACGCCGCGCTGGAGGACGACGCGGAGTTTGAAAAGCTCATCGGTCTGCTGCCCACACTCTACCCCAATGTCTGGAAAACCTGCCCGCTCAAGCGCTTTGAAGGCCGCGGCCTGCTGTTTCACTGGCAGGGCAAAACCCCGGGAGAGCCGGCGGTGCTGATGGCCCACTACGACGTGGTGCCCGTGGAGGAGGAGAACTGGCGCAAGCCCGCCTTTGAGGCCATCGTGGAAGACGGCGTCATGTGGGGCCGCGGCACGCTTGACACCAAGGTCACCTTCAACGGCATCCTCTCCGGCGCGGAGAACCTGATCTGCCAGGGCTTCCAGCCGGAGCACGACATCTACTTCGCCTTCTCCGGCGGCGAGGAGGTCAACGGCCCCGGCGCGGAGAACATCGTGCAGTACTTCAAGGAGCAGGGCGTGGAGCTCAGGCTCGTGCTGGACGAGGGCGGCGCCGTGGTGGAGGACGTTTTTCCGGGCGTCAAGGGCCAGTGCGCGCTCATCGGCATCGCGGAAAAGGGTCTGATGAACCTGGAGTTTTCCATCTCCGGCGCCGGCGGCCACGCCTCCGCTCCCGCGCCCCACACCCCGGTGGGCAAGCTCTCCATGGCCTGTGCCAAGGTGGAGCACAACCCCTTCAAAATGCACTTTACCAAGCCCGTGCTGGAGATGTTCGACACCCTGGGCCGCCACTCCGGCTTCCTGTACCGGATGATCTTCGCAAACCTCTGGGCCTTTGGCTGGGTGCTGAACGGGCTGACCAAAAAGACCGGCGGCGAGCTCAACGCCCTGGTGCGCACCACCGTCGCCTTCACCCAGATGAAGGGCAGCAAGGCCCCCAACGTCATCCCGCCCTCGGCCTCCATGGTGGCCAATCTGCGGCTCAACCCGGCAGATTCCGTGCAGGGCGCCATCGACTACATCAAGAAGGTTATCGGCGCCGAGGACATCCAGCTGAAGAACCTGCACAGCATGGAGCCCAGCCGCATCTCCCGCACCGACTGCGAGGGCTGGGAGATTGTCAAAAACGCGGTCGCCGGCACCTGGAAAGGCTGCCTGGTCTCCCCGTATCTGATGGTCCAGTGCTCCGACAGCCGCCACTACGGAGAGATTTCTGACAAGGTCTACCGCTTCTCCGCCATGGACATGACCGCCGAGGAGCGCCACAGCATCCACGGCAACGACGAGCGCATCCGCCTTGAATGTATCCCCCGGGCGGTGGAGTTCTTCATGCGCGTGATGAAGCAGCTCTGAGCCGATATAACGAAAAAACCTTCACCCGTTTGGGTGAAGGTTTTTTCGTTGGTTTCGTGTGCTTACTTTTCCACGTCTCCGTCCACGATCATGGCGCCGCAGGCGGCCAGGGACAGGTAGGTCTTGTCGGCGTTGTCGCTTCTGGAGGCGATGGCCACGGGGATCCTCGCACCGGCCAGCACGCCGCAGCCGACGGCGCCGGCGTTGTGCTCCAGCACCTTGACCAGCAGGTTGCCGGACATCAGGTTCGGCACCACGATGCCGTCAAACTCGCCGCAGTAGGGGCAGTCATAGTTTTTCAGGCGGGCGGCCTCTTTGCTGATGATCAGGTCGTAGGCGATGGGGCCGGCCAGGTTGCACTCGGCAATGGGCTTGTGGCTGTGCTTGCGGACCATGTTCTGGTCCTCCACGGTGTCGCGCATGTGGTAGCTGGGCTTTTCCACCATGGCCAGCAGCGCGATGTTGGGCTTTGCGATGCCGAAGGCGTGCAGGGTGCGGGCCATGTTCTTGACGACCAGCTCACGGTGATCCTCGGTGGGGTTGATGAGCAGTGTCACGTCGGACACGGCCAGCAGTCTTTCGTAGCCGGGGATCTTCAGCAGCACCACATGGGTGACCAGCGCGTCCTTGCGGATGAGGTGGTTGGCCTTGTTCAGAATGGGCATCAGAAAGTCGCGGGTCTGGGTGTTGCCGCGCATCAGCACGTCGGCCTTGCCGGCGTTGACCATCTCGATGGCAAACTGCACGGGGCTGTCCCCGTCGGCGGTGGGCTGGATGTCATACTTGCGGTCGACACAGCCGATGGCCTCCAGCTTGGCGCGGATCTTCTCATAGTTGCCCACCAGGATGGGCTTGACCCAACCCTCGGCCTCGGCCTGGAAGAGGCCGCGGAGCATATTCTCGGCGTCGGCGCCTGCAACGGCGACGCGCATCGGGCGTTCCTGGGACCGTGCTTTTTCAATGATCGTCTGAAACTCTGCCGCGTATTTCTCGCTCATGACGCTTCTCCTTCATTTCAATTCACATTCCGGCGCGCGTAGCTTCTCTCGCGCCACCTTTACTCTAGCACATTGCGGGGGCAGAAAGCAACTGTAAGGTGAAAAAATTCCCGTTTTTTTGCATCATTTCTTCTTCCGGCCGAAGATGGAGCGTCCACTCTCGCCGTCCAGCTCGCCCATGGAGGCGGCGAACTGGCGCAGCAGCTCCTTCTGGGAACTTGTCAGATTCTTCGGCACCTTCACCGTGACGGAGACAAACTGGTCGCCGCGGCCGCTGCCCCGCAGATAGGGGATGCCCTTGCCGCGCAGCCGGAAGACCGCGCCGGGCTGGGTGCCCTCGGGGATGGTGATCTTGACCTTGCCGTCCAGCGTGGGGACCTCCACCTCGGCGCCCAGAGCCGCCTGGGCGTAGCTGATCTCCTGCTCCAGCAGGACGGAGGTGCCGTCCCGTTCAAAGCGGGGATGAGGTTTGACGAGGACGGTCACCAGCAGATCGCCGGCGGGGCCGCCGTTTGCCCCGGCATTGCCGGCGCCCGGCTTGGAGATGGTCTGTCCGTCGTCGATGCCGGCGGGGACGTTGATCTCGATCTTGTGCTGGCGGCGGATATTGCCCATGCCCCGACAGGTCTTGCAGGGCTGGTGGATGATCCTGCCGGTGCCGCGGCACTTGGAGCAGGGCGAGGAGGACTGCATCACGCCGAAGGGTGTGCGCTGGCTGACGGTGACATTACCGGTGCCCTTGCAGTCCGGGCAGATCTCCGGGGTGGTGCCGGGGGCGCAGCCGGTGCCCTTGCAGTCCGGGCACTGCTCCACGCGGCCCACGGTGACCTCCTTCTTGCAGCCGAAGGCCGCCTCCTCAAAGCTGATGTTCACGGTGGCGCGCAGGCTCTCGCCCTTGCGGGGGGCGTTGGGGTTGGAGCGCGCACCGCCGCCGAAGCCGAAAATGTCCCCGAAGATGTCCCCGAAGCCGCCAAAGCCGCCGAAGCCTTCAAAGCCGCTGAAGCCGCCCGCGCCCGCGTTGGGATCAAAGGCGGCGAAGCCGAACTGGTCGTACTTCTTGCGCTTGTCGGGATCGGAGAGGACCTCGTAGGCCTCATTGCCCTCCTTGAAGCGCTCCTCGCAGGCCTTGTCGCCGGGGTGCAGATCCGGGTGGTTCTCCTTGGTCAGCTTGCGGAATGCCTTTTTGATGTCGTCCTGGCTGGCGTCCTTGCTGACGCCCAGGACCTCATAGTAATCTCTCTTATCAGCCATAGGGTTCTCCTAAAAACAGATTGAATAAACGCACGCTTGAGGCGGAGGATCACCCCGCCTCAAGTCTGGATTCAAATACAGGGATCGGATTACTTGTTGTCATCGTCGACCACGGTGTAGTCGGCGTCGTAGTAATCCTGGCCGCCCTGGCTGCCCGCGCCGGGGTTGGGGCCGCCGGCCTGGCTGGGATCAAAGCCCGCGCCCTGGGCGCCGCCGGCCGCCTGGTACATCTTCTCGCTGACCTTGTAGAAGGCCTGGGTCAGCTCGTCGGTAGCCGCCTTGATGGCGGCGGTGTCGGTGCCGGTGAGGGCGGTCTTCAGGGCCTGGAGCTTGGCCTCGACCTCGCTCTTGTCGGCGGGATCGAGCTTGTCGCCCATCTCACTGAGGGTCTTCTCGGTCTGGTAGACCATCTGGTCGCCCTGGTTGCGGGTGTCGACCTCTTCACGGCGCTTCTTGTCCTCGGCGGCGTACATCTCGGCCTCCTTGACGGCCTTGTCGATATCCTCCTTGGACATGTTGGAGGAGGCGGTGATGGTGATGTGCTGCTCCTTGCCGGTGCCGAGATCCTTGGCGGAGACGTTCACGATGCCGTTGGCATCGATGTCGAAGGTGACCTCGATCTGAGGCACGCCGCGGCGGGCCGGGGCGATGCCGTCCAGATGGAAGCGGCCCAGGCTCTTGTTGTAAGCGGCCATCTCGCGCTCGCCCTGCAGGACGTTGACCTCAACGGAGGTCTGGTTGTCCGCGGCGGTGGAGAACACCTGGCTCTTGCGGGTGGGGATGGTGGTGTTGCGCTCGATCAGTCTGGTGCAGACGCCGCCCAGGGTCTCGATGCCGAGGGACAGGGGCGCCACGTCCAGCAGGACGATGCCGTCGACGTCCTTGTTCAGCACGCCGCCCTGAATCGCGGCGCCGATGGCCACGCACTCGTCGGGGTTGATGCCCTTGAAGCCGTCCTTGCCGGTCAGGGACTTGACCATCTCCTGCACGGCGGGGATACGGCTGGAGCCGCCCACCAGCAGGACCTTGGAAATGTCGCTGGGCTTGAGGCCGGAGTCGGCCAGGGCCTGCTTGACAGGGCCGGCGGTCTTCTCCACCAGGTGGTGGGTCAGCTCGTTGAACTTGGCGCGGGTCAAAGTCACGTCCAGGTGCTTGGGGCCGGTGGCGTCAGCGGTGATATAGGGCAGATTGATGTTGGAGGTGGTCACGCCGGAGAGCTCGACCTTGGCCTTCTCGGCGGCCTCGCGCAGACGCTGCATGGCGACCTTGTCGGTGGACAGATCGATGCCGTCGGACTTCTTGAACTCGCTCACCAGATAGTCGGTGATGCAGGCGTCAAAGTCGTCGCCGCCCAGGCGGTTGTTGCCGGCGGTGGCCAGAACTTCGATGACGCCGTCGCCGATCTCGAGCACAGACACGTCGAAGGTACCGCCGCCGAGGTCGTAGACCATGATCTTCTGGTCGCTCTCCTTGTCGATACCGTAGGCCAGGGCCGCGGCAGTGGGCTCGTTGATGATTCTCTTGACCTCAAGGCCGGCGATCTTGCCGGCGTCCTTGGTGGCCTGACGCTGGGCGTCGGTGAAGTAGGCAGGGACGGTGATGACAGCCTCGGTGACGGTGTCGCCCAGGTAAGCCTCGGCGTCAGCCTTCAGCTTCTGCAGCACCATGGCGGAGATCTCCTGGGGGGTGTAGGACTTGCCGTCCACGGTCACCTTGTAGTTGGAGCCCATCTCGCGCTTGATGGAGGAGATGGTGCGGTCGGGGTTGGTGACGGCCTGACGCTTGGCGACCTGACCGACCATACGCTCGCCGGTCTTGGCAAAGGCCACGACGGACGGAGTGGTGCGGGCGCCCTCGGCGTTGGTGATGACGACGGGTTCGCCGCCCTCGAGGACGGCGACGCAGCTATTGGTAGTACCCAAATCGATACCGATAATCTTGCTCATTGTTTTTTTCCTCCTGTATATGTGGTATATTTTTTACAAATTTATTCTTAACGGCAAATGCCGGTAAGTGCGGTTTACGGACTCGTCTGGATGGCGGCGGCGTGCTTGCCAGCGAGAGATTTTTTCGTCTGGGGAAGACAACTTTTTGCAGGAATACTTTGTGTATTTCAAGAAAATTTGGCAAACCCAGGCGGGAAAAGATCCGCTGGTCATGTGTGAAGCCGCCGTTCAGTCAAGTCCCATTAATTCGCTACTTTGACCATGGCGAAGCGGATCACCTTGTCGCCCAGCATGAAGCCCTGCTGGAAAACCTCGACGATCTCGTTTTCGCCCTTTTCCTCGTCCTCCACGTGCATGACCGCGTTGTGGAAGGCGGGGTCGAATTTCTGCCCCAGGCAGTCCATCGGCGTCACGCCCAGCTTCTCCATGGTGGTGTTGAACTGGGTCATGATCATCTCGACGCCCTTCTTGTAGGCCTCGTCCTCGGTCTGCTGGGCCAGGGCGCGGACCAGATTGTCATAGACCGGCAGGAAGGTTTTCAGGGTGTTGGCCTTGATGTCGCCGTACAGGGCGTCCTTCTCCTTCTGGCTGCGCTTGCGGTAGTTGTCATACTCGGCCATCAGCCGGAGGTACTTGTCGTTCATGGCAGCAAGCTCGGCGGCGGGATCCTTTTCTGGCTTTTTCTCCTCCGCGGGCTTTTCCTCCGCCTGAGTCTCCGCGGCCTTGGGCACCTCTGCGGTCTCCTCGGCTTTGGTCTCTTCCGTATTCTCCCCGGCGGGCGCGGTCTGTTCCTCCTTGACCTCCTCCGCCGCGGTCTTCTCTTTGTTCTTACTCATTTCCTGGTTCTCCCTTGATGATCAGTTTGTTGTGCAGGCCCTCGGGCGGGGCCTCGCCGCTGCCCAGACGTCTGGACAGGCCGGCGGCCAGGGCCGAGAGCTTGGCGGCCACCGCGGAATAATCCATCCGCGTCGGCCCCACCACGCCGATCATGCCCTTGGTGTTGTCGCCCGCGTCATAGGTGGCGATCACCACGCTGGAGTCCTTCAGCTCCTCGGCCACGTTCTCCGGGCCGATCAGCACCCGGACCTCACCGGCCCGGTCCATCTGCGCATCCGGCGGCAGCAGGTAGCCGCCCCCGGACAGATAGCCCATCAGCTTGTGGGCCTTCTCAGGATCCCGGAACTCCGGCTGGTTGAGCAGCCGGTTCTCGCCGCTGACGAAGGTCGTGGGCGCCTCGGCGGCGGACAGCACCTCGATGGCGAAGGCCGCGATGACGGAGGTGATGCCCATGGTGTCGTCGGCGGCGCGCTCGGTGGAGTTGATCAGCAGCGGGGTGATCTGCTCGTCGGTGATGCCGGTAAAGCCGGCGTTGAAGAGGCTGGAGAGCCGCTGCACCAGCTTCTGGTCCACCGACACCGGCAGACGCACCCGCTTGTTCTTCACGCTGTTGTCGCTGAGCAGCAGCACCAGAATAAAGGTGTTGGCATCCACATAGATGATATCGAAGCGCTTGATGGTCACCGCCGTCCTCGTGGTGAGGGCCAGGGCCGGGTAGTCGGTGATCTGGGAGGCCAGGCGGCTGACATCGGAGATGGTGTCGTCCAGCTCCCGCAGCTTCTGGTTCATGCGGCGGTTGAGATCCTCCGTCTCCTCCAGGCTGAGCTTCTGGCGCTCCATCAGCTCGTTGACGTACATCCGGTAGCCCATCGGGGTGGGCACACGGCCGGCGGAGGTGTGGGGCTGTTCGAGGTAGCCGAGGCTGACCAGCTCCGCAAGCTCGTTGCGGATGGTGGCCGAGGAGCAGCCCAGCCCCGCGGTGGCCGCGATGGCCTTGCTGCCCACGGGCTCGGCGGTGCGGACGTATTCGTCCACCACGGCCGCCAGTATTTTCTTTTTCCGCTCACTGATTGCCATGTTGTCCTCGCAAGCTCCGCATGGCCCAGGCCACCTTCTCCTGGCCTTTGGCCAATTCACCTTGTCGTTCCGCCGGGTGCCGTTTTAGCACTCTCGGCGTTCGACTGTTGGCACTCTCTTCTTTCGAGTGCTAATATAGCATTCTCCCCTTTCGTTGTCAAGCCTCCGCCCGGGCCAAAAAGCGAAAATTCACAGATTGTACAAAAGCGTTCGGACTTTACATCGGCCTGCAAAAGGGGTAAAATATGGATATGGGTTCAGCGGCCTCTTGCAGTCCGCGCCCGCATACCCGAGAGGAGGCGTCACAAGCGATGCTGGAAAAAAACTTCATCGAGGTCTACGATAAATTCAAGCTGCAGTTCTACCGCCGCGTCTTCGAGCTGGTGCGTGAGCGGGACGGCTCTCTTTCCGCCATGGAGGCTTTTTCCCTGGAGGTCATCAAGATGCTGGGCGAGCCCACGGTGGGCCAGTTTGCGGACTTTCTCAACATTTCCCAGTCCAACGCCACCTACAAGGTCAACAACCTCATCAAAAAGGGATACCTGGAGCGCGAAAACTCTCAGAAGGATCGGCGGGAGTATCATCTGATCCTGTCGGAGAAGTATTTGACTACCGAGAGGTCGTGGGCGATGAACAGGATGGTAAGACCCATGCTGTGCCTGAGGTCGTTCAGAAGGTTGATGACCTGGGCACGGATGGAGACATCAAGTGCGGAGATCGGCTCGTCGGCGATTATCACCTCAGGGTTCATTATGACGGACCTTGCGACTCCTATTCTCTGCCTCTGTCCGCCTGAGAACTCATGCGGGTAGCGCTGGGCATGCTCGCGCACAAGACCTACGGTGTCCAGCATCTTGTAGACCTGCTCGGTGAGGTAGCGC
>ONPY01000007.1 GCA_900319835.1 uncultured Eubacteriales bacterium | reverse complement strand
TTATATTTCCTTCCACAGCCGCACCACGCCCCGCTCGTTGAGCTGGACAAGACACATCAGGAAGATGGGAAACAGCAGCATCCCCCACACGCCGCAGACCTGCCAGCCCACATACACGCTCAGCAGGGAGGCCAGGGGGTCCAGCCCGATCTGATCCCCCAGGAGCTTGGCCTGGGCGAAGCTGCGCACCAGGGCGGTCACGCCCCAGCTGACCAGCAGGCCCAGCCCGCGCCGGGTCTGCCCCAGCAGCAGACAGGCGAGGCCCCACGGCAGCAGCACGATCCCGGTGCCGAAGACCGGCAGCGCGTCAACAAGCGCGGTCAGCGCGGCAAGCCCCAGCGCGCCCGGGAGACGCAGCAGCAGAAAGGCCGCCGCGAGCTGGAAGAAGGTCATCGCCAGCAGAATCCCCTGGGCCCGCAGCGCACCGCCGAAGCCGCCCCGGAGATCCGCCCCCACGCCCTCCAGCCTGCGGCGCAGGGCGTCCGGCAGCTGGGCCAGCAGAAAGGCGCGGACCGTGGGGAAGGCGGCGGAGAGAAAATAGGTGCCGAGAGCCACCGTGACAAAGAAGAGCGCCGTGTCGGGGCTTGCCTGGGCGGTACGGCTGAGAAAGCCCAGCGCCGCGCGGGAGACCTCCCCCGGCAGGGCGGAGAGGGCCGCGTTGAGGGCGCTCAGGCCCTGCTCAAAGAAGACGGCGCTGCCGGCGGGGGCATTCCGGATGCCGACCTCCAGCGCGCGCTGCCAGGCGCCCAGCCTGGCCTGCAGAGCCTCCATCAGCTGCGGCAGCTGCTGGACAAACTCCGTCAGCGCCCCCACGCCCTTCCAGGCCAGCGCGGCCAGACCCCAGAGCAGCAGGCCCAGGGCCAGCGCCGTGCAGAGCCCCGCCGCCGCCCCGCGCCGCCAGCCGTGCCGGCAGAGAAAGGCCACCGGCTTTTCCAGCAGGGCCGCCAGCACCCAGGCGGCGAGAAAGGGGGCGGTCCAGGGCAGCAGAAAGCGCACGCCCAGCCACAGCGCGCCCACCGTCCCAGCCGCCGTCAGCAGCAGGTAGAGGCTCTTTGCCAGCTTGTCCGGCACGGCGGTCCCCCCTTGTTTGTCAGATAAGACAGTATGCCCGCTTCCGGGGAAAACGAAACGCGGACCTGCCCGCGGAAAACGGAATATAATAGTCTAGGTCGGGAGCCTCTCCCGGCATTCTGACTTTTCGGGCCCGCCGCGGCGGGCCTTTTGGGGGAACCGATATGTTGATCGTACAAAAATTCGGCGGCAGCTCGCTCAAGGACTTTGAGCGCCTGCGCCGCGTGGCGGAGCGCTGCCTGGACCGGCGCCGCCGGGAGGAGGAGCTGGTGGTCGTGGTCTCCGCCATGGGCGACACCACCGACAGCCTCTCCCGCCGCGCGCAGGAGGTGAGCGCGGCGCCGCCCAAGCGCGAGCTGGACGCGCTTGTCACCACCGGGGAGCAGCAGGCCGCCGCCCTTTTGGTGATGGCCATGCAGGAGCTGGGGCTGGAGGCCGTGTCGCTCACCGGCTGGCAGGCCGGCGTGCTGACCGACGGACAGTACGGCGCGGGGGAGATCCGCCTTGTGGCCCCGGGGAGGATCCGCGCGGAGCTCAGCCGGGGCCGTGTCCCCGTGGTCACCGGCTTTCAGGGGATCTGCGCCCGGGGGGACGTGACCAGTCTGGGCCGCGGCGGCTCGGACACCACGGCGGTGGCCCTGGCCGCCGCGCTGGAGGCGGACGGGTGTGAGATCTACACCGACGTGGACGGTGTCTATACCGCCGACCCCCGCCGTCTCAAGCAGGCCCGGCGCCTGGAGACGGTGGATTTCCGGGATATGCTGGCCCTGGCGAAGGCGGGGGCGCAGGTGCTGCACCCGAAATCCGTGGAGCTTGCCATGGCAAACCAGGTGCCGCTGAGCCTGCTGTCCTCCTTCACGCAGGGGCCGGGCACCCGTCTGCGGTTTTTGCCGGAGGGGCAGCGCCCGCAGTTTGCCGGGCTTACCGCCGGAGCGGGACGGCTGACCCTGGCGGGCAGGGGCTGCGGCGCGGGGGCGCTGTCGGTGGCGGTGCTGGCGCTGGCCCGGGAGGGCGTGGCCGTGCTGGACGGCGGCCTGGAGGAAAACGCCCTCTTTGTCACCGTGGCCCCCGACGAGCAGGAGCGCGCCATGGCCCTGCTGCACGAAAAGCTGATCCTGCCGCAGTACACGGAGACCTGAAAAAAGACCGCCCTTCTCGGGGCGGTCTTTTGGCTGTGTGTAAACTTAAGCGCCGGGCTTGCCCAGCATGCGGAACATGTTCTTCTTGTAGGCCTCCACGCCCGGCTGGTCGAAGGGGTTGACCCGGGACATGTAGCCGGAGATGGCGCAGGCCACCTCGAAGAAGCAGACCAGGGCGGCAAAGCCCTCTTCGTCCCGCCTGGGAACCTCGATGACCAGGTTCGGCACACCGCCGGAGACATGGGCCTCGCGCACGGCGTCGGCCGCCACGCGGCAGATCTCGCTGATGTCGCGGCCGGCCAGGTAGTTCAGGCCGTCTGCGTTGGACTCCTCAACGGGGAAGGGGAAGGACGTGCGGCTCTCGGTGAAGCGGACGATGGACTCCATCAGCATCCGGGGACCCTGCTGGATGTACTGGCCCATGGAGTGCAGGTCGGCGGTAAACTCCACGGAGGCGGGGAAGATGCCCTTGCCGTCCTTGCCCTCGCTCTCGCCGTAGAGCTGCTTCCACCACTCGGCCATGAAGCGGAAGCTGGGCTCGTAGCAGCCCAGGATCTCCACGCCGTAGCCCTTCTGGTACAGGTGCTGGCGCGCCGCGGCATACTGCCAGGCGGGGTTTTCGGGGGAACGCAGGTCGAGGGCCTTGAGCTCGGCGATGGCGGCGTCGATGACGCGCCTGACATCGATGCCGGCCACGGCCATGGGCAGCAGGCCCACGGCGGACAGCACGCTGAAGCGGCCGCCCACGTCGTCGGGCACCACAAAGCAGGGCCAGCCGCTCTGATCCGCGAGGGATTTGAGCACGCCGCGCTTGGCGTCGGTGGTGGCGAAGATGTGCTTGTCGGCGTCCGCGCCGTACTTCTTGTGCAGCAGCTCGCGGAAGATGCGGAAGGAGACCGCGGGCTCCATCGTGGTGCCGGACTTGGAGATGACGTTCACGTCAAAGTCCATGTCGCCCAGGGCCTCGATGGTGTCGTTCAGGGCGTCGACGGAGAGGGTGTTGCCCATGAAGAAGACCTTGGGGTCGCCCTTGCCGGGCCGGGGCTTGAGAAGCTCGATGGCGCCTCTCGCGCCGAGGTAGGAGCCGCCGATGCCGATCACCACCAGAGCCTGCGAGCGGGAGCGGATCAGTTCCGCGGCGGCGACGATGGCGTCCAGTTCCGTGTCCTTGATGCGCTGGGGCAGTTCCATCCAGCCGGTGAAGTCCGCGCCGAGGCCGGATTTCTCCGCCAGGGTCTTGTGGGCGAGGGCGGCGAGGGCATAGTCGGGGCCGGCCTTGGTGAAAAAGGACTCGGCTCCAGAGCAATCTACTTTAACCATGAGAATGCCTCCTGATGTGTTTTTTAAGTCTAACACATCTATTATAGCGACCCCCGCCCCGGCTTGTCAATTGCAATCACACCTGCAGCAGGCGCAGCATCTCCCGGCGGAGTCTTGTCAGGATGCGCTTTTCCAGGCGGCTGATGTAGCTCTGGGAGATCCCCAGCAGCTCCGCCACCTCCTTCTGGGTATACTCCCGCCCGTCACGCAGGCCGAAGCGCAGGGAGATGATCTCCTTTTCCCGGCCCTCCAGCGTGTCCACCGCCTCCAGGACCATGCGCTTTTCCGCGTCGTCCTCAAGCGCGCGGCAGACCTCGTCCTCGTCGGTGCCCAGAATGTCGGACAGCAGCAGCTCGTTCCCGTCCCAGTCGGTGTTGAGCGGCTCGTCAAAGCTCAGCTCCGTGCGCTGGGCGCCGGACTTGCGCAGCACCATGAGGATCTCGTTTTCGATACAGCGGCTGGCATAGGTGGCCAGCTTGATGTTCTTGCCGGAGTTGAAGGTGTTGACCGCCTTGATCAGTCCGATCGTGCCGATGGAGATCAGATCCTCGATGTGGATGCCGGTGTTTTCAAAGCGCTTGGCGATGTAGACCACAAGGCGCAGATTGTGCTCAATGAGCGTGCGGCGTGCGGCGTCGTCTCCCGCCTCCAGGGCGGCGATGGCCTTTTCCTCCTTCTCCCGCTCCAGGGGCGGCGGCAGCACGTCGCTGCCGCCGATGTAAAAAACCGGCGGCGGCTGGATGCCGAGAATGGCCAGCAGCTGCTCTCTGAGAAAAAACACCTGGGGCTTGCACAACATAGACATGCTCCTTTCTGGCAGTTTGGCGTGTGGAGGGTGGCGTTGTGGTGCGTCTGCGGCGCAGATGGGAATCCGATCCCTCCGCCCCTTCGGGGCACCTCCCTTTCTCAAAGGGAGGCATGTGAGAAGTCTCTTCATGGCCCCCTTTCCGTAAAGGGGGCTGTCAGCGAAGCTGACTGGGGGATCGGTTTTGATTGTCCGCGCTGCGGACGCCTTCACTCCACACTCCAAACTCCATCCTCCACACTCAATAGATTCCCTCAAAGCCCTCGCCGCGGGCGGCGGGGGAGACGGCGGCGAGCAGACCCGGCCGGGGCTTGCCGTCCACCTGTGCCGTGTCCGGCCGCAGGGCGGCGAGCATCCCCTTCCCGCCCACGGTCGCGCAGGCGAGCAGCCGCGCCCGCCCGCGCAGACCCGGCAGCGCGCCGAGGCGCGCCGCCAGCTCCACCGGGTCGGTCAGCGCGAGGATCTCCGCCTTTTCCGGCAGCAGCGGCGCGAGCGCCTCCGGCGCGACCACCAGCACCCTGGCCCCGGTGACGGGATCGGTCAGACAGTTGCCGGTATCCAGCAGCACGGGGAAGGAGACCTCCCGCCCCGCGAGGGTGAGGGCGGCCTTTGTGAGCCGGGCGTCCGCGCGGCGGCGCCGCGTGCGGGAGAGCAGCGTCAGCACCGCGTAGCAGGCCAAGAAGACCCCCGCCAGCACCGACAGCCGGGGCGCGCCGGAGCTGCGGAGAAAGACGGCCCAGACCATACCGCCGAAGGTGGCCGACAGGGCCAGCAGCGCCGCCAGACAGCGCAGCAGCCGCTCCTCCCCGCCGAAGGCGATCAGCCCCATCAGCCCCGCAAAGACCAGCTGCATCACCGGCAGAGCCAGCCACCCCAGCCCCGGCAGAAACACCGCCACTGCATACACGGCCCCCAGCGCCGCCGCCGCGAGATAGCGCCCGCGCCGCAGCGTCAGACCGCAGAGCCGCCCGGCGGAGAGGCACAGCAGGTAGTCCGTCAGCAGGCTGAGGGCGAAGAGAGAATCGGCGTAGAGGATTTTCATGCCCACAGTCTACCACGGCGCGGCCGCGGTTTTTGTCAGAAGCGTCAGAGGGGAAAAGCGCAAATCGGGAGATTTGACGTTGTCAAACCTCCCGCTCTGTGGTAGAATCTTGAAAGATATAAAAACCCTGATACAAAAGCAAGAGAGGCAATCGGAATTTATGTGGTTTACCTTCGCAATCATCGCGCTGCTCTGCTGGAGCGGCTCTGACCTGTTCTCCAAGATCGGCTGTCAGGACGCTGAGGACAAGTACTCCCACCTGAAAATGGTGACGGCGGTGGGCGTCGTCATGGGCCTGCACGCCGCATATGAAATCTTTGCGGGCGGCGTGGAAATGAGCTGGCACGTCATTCTGACCTACCTGCCGGTCTCCATGCTGTACATTCTCTCCATGGCCATCGGCTATCTCGGTCTCAGGTACATCGAGCTCTCCATCTCCTCCCCCATCTGCAACAGCTCCGGCGCCATTGTCGCGGTGCTGACCTTTATCACCGTGGGCATCGGCGAGGATCTGCCCCCCGTGGCGCTCGTGGCCGTGGCCCTGGTGTGCATCGGCGTCATCGCCCTCGGCTTTACCGAGGCCAACGAGGACGAGGAGCTCCGCCGCGCCCGGCAGGACGCCTCCAACCACCACTACGCCAAGAGCTGGATCGCCATCTTGATCCCCGTCATCTACTGCCTGCTGGACGCGCTGGGCACCTTTGCCGACAGCCGCGTGCTGGAGGTGCTGGATGAGGACAGCGCCAACTGCGCCTACGAGCTGACCTTCCTTGTGGTCGGCATTCTCTGCGCCGTGTACGTGCTCGGGATCAAGAAGCAGAAGCTGATTGCCAGGCAGGAAGCCCCCAAGTACACCGGCGCCGTCTTTGAGACCATCGGCCAGTTCTTCTATATCTATGCGTTGGCCGATTCCGAGCATGTGGCCTTCGCCGCCCCCATCATCTCCAGCTACTGCGTGGCCTCCGTGCTCTGGAGCCGCATTTTCCTCAAGGAAAAGCTCTCTGTCAAGCACTATCTGTCTATCGCCACCGTGGTGGCGGGCATCGTCATTCTGGGCATTCTGGATATTTGAGCGCCCAAACGAACAGAACACAGACGGGGACAGACCCCTCAGTCAGCGCTTCGCGCTGACAGCTGAGCGCCCAAACGGACAAAACACAGACGGGGACAGACCCCTCAGTCAGCGCTTCGCGCTGACAGCTCCCCTTAGGCAGGGGAGCCTATAAGGAAGGAGATATTATGAAATACAATCGCATTGTCATCAAAATCAGCGGCGAGGCGCTGGCCGGCGAAAAGAAGACCGGCTTTGACTTCGATTTTGTCTCCGGCGTCTGCCAGACCGTCAAGGCCGCGGAGGAGCAGGGCGTTCAGATCGGCATCGTCATCGGCGGCGGCAACTTCTGGCGCGGCGTCAAGGACGGCGCGGGGAAGGTCGAGCGTGTCAGCGCCGACCGCATGGGCATGCTTGCCACCTGCATGAACTGCCTGGCTGTCTGCGACGTGCTGCGGCAGCTCGGCGCGAAGGCCCGGGTCATGACCGCCGTGGACATCCAGGGCGTGGGCGAGCGCTACGACACCCGCAGGGCCATCGAGTATATGGAAAACGGCGAGGTGGTGCTCTTTGCCGGCGGCAGCGGGGCCCCCTTCTTCTCCACGGACACGGCGGCGGTCCTGCGCGCGGCGGAGATCCACGCCGACGCCATCCTGCTTGCCAAGAACATCGACGGGGTCTACTCCGACGATCCCCGCAAAAACCCCGAGGCGGTGAGGTTTGACCGCATCGGCTATGACGAGGTCCTGGCCCGGCGCCTGGCCGTCATGGACACCACGGCGACCTCCCTCGCCATGGATAACAGCATCCCCGTCATCGTCTTCGCCCTGGCCCAGCCGGAAAACATCCTGAAGGTGCTCCGCGGCGAGGAGATCGGCACCCTGGTCAAGTAAAAGATACGGAATCGAAATATACTTTACGGAGGGAACAACCATGTCTGATTATCTGGAATTTGAAAACAAGATGAAGAAGACCTGCGACGCGCTCAATTCCGAGCTTGCCGCCATCCGCGCCGGGCGGGCCAACACCGCCGTGCTCAATCCCATCACGGTCAGCTACTACGGCGTGGACACCCCCATCATGCAGGTGGCGTCTGTCTCCACCCCCGACCCCCGCTCCCTGGTGATCCAGCCCTGGGACGGCACGCTGCTCAAGCCCATTGAGAAGGCGATCCTGGCCTCCGATCTGGGCATCAACCCCCAGAACGATGGCCGCATGATCCGCCTGGTCTTCCCGCCCCTGACCGAGGAGCGCCGCAAGGATCTGGTCAAGCAGACCAGAAAGTACGGCGAGACCTCCAAGGTTGCCATTCGCAACATCCGCCGCGACGCGGTGGAGAAGTTCAAGAAGCAGCAGAAGGCGTCCGAGATCACCGAGGATGACTACAAGATCGCCGAGAAGGACATCCAGAAGCTCACCGACGACTACATCAAGGAGATCGACAAGATCTGCGACAAGAAGGAAAAGGAACTCACCGAAATCTGACGCCCTGCCCAAACAGAGTTTCGTAGGGGCGGGCGCCTCGACCGCCCGCGTTCGACGACCGGCACGGGACGTCCGGGGGCCGTCCCCTACACAAAACAACGGATCGGAGAACAACATGCCGAACAACCATCCGGCGGGGGAGCGGGAGTCATCCCGCCCACCCCGCCATATTGCCATTATTCTCGACGGCAACGGCCGCTGGGCCAAAAAGCGCGGCCTGCCGCGCACCGCGGGCCACGCCGTCGGCGCGGAGACCTTCCGCAAAATTGCCACCTATTGCAAAAACATCGGGGTGGAGTACCTGACGGTCTACGCCTTCTCCACGGAGAACTGGAAGCGGCCGGAGGGGGAAGTCTCCACCATCATGAAGCTGCTGGGCAAGTACCTGCGCGAGGCCATCGACACCATGGAGCGGGACCACATCCGCATGAAGGTGTTCGGGGACATCGAGGGATTGAGCCCCGAGCTTCAGAAACTGGTGGAGAAGACCGACGAGATATCAAAGCGCTATGAGGGCTTCCAGGCCAACATCTGTCTCAACTACGGCGGGCGGGATGAGATCCTGCACGCCGCGCGCCGCTATGCCCGGGACTACGCCGAGGGCAAAGCGGAGGGAGAGCTGACGGAGGATGTCTTCTCCGGCTACCTCTACTCGGCGGGCATCCCCGACCCGGATCTGCTGATCCGTCCCGGCGGAGAGCAGCGGATCTCGAACTTCCTGCTCTGGCAGTGCGCCTACGCGGAGTTTTACTTTACCGACGTGCTCTGGCCGGACTTTACGCCGGAGGAGCTGGACAAGGCCATCGCTGTTTTTCAAAGCCGCGACCGGCGTTACGGCGGGGTCAAGAACCCATGACCGCGGTACAGGAGCGGCTCTTTGCCCTGCGGGATGAGGGCTACCGGGACTTTACCGCAAAGCTCATCCCCACGGTGGACAAGGCGCGCGTCATCGGCGTGCGCACCCCGGCCCTGCGCGCTTTCGCCCGGGACTTTGCCAAAGACCCGGAGGCGGTGGATTTCCTCGGGGAGCTGCCCCATTTCTATCTGGAGGAAAACGGTCTGCACGCCTCGCTGGTAAACGCCATCCGGGACTACGACGCCTGCATCGCGGCGCTGGACGCCTTCCTGCCCTATGTGGACAACTGGGCCACCTGCGACAGCCTGGGCCCCGCCTGCTTTCAGAAAAACCATGCGCGGCTGATCGGGGACATCCGCCGCTGGATGGAAAGCGGGAGGCTCTACACCGTGCGCTTCGGCCTCGGGATGCTGATGGCCCATTTTCTGGACGGGGACTTTGCCCCGGAGTACCTGGACTGGGTCGCGGCGATCGAATCGGAGGAGTACTACCTGCGCATGATGCAGGCCTGGTACTTTGCCACGGCGCTGGCCAAGCAGTACGACGCCGCGCTGCCGGTTCTGGAAAACCGCCGCCTGGACCCCTGGACCCACAACAAGACCATCCAGAAGGCGGTGGAGAGCCGCCGCATCAGCGATGAGAAAAAAGGATATTTGCGGACGCTGAGAAGAAAGTAGGGGCGGCTATCAGCCGCCCGCAGATATGGTGCAGGCATGGCGGGCGGCTGATAGCCGCCCCTACGGGAACACAGCACATATTCACTGCCTTTGGCGCGTAAATCTGAATCACAGGAAGGAAACCGACATGGTCAAAGCCATTTCCGTTCTGGGCTGCACCGGCTCCATCGGCCGGCAGACCATCGCCGCGGCCGAGCACATCGGCCTGCCGGTGGCGGCGCTCACAGCCCAGAGAAAAATCGATCTGCTGGAGGAGCAGGCCCGCCGCCTGCACCCCAAATTTGTGGCGGTCTACGACGAAGAGGCCGCGAAGCTGTTTAAAATCGCCGTGGCGGACACTTGCATCCGCGTGGGCTCCGGCATGGAGGGTCTGCTGGAGGCCGCCACCCTGCCGGAAGCGGACTGCGTGGTCACCGCCGTCTCCGGCGCGGTGGGCTTAAAGCCGACCCTCGCGGCCATCGCGGAGAAAAAACGCATCGCCCTGGCCAACAAGGAGACCCTGGTCTGCGCGGGCGAGATTGTGATGAAAAAGGCCGCCGATTGCGGCGCCGAGATCGTCCCCGTGGACTCTGAGCACTCGGCCATCTTCCAGTGCCTGATGGGCCGGAAGAAGGGGGAGCTGCACAAGATCCTGCTGACAGGCTCCGGCGGCCCCTTCCGCGGCAAGGCCCGGTCTGAGCTGGAGGACGTCACCCCCGAGCAGGCGGTGAAGCATCCCAACTGGAGCATGGGCGCGAAGATCTCGGTGGACAGCGCCACCATGATGAACAAGGGCCTGGAGTTTGTGGAGGCCATGCACCTCTTCGGCGTCACCCCGGACGACATCACCGTGGTCATCCACCCCCAGAGCGTCATCCACTCCATGGTGGAGCTGGTGGACGGCACCGTCATCGCCCAGCTCGGCGTGCCGGACATGGGCCTGCCCATCCAGCTGGCCCTGACCTACCCGGAGCGCTGCCCCTCCATGTTCGAGCACCTGGACTTCTATAAGCTCCGCGACCTGACCTTTGAGGCCCCGGACTATGAAAAGACCCCGTGCCTGAAGCTCGCGATGGACTGCGCGAGAGCCGGCGGCACCGCCGCCTGTGTGATGAGCGCGGCAAACGAGGTGGCGGTCCACATGTTCCTCAGGCACGAGCTCGGCTACAACCGCATCTATGACGCCGCGGCGGGCGCCGTGGAGGCTGTGGGCGTTCGACAGAATCCCGATCTGGAAACCATTCTGGAGGCGGACAAAGCCGCCAGAGCCTATGTTTTGGAGACTTACGGCAAATGACCTTTCTCTATGTGATCCTGGCAATTTTGCTCTTCGGCCTGCTGGTGGGCATCCACGAGGGCGGCCACTTCCTGGCGGCCAAGGCCTGCGGCGTGCGGGTGGAGGAGTTTGCCCTGGGCATGGGCCCGGCACTCTGGAAAAAGCAGAAGGGCGAGACGCTCTACGCCCTGCGCCTGATCCCCTTCGGGGGCTACTGCGCCATGGCGGGCGAGGACGAGGCCTCGGACGATCCCCGGGCCTTCACCTCCCAGCCCCCCTGGAAGCGCATCATCATCCTCTGCGCCGGCGCGTTCATGAACTTCGTGCTGGGCTTTGGCATCGTGTGTCTGCTCTATACGAGCGCCTACGCCTTCCGCAACGCGCAGATCGAGGACTTCATGCCCGGCTGCCCCTACCAGAGCGAGGAGGGGCTGCACGTGGGCGACCGCTTCTATAAGATCGACGGCCAGCGCATTTACCAGAACACCGACGTGGGGGACTTTCTCGACCAGGGGGACGGGGTCTATGACATCGTCGTCCTGCGCGACGGACAGAAGGTCACCCTGAAGGACTTTGCCATCACCCGCGTCGCCTACGAGGGGGAGAGCCGGAAGATGTACGGCTTCTACTTCGGCTACGATCTGGCCACCCCCGGCGTCAAGCTGCAAAACGCCTGGTACACCACCATGGAGTTTGCCCGCTGGGTCCGCATGGGCCTCAGGGAGCTGATCCACGGCAGGGTCTCGGTGGACGAGATGACCGGCCCTGTCGGCATCGTCGACATGATGGCCGAGACCGGCGAGCAGGCCGAGTCCGTCTCCGACGCCCTGTACTCCATTTTCTACTTCACCGCCTTCATCGCGGTGAATCTCGCCATCATGAACATGCTGCCCATCCCGGCGCTGGACGGCGGGCGGGTGTTCCTGCTGCTGGTGACCTGGCTCGTCGAGAGCGTCACCCGCAAGAAGCTCGATCCCAAGTACGAGGGCTATATCCACATGGCGGGCATGGTCCTGCTGCTGGGTCTGATGGCCTTTATCATGTTCCACGATATCGTGAGGATTGTGACGAAATGACAGAGAAACAAAACAAGAGAGAGTTCACAAAGCAGATTTCCGTCGGCGGTGTGCTCGTCGGCGGGGGCGCCCCCGTCTCGGTGCAGACCATGTGCTCGACCAAGACCTGGGACGTGGAAGCCACGGTCTCCCAGATCCGCGCCATGCAGGCCGCGGGCGCGGACATCGTGCGCATCGCCATCCCCAACATGGAGGCGGCAAAGGCCGTCTCCGCCATCAAGGAACAGGTCTCCGTGCCCCTGGTGGCGGATATCCACTTTGACTACCGCCTGGCCCTGGAGGCCGCGGCGCGCGGCATCGACAAGATCCGCATCAACCCCGGCAACATCGGCGCGCCCGAGAACGTCAAGGCCGTGGCCGAGGCCTGCAAGCGGCGGCACATCCCCATCCGCATCGGCGTCAACGCGGGGTCCCTGGAAAAGCGGCTGCTCGAAAAGTACGGCCATCCCTGCGCGGAGGCCATGGTGGAGAGCGCGAAGGGCCATGTGGAGCTTCTCAACCGCTATGACTTTGATGACATCTGCCTGTCCCTGAAAACCTCCTCCGTGCCCCTGACCGTCGAGAGCTACCGCCTCGCGGCGGAGACCTTCGACTATCCTCTGCACCTCGGCGTGACCGAGACGGGCACTGAGTGGAACGGCACCATCCAGTCCGCCGTCGGCATCGGCACCCTGCTGTGCGAGGGCATCGGCAACACCATCCGCGTCTCCCTGACGGCCGACCCGGTGCGGGAGGTCTCCGCGGGCATCGCCATCGTCAAGGCCGCGGGCCTGCGCCCCGGCGGGGTGAAGTTTGTCTCCTGCCCCACCTGCGGCCGGACGGAGATCGACCTGATCTCCCTGGCCTCCGAGGTGGAGGCGCGGGTCAAGGATATGCCGCGGGACATCACCGTTGCCGTCATGGGCTGCGTGGTCAACGGCCCGGGCGAGGCCCGGGAGGCCGACTACGGCATCGCCGGCGGCAAGGGCAAGGGCCTGCTGTTCAAAAAGGGCGAGGTGCTGGGCACCTACCCCTATGACGAACTCTGTGAGCGGCTGATTGAACTGATCGAAAGCGACAGATAAGACAGAAGCTTTTCCTCACGGGAAGCATGGCCCCCTTTGGAAAGGGGGCTGTCAGCGAAGCTGACTGGGGGATCGGAAGGTACAGGGCGGACGGCACTGCGGCTTCGATCCCTCCACCGCGCAGGCGCGGTCCCCCTCCCTTTTTCCAAAGGGAGGCCATACGCCCGCCTGCAGACGGATGAATATGCTGCCAAAGACACGAAAGAGTATTACATAGAGGACCGTAACTCCATGACCGAGCACACCCCTTTTCTGACAATTTTCCCCGGATGCGCCGGCTTTGCCGCCGCGGCGGGGGGCCTGGACAAGGCATATGTCACGGATGTCCGGGTGGACACCGCGGAGGGAACCCTCACGGTGGCCGCCTGGTTTGCCGCCATGCCCTCGCCGGTCGACCTGCAGCGCCTGACCGAGCAGCTCAAGAGCGACTACGCCCTCTCGGGCGTCGGCATCGTGCCGGACTATCCCCGGCAGTCGGGCGCGTCCCCGGCGGCCGCGGCCCAGCCGAGCGCCGGCGCAAAGCCCGCGGGCGCGGTGCTGATGGGCCGGGCCATCAAGCAGCATCCGGTGCCCATGAACACCCTGACGCTGGAATCCGGCAAGGTCACCGTGGAGGGCGACGTGGTGGCCGTCACCAGCCGGACGCTCGCCAAGCGCGGCAGCGCCGTGCTCTGCTTTGACATCACCGACCGCACCAACTCCGTGCGCGTCTCGCGCTTTCTGCGCTCGGAGGACGACCAGTCCATCATCAATCAGATCAGTCCCGGCGACCACCTGATCGTCCAGGGCGAGATCATCTACTCCAAGTACGACGACGACATGGTCCTCGACCCGAGGAACATCATGAAGGGCAAGCGCTATGTGCGCCCGGATGACGCGGAGGAAAAGCGCGTGGAGCTGCACATGCACACCCGCTTCTCCGCGCTCGATGCGCTGACCGACCCGGCCGCCATCGTGCAGCGGGCGGCCTACTGGGGCATGCCCGCCATCGCCGTCACGGACCACGGCGTGGCCCAGGCCTTCCCGGACATGTGGAAGGCGGGCAAGAAGAACGGCGTCAAGATCATCTACGGCATGGAGGCCTACTACGTCAACGACATGGACGGCAACAGCGCCGTCATCGGCAAGTCGAGCCTGCCGCTGGACACGGAGTTTGTGGCCTTCGACATCGAGACCACCGGCCTCAACGCCCAGACCGACCGCATGACCGAGATCGGCGCCATCCGCTTTGCCGGGGACAAGATCCTCGAGGTTTTCAACACCTTTGTCGATCCCCAGCGCCACATCCCGCCGGACATCACGCAGCTGACCGGCATTCGCGACAGCGACGTGCAGGGCGCGCCAAAGGAGAAGGAGGCCCTGGAGCAGTTCATGGCCTTCGTGGGGGATCGGCCCATCATCGCCCACAACGCACACTTCGACGTGGGCTTCATGACCGCCTGCGCACGCCGGAATTCCATTCGTTTCTCCCCGGTGTTTCTGGACACCCTGGCCCTGAGCCAGGCCCTCTGCCCGGAACTCAAGCGCTTCAAGCTGGACATCGTCTCCAACCACCTGGGGCTGCCCCCCTTCAACCACCACCGCGCCTCGGACGACGCCATGGTGGTGGCGCGCATGATGGGCAAATTCCTGCCCATGCTGAAACAGCAGGGCGCCAGGACCGTGGACGACATCGAGACCGTCTACCACTCCCTGCGAAGAACGGACGTGGCCAAGACCTACCACATGGTGCTGCTGGTGAAAAATCGCGTGGGGCTCAAGAACCTCTACGAGATGATCTCCCAGTCCTATCTGAAGTATTTCCACCGCAGCCCCACCGTGCCGAAGAGCCTGCTGCTCCAGCACCGGGAGGGCATCCTTGTGGGCTCGGCCTGCGGCATGGGCGAGCTCTACGGCGCCGTCATGAAGGGCGCAAGCCACGAGGAGCTCAAAAAGATCGCGGAGCTCTACGACTATCTGGAGATCCAGCCCATCTGCAACAACGCCTTCCTGGTGGATAACGGCACCGTGTCCGACGTGGGCGTTCTCCAGGACTACAACCGCACCATCTACAAGCTGGGGAAAGAGATGGGCAAGCCCGTCATCGCCGCCTCGGACGTGCATTTTCTCGACGCCGAGGACGAGCAGTACCGCAAGATCCTCCAGGCTGCCAAGAAGTTCTCCGACGCCGACCGGGACTGCCCCATCTTCTTCCGCAACACCAAGGAGATGCTGGCGGAGTTTGCTTACCTCGGCAAGGACGTGGCGAAAGAGGTCGTCGTCACCAACACCCGAGCCATTGCCGACCAGGTGGAGGAGATCGAGCTTTTGCCCAAGGATCTCTTCGCACCGAAAATCGAGAATTCCGCCGAGGACCTCAAGCGCCTGGTCTATGACAAGATGCACCGCATCTACGGCGAAAACCCGCCCGAGATCGTGCAGAGCCGCGTGGACACGGAGCTCAACACCATCCTTGACCACCAGTACGACGTCATCTACATGTCCGCCCAGAAGCTGGTGCAAAACTCCCTGGAAAACGGCTACCTGGTCGGCTCGCGGGGGAGCGTCGGCTCCTCGATCGTGGCCTACATGTCCGGCATCACGGAGGTCAACTCCCTGCCGCCGCACTATGTCTGCCCCAAGTGCTGCCACTCGGAGTTCGTCACCGACGGCAGCTACGGCTGCGGCGCGGACATGCCGGAAAAGGACTGCCCGGAGTGCGGCACGCGCATGAAGCGGGAGGGCTTCGACATCCCCTTTGAGACCTTCCTGGGCTTCCCCGGCAACGAGAAGACGCCGGATATCGACCTGAACTTCTCCGGCGAGTACCAGGCCAAGGCCCACAAATATACCGAGACGCTCTTCGGCTCGGACCATGTGTTCCGGGCCGGCACCATCGGCACCCTGGCCGAGAAGACCGCCTACGGCTATGTGAAAAAGTATCTCGAGGAGCGGGGCATCCAGGCCACCAAGGCGGAGGAAAACCGCCTGTCGCTGGGCCTTGTGGGCATCAAGCGCACCACGGGCCAGCACCCGGGCGGCCTTGTGGTCATCCCCCAGGACAAGGACGTCACCGACTTCTGCCCTGTCCAGCACCCGGCGGACGACCCCAACTCCGACATCATCACCACGCATTTTGAGTACCACTGCATGGAGGCAAACCTCCTCAAGCTGGACGAGCTGGGCCACGATGACCCCACCATGATCCGCATGATGGAGGATGTGACCGGGGTGGACGCCAAGGAGATCTCCCTGTCCGACCCGGACACCATGTCCATCTTCACCTCCCCGGCGGCCCTGGGCCTGCCGGACGACGACCCCATCATCGGCCACACGGGCACCATCGGCGTGCCGGAATTCGGCACCCCCTTCACCCGCCAGATGCTGGTGGACACCCAGCCGAAGCAGTTTGACACCCTGATCCGCCTCTCCGGCTTCTCCCACGGCACGGACGTGTGGGCCGGCAACATCCATGATCTGATCGTAAACGGCATCGCGAGTGTTAACGAGACTATCGGCTGCCGCGACGACATCATGCTCTATCTCATCTCGGTCGGCATCAAGCCGTCCCTGGCCTTCAAGACCATGGAGGCCGTGCGCAAGGGCAAGGTGAAGAAGACCGGCTCTTTCCCGGACGACGCGGAGGAGCAGATGCGCTCTCTCGGCGTGCCGGAGTGGTACATCGAGTCGGCCCGCAAGATCGCCTACCTCTTCCCCAAGGCTCACGCGGTGGCCTATGTCATGATGGCCTTCCGCATCGCCTGGTTCAAGGTACACGAGCCCCTGGCCTTCTACTCGGCCTACTTCTACCGCCGCAGTCAGAAGGGCGGCTTCGACGCGGCCATGATGTGCGGCGGGGCCGACGACGTGCGGCGCAGGATCAACGAGATGCACCGCCGCCCCACCCTCACGGCAAACGAGGAGGATCTGCTGGTCACCATGGAGGCCGTGTACGAGATGAACATGCGGGGCTTTGACTTCGCCCCCATCGACCTCTACCAGTCCCACGCCACGAAGTTTCTCATCACGGAGGACAAGCGCCTGCGCCCGCCCTTTGTGGCCATCTCCGGCCTGGGCGAGACCGCGGCCTGGGATCTGATGCGCGCCGGCGAGACCGGGCAGCGCTTCGTCTCCGTCCAGGAGCTCTCCGCCGCCTGCCCCAAGGTCAGCCAGACCCACCTGGAAGTGCTCAAATCCCTCGGCGCTCTGGGCGACATGCCCGAGACCAACCAGATCAACCTGTTCGACCTGTAAACGGGCAGAAGCCCGATATGATTCCGGGTGACAAACAAAAACCACCCCGAAAGGCAACCGCCTTCCGGGGTGGTTTTTCGCTGTATGCTGCGGGGGTTACGCCTTCGGGGTGCCGTCGGCGTTGAACAGGGGCAGGGGCGCCAGCACGGTGATGTCCTTCCGATCCTGGGCGTCGCCCTCGGCCAGGACGGCCATGCGGCCCGCCACGATGCCGCCGGCCTGCTTGACCAGCTCCTCCACGGCGTGGAGGGACTCGCCGGTGGAGATCACGTCGTCGATGATGAGCATGCGCTTGCCCTTGATCATGGCGGCGTCCTCGGCGTCGAGCACCAGGCGCTGCACGCCCATGGTGGTGATGGACTTGACGGTGACCTCAAAGGTGCCCTGCATGTAGGCCTTGGCGCCCTTGCGCGCGATGAAGTATTTCTCGGCATTGCTCTGGCGGGCCATCTCATAGACCAGAGGGATGGCCTTGGCCTCGGGGGCGATCAGGTAGTCGTACGCGGGCGCGCGCTTTAAGAGCTCTTTGGCGCAGTGGACGGTCAGCTCCACATCCCCGAAGATGACGAAGGCGCCGATGCACAGCTCGTCGTTGAGCTTGCACAGGGGCAGATCCCGCTTGAGACCGGCGATATCCATTTCGTAAGTCATGGTGGTGTTCCTCCCGAAAGTTTTTATTGACGCATGTATTGTATCGTATTTGGCGGAAAAATCAAGTCCCGGCCGGAATGCCGCGCGGATTTGACAGGCGCCGTGCAAACGCGGTATAATAACAATTCAAAGCACTCCAACGAAAGCAGGAGGCAGACATGCGCCTGAAGAATATCCTTCTCGTCTCCCTGACGGTTCTGCTGCTGGCAGGCCTGCTGGCCTTTGCCGCACGGCTGCAGGTGCGTGAGAACCCCCGCCCGGAACCCGACGCGGCCCCCGTCCCGCTGGAGACGGAGATGCCCCCCTCCCCCCTGGCGGGCAAGCTCGTGATCTCGGAGCTGATGGGGAAGAACAAGGCAGTCCTCGCCGATGAGGACGGGGACTTCTCCGACTGGATCGAACTGTATAACGCCACGGATTGCGCCCTGGACCTCACCGGCTTCTATCTGGCCGACGGGCCGCGGGACCGGCCCTGGGTCTTTCCCCGGACAGAGCTGCCCGCGGGCGGCCGGCTGCTGGTCTTTGCCGACAAAAAGGACCGCGGCGGCGCGGGACTGCACGCGAGCTTCGGACTTTCGGAGGGGGAGCTCGTCTGCCTCTGGGACAGCCAGGGTCGGCCGGTGACATCGGCCGAGACCGGCGACTGCCGGGGGGACGTGTCCATGGCGCTGGATGCCGAGGGCAACTGGGCGCCCAGCCTCTATCCAACTCCAGGCGAGGAGAACACCCGCGAGGGCTATGAGCGCTGCCAGCAGACCCAGTGGTCCGGCGGCCCCCTGGTGATCAATGAGGTCGCTGTGATCAACTTCGGCCTCTTCCTCACCGGCACCCGCAGCGACAGCGACTGGGTGGAGATCAAGAACGTCTCCGCCGGTCCGGTGGATCTGGGGGACTACTTCCTCTCCGACGACGCGGCGGATCTGAAGCGCTGGCCGCTGCCGGACGGGGTGCTGCCCGCAGGCGGGCTGCTGCTGATCGCCTGTGACGACGAACCGGAAACCATCGTGGGTACGCCCTGCACCGGCTTCTCCCTGGATTCGGCGGAGGAGCAGCTCTTCCTCACCCGCGCCGACGGCTGTCTGGCGGACCGGGTCAGCCTCCGCGCCATCCCGGTGGGCGGCAGCTACGGCCGCCTGGACGGGGAGGAGGGCTTCTTCTACTTTTCCCGGCCCACGCCCGGGAAGGAAAACGAGGGCGGCGCACGCTTCATCTCCGAGCAGCCCTCCAGTCCCACCCGGGACGGTATCTATGATGATGTCTCCGAGGTGAAGGTGGAGCTGACGGGGGCGGGAGGGATCTACTATACGCTGGACGGCTCCCTGCCCACCGAGCAGAGCAGCCGCTACACCGGGCCCATCAGCGTGCGGAAAACCTGCACGGTGCGGGCGATTGCCCTGGAAACAGGCTGCCTGCCGAGCCCCGCGCTCAACCTCAGCTTCATCCTCAACGAGAAGCACAGCCTGCCCGTGGCGAGCCTCGTCACCGACAGCCCCCGGGAATTTGGCATCATGTACGACGGCGGCCACAAGAACGTCGAGCAGCCCGGCGCCCTGTCCTTCTACATGGAGGACGGGAGCTTCACCATCGGCTGCGGCATCTCCATGAACGGGGAGACCAGCCTGACGGAGAACAAAAAGAACATGGCTCTGCGCTTCCGCGGCGCCTACGGGCAGGAACAGCTGCACTATGACCTCTTCGGCGGCGGCGCGACAGACTTCACCAATCTGCTGCTGCGGGCCGGCCAGGACCAGAACCAGGCGGTCATCCGCAACGAGCTGGCCCAGGAGCTCTGCGCGCAGGCGGGCTGCAAAGTCGTCAACCAGCGCAGCCGCTTCTGCGTGCTGTATGTCAACGGGGAGTACAAGGGCCTGTACACCCTCAAGGAGAAGGCCAACGAGCAGCTCTTTGCCGACTATGCCGGCGTCAGCCGGAAGAGCGTGGAACTGGTGGAGGCGCCGGCCCCCTACCACTCGGACTTCTACGACCAGGTGGTGGCCTTCCCCTTCTACAACGACATCACCAAGCCCGAAAACTATGAGAAGTTCTGCCGGGACGTGGACATCGACAGCCTGATCGACTGGACCATCATCGAGGGCTTCTGCTCCAATACGGACGTGACCATGGGCAACGTGCGCTACGCCCGCTCTGACGAGGCAGACGGCAAGTGGCAATTCCTGTTCTACGATCTGGACGCGGCCTTCCGCTTCAGCGGCAGCATCTACTATAATCTCATGACCGAATTCAGCCTGCAGCACATCCAGATCTCCTCCGCCATTGTGCCGCTGATGCAGAACGCGGAGTTCAAAGACCGCTTCCTCCGCCGGGCAAACGAGCTGCTCTCCGGCCCGCTGACCAACGGGGCGGTTCTGGCGGAGATCGACGCGCTCGCCTCCGAGATCGCGCCGGAGATGGCCCGGGACCGGGCCCGCATCGGCTGGGACAAAAAGAGCTGGGAGCAGAGCGTGCAGGAACTCCGGGATCTGATCCAGCAGGGCAACTGGCGGCAGAAGAACATCGACGCGCTGTGTGAGGTTTTTGATCTGAGCAAAGCCGAGCGCGCCAAATATTTCGGCGGAATCGACGGCAAATGAGCGGGAGGGAGCAAGCCATGAACCAATCCAACGCACGGCTGAGACGCTTCTGCCTGTGCTTCTGCGCGGTGCTGACGGCGGTGCTGCTCTGGCGCTGGCAGCGGATCTTCTATCTGATGTGCGCCGACTACATCCGCTCCGACATGCCCGCCCATGTGCAGCTCGCCCTGAGCCATAACGACTATGGCCTCAGCTCGTATCTCATCCGCTTCCTCTGGGGCCTGAGAGGGGAGCACTTCGGCCAGACCGCGCTCTCCCTGGTGCTGACGGCAAACCAGCTCTTCGGCATCTTCACGCTCTGGCTCCTGCTGCGGCACTGGCTGCCAGAGCTGGAGGGTGCCTTCGCATGGCTCGCGGTGCTGCTGGCCCATCTCTGCGGCCCCTGGATCCTGCCGGGGCAGAGCGAGATGTACCTCGGCGTCTACAACGGCAACGTCTACCACAACATGACGGTGCTCTTTTCCCGCAGCTTCATCCCCCTGGACCTGCTGCTCTTTGCCCGCCTCTGGGAGAGCAGACGGGGGAAGCTGCCGCCGAAAACCTGGCTGGGCTTTGCCCTGAGCCTGCTTGTCACCACGCTGTTCAAGCCCAGCTTCTTCGTGGCCTTCGCGCCGGTGGCGCTGGCCCTGCTGGTGTGGGACTTTATCAAGACCCGCGCCCGGGGCGTCGTCAGCGAGCTGCTGCTGGGCCTTGCGTTTCTCCCGGCGGCGGGCGCCCTGCTCTGGAGCTACATGGCTCTCTTTGCCGGGGAGTTTGCGGGGACCGAGTCGCACATGATCCTCCGGCGTCTGACCCCCGCCTGGCTGGGCTGGACGCTGGTGATGTATCTCAGGGGCCTGCTGCTGCCCCTGTACAGCTTTTTCACCCAGGGCCGGCGGGAGACCAGGCAGCGGGAGCGCCTCGGGATCTTTGCCGCGGTCAACGCCGTGGCCATCGCGGAGGCGATCTTCCTGACGGAGACGGGCTTCCGCGCCAACGACGGCAACTTCGACTGGGGCTGTCTGTCGCTGTACACGGCGGTGTTCTCCCTCGCGATCGGGCTGCTGTTTCGCATGGGACAGCAGCCCGCGAAGGGCGACGCGCGGCAGCGCCTGCGCCTTGCTGTCGGGCTTGCGCTGCTGCTGGGCCATCTGGTGATCGGTGTCTACTGCCTGTCCCGCCCCGGCCGCGCCGGCTACGACTGGTTCTATTTTTGAGCCCCTCGCGCCTTTTTGTTGCATTTTTCCCCGCCGGTCTGTATAGTATCAGACTGTGAACCCACGAATCAGGAAACCTCAACGGGAGGACACCATGGCAAAAACCAAAGGTCAAAACTACATGCACGGCGCCGCCATTCTGACCATCGGCGTCATCATCATGAAGATCCTGGGCTTCTTCTACAAGATCCCCCTGGGCAACATCCTCGGGGACGAGGGCTACTCGATGTTCATGGGTGCCTACAGCATCTACTTCATCTTCTTCACCCTGGCGACCGCCGGCCTTCCCGTGGCCCTGTCGCGCCTCGTGGCGGAGGCCGATGCCAACGGCCGGGTCCGGCAGGAGGAGAAGACCTTCCGCGTGGCGCTGCTCACCTTTACCGCGCTGGGTCTGCTCTTTGCCTCGGTGATGTTCTTCTTCCCCAACTGGCTGGCCGCCGTGTATCTGGAAAACCCGGACGCCGGCCCCAGCATCCGGGCCATGGCCCCGGCGATTTTGCTGGTGTGCATGGTCTCAGCCTACCGGGGCTACTGTCAGGGCAACGGCAACATGCTCCCCACCACCGTGGACGAGGTGCTGGAGGTCCTCTTCAAGGTCATCGCGGGCCTGATCCTCGCGGTGCTGGTGCTGCGGGCCTACCGCGGCAGCCCCATGGCCCTGCCCATGGGCTCGGCGGGCGCCATCTTCGGTGTCTCCATCGGCTCGGCGGTGTCGCTGACGTACATGGTGATCTACAAGCACCGCCACTACAGCAGCCTCTCCGCCCCCTACACCGCCGGCGTCCACGACCCCAACGACGTGCCCGAGGACGATGACACCGTGGATTCGGCCTGGAAGATCGTCCGTTCCATTTTCTCCATCGGCGTGCCCATTGCGCTGGGCGCCTGCATCATGGCGCTCTTAAACTCGGTCGACTCCAAGCTCTGCATGAACCGGCTCCAGAGCGCGGCGGGCTTTACCTACCGCGAGGCCAAGGTGCTCTACGGCGTCTACGGCAAGGCGCAGACACTCTTCAATCTCCCCGCGGCCTTCATCACGCCGCTGACCATCTCCATCGTCCCGGCCATCTCCGGGGCCCTGGCGCGGCGCGACCGCGGCACCGCCGCCACCGTGTCGGAGGATTCCATGCGCATCTCCGCCGTGGTCTCCATCCCGATGGGCGTGGGTCTTGCGGTGCTGGCCGACCCCATCATGAAGGTGCTCTATCCCGGCAGCCACCTGGCCGGCCCCGGCCTCTTGCGGGTGATGGGCATCGCCTCGTTCTTCGTCTGCATCGTGCTGATGGAAAACGCCATCCTCCAGGCCTCCGGCCGGGAAAAGCTCACCATGCTCACGCTCATCAGCGGCGGCGTGGTCAAGATCGTTATCAACTGGTTCCTGGTGGCCCAGCGCCCCATCAACATCTACGGCGCCCCCATCGGCACCCTCGTCAGCTACTGCTCCATGGCGCTGATGAACTATCTCTTCATGTGCCGCACCCTGGACCACAGACCCCGCCTGCTGCGCATCTTTACCGGCCCGCTGGTCTCGAGCGCGCTCATGGGCGCGGCGGCCTGGGCGGTCTACGGTCTCTGCGGCAGGGCGCTGCTGCCCCATGGCCGCTTCGGGATGCTGGTGTCCATGGCCGCGGCGATCGTCGCCGCGGTGGCGGTGTATCTGGTGGCGGTGATCGTTTCCAAATCGGTTACAAAAGAGGACATGAAGCTCATTCCCGGGGGCGAAAAAATCGCCAGATTGCTCCATATGCGATAAAACCCGGCACAATTCCTTAAAAAAGTGGAAATAGGACTTGCTTTATCCAGGGAAGTATGGTAAATTCTATTTGCTTACGGGCTGCGTATGTTATACACAGCGCGTTTATAAATGAGTAAAGACCCGGAAATGCGGGAAAACTCAGTACCAAATGGCAGTTTCGCCATAACACAATTCAGGAGGAAACATCATGAATAAGGCAGAATTAGTCGCAGCTGTTGCTGAGAAGACCGCGCTCTCCAAGAAGGACAGCGAGAAGGCCGTCAACGCCGCCTTCGAGGTCATTTCCGCCACGCTCGCTGAGGGCGGCAAGGTTCAGCTGGTCGGCTTTGGCTCTTTTGAGACCAAGGAGCGCAACGCGCGCGTCGGCCGCAATCCCAGAACCAAGGAAGAGATCGAGATCCCTGCCAGCCGCGTCCCTGCTTTCAAGGCCGGCAAGGCTCTGAAGGACGCCGTCGCGAAGTAAAAGCTCTGCGAAAAAGGACCGCCTTTCCGTCTGGAAGGGCGGTCCTTTTCTCGGGTGTCCGTATAACGAACAAGGAGAACAGCTATGCGTCTTGACAAATATCTGAAGGTCTCGCGCCTGATCAAGCGGCGCACGGTGGCAAACGACGCCTGCGATGCCGACCGCATCCTGGTCAACGGCCGCCAGGCCAAGGCCAGCTACCAGGTCAAGGTGGGGGACGTGATCGAGATCGCCTTTGGACAGCGCACCTTGAAGGTGGAGGTCACCCAGGTCTCCGACAACGTTTCCAAGGCCGACGCCCCCGCCATGTACAGGGAGATTCTGTAAAAGAACAGCCCCAATTTTTTGATCGGGGCTGTCAGATTGCGGGCGAAGGTTTCCTGTCATTGCGAGCCCGCCTGAGGTGTAAGCTCGCGTTAGCCAAATCAAAGATTTGGATGCTCGCTTAAGTGACCGAAATCACTGGCGTGGCAATCCGCAGGCTTTGAAAGCTATACGTTTTCTCGCATCTTACCGGAGAACGGATTCCCACGCCAGCGTGCGCGCTGGCTCGGAATGACGGGTGATTTGTGGCTTTATCAAAAATGTAGCCCCCGATCCAACGGACCGGGGGTGTTTTTGTGTTACGCCAGGTTCAGTTTGTTCTTGAGGAAATACCGCGTGACGAAATAGAAGATCGCGCTGAGGATCAGGCTCAAGAGCGCCCCGACCCACATGGCGCCGTGGAAGATGCGCATCGACTGCTCAAAGCTGTCGATGCCGATCAGAAAGTGCTCCAAATCCAGGTGCGGCAGCACGCCGAAGGAGACGGCATTGGACAGCAGGCTCAGGGCCATGCCGATGACAAAGTAGGCCACGAAGCTCAGCAGCAGCTTGTGGTCGGCAGCGCTGTGCCCGATGGCAAGGGCGGAGTAGCAGCGCAGGCAGGTGGCGCAGACGCCGAGGAAGCCAAGCACGATCCACTCCAGGATGAACAGGAAGATGTTGCCGCCGCCAACGATGGCAGACGCCTCGCGCAGCATCTCCCGGACGTCCTCGCTGAAGATCGCCTGCAGGAAATTCATCCGCGCGCCGAGGACGACCAAGATCACCATGGTCACCACGCTCAGCACGCCCACCGCCAGAAACCACACGAAGGAAACCAGCAGCTTGGACCAGATCTGCGCGTCCACGGACACGGGCAGCGTCATCGCCAGGTACCCCTCGTCCCGCAGCAGGTTGCGGTAGAAGCGCTGGATCATCAGCACAAAGGCCACCACCGCCAGGGCGAACAGCCCCAGGAAGAAGACGGCCAGGGTCGTGATATAGGTCACGCCGAGGAAATTCATGTTTTCGATGCGGTCCAACCCCCGGATGGAGAGCCCGGCCAGCACGCTCAGCAGCAGCTCTGCGCCGAGCAGGGGGAGCATGATGCGCCCCGTGGCACGAAATTCGTGCTTCATCAGTTTGCCTAGCATCTGAACACCTCCCTGAAGAGCGCGTCCACGCTCTTGCCGTACTGCTCGCGGATATCGTCCACGCTGGCCTGCAGGGTGACCTGGCCCTCCCGCAGGAAGATCACGTCGTCCAGCACGCTCTCCACGTCGGAGATCAGGTGGGTGGAGATGATCACGCTCGCGTTCTCGTCGTAGTTGCGGATGATGGTGTCGAGGATGTAGTCCCGCGTCGCGGGATCCACGCCGCCGATGGGCTCGTCCAGCAGGTAGAGTCTGGCCCTGCGGCTCATCACCAAAATCAGCTGCACCTTCTCCTTGGTGCCCTTGGACATCTGGCTGACCTTCAACTCCGGGTGCAGCCCCAAGCGGGCCATCATGTCCTGGGCCCGGGCGCGGTCAAAGTCGGCGTAAAAGTCTTCGTAAAAGTCCATCAGCTGCTCCGTGCTCATCCACTCGGGCAGGCAGCAGCGGTCCGGCAGATAGCTCACCACCGCGTGGGTCTCCTTTCCGGGCAGCGCGCCGCAGATGCGAAGCTCGCCGGCTGTCGGGGTCAAAAGCCCGTTTGCCAGCTTGATCAGAGTGGTCTTGCCGCTGCCGTTGGGGCCCAGAAGGCCTACCACGCGGCCCGGCGCCACTGTGAGATTGACGTTCTCCAGCGCCTGGTTTGCGCCGAAGCGCTTCGTCAGTCCCCGTGTCTCAAGACAAACCTCCATTGTCCTCCTCCTCTCCGCTGCCTGAAAGCAGCGCTCTCATTTCGTCCTCGGAAAAGCCGAGGCTCACCATGGAATCCCGGTAGCGGCGGACGTACTCGGCGGCCAGGGCGCTGCGCGCCCGGTCGATGACGCTCACATCCTCGGTGACAAAGCGTCCGCTGCTGCGCTGGGAGTAGACCAGCCCCTCGCGCTCAAGCTGCTGCAGCGCCCGCTGCATGGTGTTGGGGTTGACGCCGGCCTCCAGCGCCAGGTCCCGCACGGTGCTCATGCGCGCACCGGGCAGAAGCTCGCCGGAGACGATGGAAAACTTGATGGCGTCCACCAGCTGGGTGTAGATGGGCAGATCCGTCTGAAAATTCCAGCCCAATCGCGGCACCTCCTCTGTGCTATTGTATTAAGCGATTAATACAATAGCACAGCGATACAGACTTGTCAAGCCCCTGTTGAGAAAAAACTTGCGTGTTCGCAGATCGTGACCTGCACAAATCAAGACCCATTTCTCTTTTCGGTCTTGCGCGAAAAGAGAAACGGTTCTTGGACTCCAAAGAGAAAAGGGCGCCCACGCGATCAACTGCTGTACAGCACTATGGCTCGGCATCGCGATCGTCGGAAGATGATACAGCTCCGATGCAAGAACCATGCCTTGTTGTGCTTCCCGTCTGCGAAAGCTCGCTCACGCTCGCGCCGCTGCCTGGTTTGCGGTACTATGTTCCCGCTGCGCCCAGGGGAATCCAACGGGGGATCCGCAGATCCCCCTTGGCCGTTTCAATTAGGGAGGTTCTTAGGAGGGGAAGAAAACGGAATCTTCTCCTCCTAAGTGGCGTTTCTTTTGCAACTTTTCTTTGGCCAATCAAAGAAAAGTTGAAGCGCAGCTATCCTCTTGCCAACACGAAAAACAGCAAAAAACCGGGAGGGGGCGATCCCCTCCCGGTTCCCATGTGCGATTATGCTTCTTCCTCTTCCTCGTCCTGCAAATCCTCCGGCAGCACGGCCATCAAATCCTCCTTGGTGGGATTCTCCAGCTGCGCCACACGGTTGGACTGGCGCACCACCATGTCCTCAAAGCAGTTGCGCACGTCGCGGCCGTTGCCGAAGTTGTCGCTGCGGTTTTCGTACAAATCGGTGAAGAGTTCCGCCGCCGCCTTCTCGGACTCCTCGGTCAGCGTGTAGCCGTTCTTTTTGCACTGGTTGCGGAAGATGGCCATGAGCTGCTCCCCGTTGTAATCGGGGAAGAAGAAGTACTTGTTGAAGCGGGATTCGAGACCGGGGTTGGAGGAGAGGAACTTCTCCATGGGCCCGGTGTAGCCGGCCACGATGACGATCAGCTCCTTGCGGTGGTCCTCCATGGCCTTGAGGATGGTCTCGATGGCCTCGCGGCCGAAGTCGTTCTCGCCGCCGGAGGAGAGGGAATAGGCCTCGTCGATAAACAGCACGCCGCCGATGGCCTTCTGGATGGCCTCCTGGGTCTTCAGCGCGGTCTGCCCCACGTAGCCCGCCACGAGTCCGGAGCGGTCCACCTCCACCAACTGGCCCTTTTCCAGCACGCCGATGGCGGCGTACAGGCCGGAGACGATGCGGGCCACGGTGGTCTTGCCGGTGCCGGGGTTGCCCATGAAGACCATGTGCAGGCTCATGGGGGGCACGGGCAGGTCGTTTGCCTCGCGCAGCTTGCGCACCTTCATGAGGTTGACCAGGTTCTTGATGTCCTTCTTGACGTCCTCCAGACCCACCAGCTCCTCGAGCTGGCTCATGAGCTCGTCAAAGTCGGGCTTTTCGGCCTGCACGTCCTGCGCGCCCTCGGCGGTCTTCTCGCCGCCGGCGGTCTGGGTCTGCAGCTTGTGCTTCTCCACGAAGCTGGGCTCGGAGCTCGTGACAAAGTCCAGGGGGTTGAGGCCCTCCTTGCTCTTGCGCACGCCGGTGGTGTCGCAGATGGCGGTGAGCTTGTCGGTACACTCGGTGATGAAGGCGGCCTCCTCGTAGGTCACGTCGTCATCCACCGCGGCCAGATACAGCAGGATGTTGGTCAGCATCCGGATGAAGGTGCGGGAGGCCTCGGTGCCGCGCCTGGCGTCGCTCTCGGCCAGGTTCCAGTAGAACACCGGGGGCAGGAACACCTCGCTCTCGCAGACGGAGCCGGTCAGACTCCAGAGCATCCAGCTGGGCTTGGGCTGGCTGCGGGAGTAGAGCTGGTTGGCCATGTCCACATGGCGCTGGGTGATGCCGCCGGCCTTGCTCCACAGGCTCAGGGCGCACTTGGTCATAAACTCGTCCAGCTCCTTGGCGAGCCCCACCCCGCCCAGGCGGTAAAAGGCATCGGTGTTGGCGGTATAGATCTTATGGAACTCCTCGGGCGTTCTGGTCCAGGTAGTCGGCATGTCAGGGCATCTCCTTCTGTCTGCGTTCAGTAAAATTTATTATAATCCCCTTTTCCCCAACAGGCAAGCACAATTGAGACAAAAACAAAGATCCGTGCGGCGAACCGCACGGACCTTCGTTTGGGAGAAAAGAGAGGATTTATAGGAGTAGATAGGTATCAAATTCATCAGCCTGCCATGGGGCGGCGGGCATCCTGCGCCGAGCTCTGCTGTGTGCTCTGCTCGGGGGTCGCCTCGTCGAGCGTGACGGAGACGACACGGCTTTCGTCGGCGCGGTAGATTTCCAGCTCCACCGTGTCCCCGGCGGAGTGGTGCTTGATGGCGGTGCGCAGATCGTCGTAGCTGGTGATCGCCTCGCCGTCAAACTTGGTGATGATGTCGCCCGCCTCGAGACCGGCGCGCGCGGCGCAGGTGCCGGGGGTCACGTCCTTGACGAAGGCGCCGATGGGGGTGCCGTAGTACTGGGCGTACATCTCGTTGTAGTTGGTGTTGATCGACACGCCCAGCCAGGCCTTGCCGGTGACGTAGCCCTTGGTGATCAGGTCGCTGGCGATGGCGCGGGCGTCGTTTACGGGGATGGCGAAGCCGATACCCTCGACGCCGGTGCTGGCGTACTTGGCGGTGACAACACCGACCACCTGGCCCTGGTCGTTATAGATGGGGCCGCCGGAGTTGCCGGAGTTGACCGCCGCGTCCACCTGGAACATAGAAATGGCATCGGCGTTGTTCTCGGTGGTGATGGTGCGGTCCTTGGCACTGACGTGACCGGTGGTCATGGAGAACTCCAGTTCGCCCAGGGGATTGCCCACGGCGTAGACCGTGTCGCCCACCAACAGGGAATCGCTGTCGCCAAAGACGGCGGGATTGAGCCCCTCGGCGTCGATTTTCAGCACCGCGATGTCGTTGTCGCTTTCAAAGCCCACGACCTCGGCGTTGTACTCCGTGCCGTCATGGGTCATGACCGTCACCTGCTGACGGCTCTGGTAGGCGTCCTTGATGACGTGGTAGTTGGTGAGAATATAGCCGTCCTCGGAGATGATGAAGCCGGAGCCGCTGACGGCGGCGGAGCTTGTCATGCCGAAGAAGTTGGTGTAGGTCAACTCGGAGCTGATGCCGACCACCTGCTCACAGGCCAGGTCGTAGATGTCCGCGGCGGAGAGGCCGTCGCCGCTGCTGCGGGTTTCGGAGGCCGGTGTGCTGCTGGCCTGAGCCAGGACCGGCTGTTTGGCCGTCTCTGTGAGGGCGGAGACGTTTTCCTCCAGGCTGTTGACCCGGGAATTCATCATCGAGCCCACGACGGCGCCGCCGCCCAGACCGCCCAGCAGTGCGCAGACAAGACACACGGCGATCATGGCGCCGAGACTGACGCCTTTCTTTTTGCTCTCCCGGGGCTCTTTCTGGGGCTTCTCGGGGGGCGTGTAGTAACGGGGAGGCGTCGTGCTCTCATCGGCCCGGACATAGTGGGCGTCGGAGTAGATGCGCTGGGTGTAACCGTTTCTGTAATGGTATTCGCCGTTGACCCTGTCGGTTTGTTCGCCTTGGGGGTTCGGGTTTTCGCTTACCGAGCGGAGGTTTTCATCGTCGAACAACATGTCATTACCTTCTTCTGGGGGTCGTGCCGCATCCGCGGCGGGCTCTCGTTTTTTGTTTACGGCGTCATCATAACGGACATTTGTGTCCGTGGCATGAACAAACCAACAAGAGTTTTTAAACGTTCCCCAAAGAGTTTGTGAACGTCGGCGCCTGCGGGCTGTATGCAAACAGGCCCCCGGCTTTCCCGGGGGCCTGTCAAAGCGGTCAGGTTTCCTCCGCCGATCCCCTCTGCTTTTGCAGGGCCACGTTCAAGGCCTCGCCGTAAAAGAGGATGGTGGTGATGGTTTTCAGCCACATGGCCGCAAGGAAGATGGAGGCCAGCGAGCCGTAGAGGGAGGAGGCCTTCCAGAAGCGGGTGATGAAGATCTCAAACACCGCCGAGAAGGCCAGCCACAAAACGGTCGTGAACACCGCCCCGGGCAGCTGGCAGCGCAGCCTGTGCTTCTCGCCCTGGAGGAAGGTATAGGTCAGCAGAATCACCAGCACCATGGCGGCCAGGGTGATCAGACCGCTGTACTGCAGGATCTTTAAGAGCACGCTTGCGATCTCGGGCAGCTTCAGCGTCTGGCCGAGGGAGATGATCAGGGAGCGGAGTGAGCCCCGCATCACCTGGAAGATCAGGAGCGCCGGGATCAGCAGGATGAACAGCAGGGTGTACAGCAGCGCCGCTCCGCGCTTCTTGACAAAGGAGCCGCCCGCGCCGCTGAGCTTGTGCAGCCCCGCCTGGATGGCGGCCACGCCGTTGGAGGCAGACCACAGCGAAGCCAGCACCGACACGGAGATCGCCAGCTGCCCGGCTCTGCGGTTGACGTTTGCGATCATGGCCGTCATCAGCGTCTGGACCTGGGGAATGTTCGGCAGCAGCTCTGTCAGCACCTCGCGGAAGTGCTCCAGATTCACCGTGGGTACCAGGTTGACCAGGCCGATCACCAGCGTCAGCAGCGGCACCATGGCCATCAGCACATACAGTGTGGTGTAGCCCGCGTAGACGGACATCTCATTCTCTCCGTAGAGCCGCTGGGTCTCCTTGACCACAGAGACGAGCTTCTCTTTCATCCCGTTTCCCCTCTCAGGCGTCCAGCCAGCGGCAGGCGGCCAGCGCCGCCACGGAGCCGTCGGCCGCCGCGGTGGTGAGCTGCCGCACGGATTTGCTCCGGCAGTCCCCGGCCACGAACACGCCCGCGCTCTTCGTCAGGCAGTCCTCGCCGGCGGCGGCGTAACCCGCCTTGTCCAGGTCCAGCAGCTCCGCGTATCGGCCGTTGTCCGGCGCGTGGCCGATGGCGACAAAGAGCCCGGCAACGTCGATCACCCGCCGCTCGCCGCTGACGTCCAGGACAACGCCGGTGAGCTCCTTTTCGCCCAGCAGCTCGGTCACGGAGGCGTTGAGCACGAACTCCACGTTCTCCCGCTGCCGCAGGGCCTCCACCAGCTTTGCTTCGCCCCGGAAGGAATCCCGGCGGTGGATGAGGGTGACCTTGCTGCACTTCTCGCTCAAGAGCAGCGCGTCCTGCAGGGCGCTGTTACCGCCGCCGTTGACGGCCACGGCCTTGCCTTTATAGAAGGCCCCGTCGCACACGGCGCAGAAGCACACGCCGCTGCCCACCAGCTCCTCCTCACGGGGAAGGCCCAGCATCCGGGGCCTGGCGCCCACGGCGATGATCAGGGCCTTTCCCTGAAACGCCGCACCGGACTCGCACACAGCGGTCTTCACGCCGTTTTCCTCCACGCGGACGGAGAGCACCTCGTCCAGCTCCACCTCGGCGCCCTGCTCCATGGCCTGCTCCAGCAGCTTGTCGCCCAGCTCCGTGCCGGAAACGGACACAAAGCCGGGGAAGTTCTCCACCTTGGGGCTCCAGGTGATCTGGCCGCCGAAGGCGTTCTTCTCGATGACCAGCACGCTCTTGCCGGCGCGCCGGGCATAGGTGGCGGCGGTCAGCCCCGCCGGGCCCCCGCCGATGATGAGGATGTCGTATACCATGTCGTCTTCTCCTTTTGACTTTGAAAAACGGATTGCCACGCCAGTGACACGGTCCCTGGCAAGCAAGGATCGCGTCGCACGCTTCCCGCGCGTCGCGCTGGCTCGCAATGACAGAGGGGAAGTGCATCCAGGGCCGTAAAACGTGTCTGTCAGGCCAATGCCGTCATTGCGAACCAGTCCGCAGACTGGTGTGGCAATCCGTCTCAGCAGGCCCTGCGCATCTGCGCAGGGCCTGCCGGTCATTATTGTCTGTTCAAAAAGCCCTTGATGGCGCCGGCGCCGGCAAACTTGGTGCCGTCCGGCAGGACCAGGGTGGGCGCCTGTTTGACGCCGAATTTCTCCACGAGCTCCGCGTTCTCCTCAGCCATCAGCTTGTTGTACTTGAAGCCGGCCTTGTCGAGGTAGCTGCAGGCGATGCGGCAGTTGGGGCAGCTGGGGGTGGCAAAGAGGATGGCCCCTTCGTCCTGGCCGGCCACGCCCACGGCCACGGCCTGGGTCTCGGGGATGGGCTCGCGCTTGCCGGGTCTGGGAACCGTCTCGCCCTCGGCGAGGGGGCCCTCATGCCGCAGCACGGAGCGGTCGATGACGTACTCCTTGCGCTCCTTGTACTCCTGGGTCTTGCCCACGTTCCAGTTCTGCACCGGGCGGTAGTAGCCGGTGATGCGGCTGTAGACCTCGGCAGACTCGCCGCATTCGGGGCAGGTGAACTGCTCGCCGGTCAGGTAGCCGTGATTCTTGCAGACGGAGTAGGTGGGGCTCAGGGTGTAGTAGGGCAGCTTGTAATTCTCGGCGATCTTGCGCACCAGATTCGCGGCGGCCTGCCAGGAGGGCAGCTTCTCGCCCAGGAAGGCGTGGAAGACGGTGCCGGAGGTGTAGCGGGTCTGCAGATCGTCCTGAATATCGAGGGCTTCGAAGATGTCCTCGGTGTAACCCACGGGCAGGTGGGAGCTGTTGGTGTAGTAGGGGGTGCCGCCGGGCTCGGCCGCGGTGATGATGTCGGGGTAGGTCTCCACGTCGTGCTTGGCAAGCCGGTAGGAGGTGGACTCGGCCGGGGTGGCCTCCAGGTTGTACAGGTCGCCGTACATCTCCTGGTAGTCGCTCAGACGCTCGCGCATGTGGTCGAGCACCTGCTTGGTGAACTCCTGGCATCTCGGGTCGGTCATGTCGCAGCGCAGCCACTTGGCGTTGAGACCGCACTCGTTCATGCCCACGAGACCGATGGTGGAGAAGTGGTTTTCAAAGGTGCCGAGATAGTGCTTGGTGTAGGGGTAGAGACCCTCGTTGAGCAGCTTGGTGATGACGGTGCGCTTGATCTTCAGGGAGCGGGCCGCCAGATCCATCAGCTTGTCCAGGCGCTTGTAGAAGTCCTCCTCGTCCTTGGCGAGGTAGGCCAGGCGCGGCATGTTCAGCGTCACGACGCCGATGGAGCCGGTGGACTCGCCGGAGCCGAAGAAGCCGCCGGACTTTTTGCGCAGCTCTCTGAGGTCGAGACGAAGTCTGCAGCACATGGAGCGCACGTCACTCGGCTCCATGTCGGAGTTGATGTAGTTGGAGAAGTAGGGCGTGCCGTACTTGGCGGTCATCTCGAAGAGGAGACGGTTGTTCTCGGTGTCGGACCAGTCAAAGTCCTTCGTGATGGAGTAGGTGGGGATGGGGTACTGGAAGCCGCGGCCGTTGGCGTCGCCCTCGATCATGATGTCGATGAACGCCTTGTTGACCATATCCATTTCCTTCTTGCAGTCGCCGTAGGTGAAGTCCATCTCCTTGCCGCCGACGATGGCGGGCAGGTCCTTCAGGTCGGCGGGCACGGTCCAGTCGAGCGTGATGTTGGAGAAGGGCGCCTGGGTGCCCCAGCGGGACGGGGTGTTCACGCCGAAAACGAAGGACTGGATGCACTGCTTGACTTCCTTGTAGTCGAGGTTGTCCACCTTGACGAAGGGGGCCAGGTAGGTGTCGAAGGAGGAGAACGCCTGGGCGCCGGCCCACTCGTTCTGCATGATGCCGAGGAAGTTGACCATCTGGTTGCAGAGGGTGGACAGGTGGCTCGCCGGGGAGGAGTTGATCTTGCCCGGGATGCCGAGACCCTGCTGGATCAGCTGCTTGAGACTCCAGCCGGCGCAGTAGCCGGTGAGCATGGAGAGGTCGTGCAGGTGGATGTCGCAGTTGCGGTGGGCGTTTGCGATCTCCTGGTCATAGACCTCGCTGAGCCAGTAGTTGGCGGTGATGGCGCCGGAGTTGGAGAGGATCAGGCCGCCCACGGAGTAGGTGACGGTGGAGTTCTCCTTGACGCGCCAGTCCTCAATGTTGAGGTACTTGTCCACGGTCTCCTTGTAATCGAGATAGGAGCTCTTGGTGCTTCTCAGTTTCTCGCGCTGTTTGCGGTAGAGGATGTAGGCCTTGGCCACGGCGTCGTAGCCGCCCCGGGACAGGACGGATTCCACGCTGTCCTGGATATCCTCGACGGCGACCTTGCCGTCCTTGATTTTCGGCAGAAAGTCCGCAGAGACCCGCAGCGCCAGAAAATCGATGATGCTGTCGTTATAGTCGGTGGCGGTGGCGTCGAAGGCCTTCTTGATGGCCTCGGCGATCTTGTTGAGATCAAATTCGACGACCTTGCCGTCCCGCTTGACTACCTGATACATATCTCGTACCCCCATTTATCTCTATTCTATAAATTCTAAAAAAGCAAAAGGAAAAGAATTCAATCTGTTTTCTCCGGCGGCGTGTACGTCGGAGAAAACTCCGCTCGCCCCGCAAGTGTGCGAGCGTCTCCCGCAAGCGAGTGCGCGCAGCGGGGTGCAAACTCTCGATCAAAAGGGTTTCCCTTTTGATCGACTTAAACGCCGCGGACCTGGACCGATGGCACATACGGCCGTACGGCGTCCGCCAGCGCGTGCATCTCGGGCCCGGAATAGGCGCCGAGTCCGTTCGGCGCGATCACACTGCCGGAATCCTTGAACTGCTGGAGATAGTACTCCTTCGCGCCCGCGATCCATCTGGCCGCCTCCGCAAGGCTCTCCCCGGTATGCAGGCCCTTGACCACCGTGGTGCGGAATTCGTACTCCACCTGGCCCGAGAGCAGAAAGTCCTTGGACTTCTCCACGGGCCCCAGATCAAAGTGCTCCAGCCCCACGGTTTTCCCGTAGAGGGCGGGGCTGTTTTTCATGTCCATGGCCACCCGGTCCACAAGGCCGGCGTTCACGATCTCGATCAGCCGCTCGGGGAAGGAGCCGTTGGTGTCCAGCTTGATCCGGTAGCCCAGCGCCCGGATCTTCTCCAGAAAGGCGGGCATGTCGGGGTGCAGCAGCGGCTCACCGCCGGTGACGGCCACGCCGTCGAGAATGCCCACGCGCTTTTTCAGAAAGGAGAGCACCTGCTCCTCCTCGTTGTCCCGGCTCAGCTCCTCCGGCAGGACGAGGGAGGCGTTGTGGCAGAAAGGACAGCGGAAGTTGCAGCCGCCGGTGAACACCGTGCAGGCCACGGTGCCGGGGTAATCCAGCAGGGTCAGCTTTTGCAGTCCTGAAATCAGCATGGTGTTATGTCTCCTCTCCCGGCGTCCAGGCTATCATAGTCCCGGACACACAGAATGTCAACTTCAATTTGGTAACGAAACACAAGATATTGATTCATCATTTGTTACTTGGGCAAAACGAACACAAAATATAGTGTCAGTTCGGACGCGCATCCGAGCTGACACCGAGAGCTATTGTAGACGATTTCTCCCCCGATTGCAAGGGCGAAAAGGGGCCAAAAGCATTTCTTGTTAGATGTGACGATTTTATTGTCGAAATTTTGGGCAGGGTTTATAGCATCTGTCACGCGCCCCTCCGGCGGGTGGCGCGCAGACGAAACGGCGGAAAACCAGACCGCCCTGTCGGCCTCCCTTGCACCCGGGAAAGGAATCGTGTATACTGAGATCCCAGCGTTTAGTCGGCGGCAAGTTCCGCCCACAGGAGAAAAAACATGGACATACGCCTGATTGCCTTTGATCTGGACGGTACCTTTTTGGACGACAACAAGCATATCCCCCCGGCCAATCTCCGGGCCCTGGAGCGGGCGGCGGAGAAGGGCGCGCTGCTGGTGCCCGCCACGGGCCGCATCTGCGCGGGCCTGCCGGAGCCCCTGCGCACTCTGCCCTTTATGCGCTGGTACATCACCGCCAACGGCTCCTACGTCTATGACGCGAAGGAGGACCGGGCCGTGGCGCGGGCCGAGGTGGAGCTGGGGCGCGCGCTGGAGTTTTACGAGACCGCGGACGAGATGGGCGTGTTCTACGACTGCTACCAGGACAACTGGGGCTATATGACGCAGTGGATGCGGGACGAGGCCCTGCGCACCATCCCGAACCCCCATGTGCGCACGCTCATCAGCACCCTGCGCAGCCCAGTGCCGGAGCTGAAGGCGTTTCTCCGGGAAAAGGGCGGCGGGGTACAGAAGCTCCAGCTCTACATTCTCGACCATGAACAGCGCGTGCGGGCGCTGGAGGAGCTGCCGAAGCGCTTTGCCGATCTGAGCTTTTCCACCTCCATGCCCTTCAACATCGAAGTCAACGCCCAAAACGCCACCAAGGGCCAGGCCCTGCGCACCCTCTGTGACGCGCTGGGGCTGGATATCCGCCAGACCATGGCCTTCGGTGACGACACCAACGACCTCGACCTGCTGCGGATGGCGGGTCTCGGGGTCGCCATGGAAAACGCGAACCCCGCCGTGAAAGCCGCGGCGGATGTCATCACCGGCACCAACAACGCCGCCGGCTTTGCCGCCGCCGTGGAGCGCTTTGTCCTGTAGTCTGCCGAATAGTCATATACCAGAAAGAGCATCGAAAGAAACGCTTTCGATGCTCTTTCTGGTATATCACGTTTTCCACAAAACCTGAAACACGCCGACGCGCTCGGCCGTGTAGCCCAGGGCCTCCCAGGGGGAGACATCGGTCCCGGCCCAGAGCACGTAGACCCCCTCCGGATCCCGGGGCATGTTCTTGTCCTCGTAAAAGACAAAGCGGTCAAAGCGCCGGGCGCTGAGGTAGGCGGCGGGGAAGCGCTCGTAGTCCACCGTGGCCTGGAAGGCCGCGGGGGAGATCTCCGCCTCCAGCAGCACCTTCGGGTCGTGTACCGCCCGGGTCACATAGACCGTTCCCTCGTGCCGCAGGGCCAGGGCCAACGCCTCGCGCACCCCGTCGGTGAAGTCCCCGCGCAGCATGTCGCCGTAGGGGCCAAAGTAGTTTGCGGCAAACACGCCGAAGAAGCCCAGATAGACCGCGGCCAGCACCGCCGCCCCCGCCCGGGCGTACCGGCCGAGAAGAACCAGCAGTGTCTCCGCCCCGAAAGCGGCGCAGAGCACCAGCGGCAGCAGCAGGAAATTCATGCGGTTGGCGTTGACCGGGATCAGCAGGCAGAGGGCGAGGCCCGCCAATACCCAGAGCAGCAGCGCTGCGGCGGGGTCCCGGCGGCGCTCCTTCAGGGCGCGGACCCACCGCCGCGCCAACGCCCCCAGCCCGAGCAGGCCCAGGGGCAGGGAGACGGGGTAAAACAGGCCGAAGGGCGGCGGGCTGTTCCAGACAAGTCCGTCGCTGCGGGCCAGCAGGACGCGCAGCAGATTGCCCAGGTTCTGCGGGATCCGCGTCAGGGAGATGTCCTCCCGGCGCATCTCCACCAGCCGCGGCACCGTGAAGGGGCCGAGAGAGAACTCCCCGATCCAGCCGTAGTTGACCGCGAGAAAGGCCACCAGCGGCAGCGCCAGGACGGCAAGGATCAGCCCCGCCGCGAGCAGCTGCCGGTCCGCCTTCGGGCGGTAGACCAACAGCAGCAGCCCCATCAGCAGCGGCATCACCGGCCAGATGGCGGAGTAGGCGTAGAGTGAGAGGCCGTATAACAGGCCGGCAAGGGGCAGAAAGCGCGGCTGCTCCAGGCCGCGCAGAAAGCAACAGAGGCCAAGAAGCAGCAGCCCCGGGGCGAGGTTGGACTCCAGCGCCCAGCGGCTCATGGCGATGTGCCAGGGGCAGAGAGCGAGCGCGCCCAAAAAGAGCAGCCCGGCCCGCTCCCCGGCCGCGCGGCGGCCCAGGCGGTACGCGGCCCAGAGACTGACGAGACTCAGCAGCAGCTGGGGCAGGCGGATCACCCAGGTCTTCGTCCCCAGCAGGGCAAACAGCGGGATCAAGAGGTAGCTCTCCAGCGCATTCATGCCGCTGCCCCAGGCGGTGAGGTAGACCGGCCAGGCCTTCAGCGCGCTGTCGGTGCCGAAGCGCAGCAGGGCCCAGGCGTCGTAGGCGGCAAAGGCCTCGTCCTGGTTGAGCCCGCAGGGCAGGCTCCCGAAGCGGTATATCCGCGCGAAGGCCCCTAGAAGGAAAAGGGCGGCGAAGAGGAAGTTGTCAAATCTGTGTTTTGCCATCTGAAAAACCTCTGAAAAAGAAAAACACGTCATTGCGAACCCACCTGAGGTGTAAGCTCGCGTAAACCAAATCAAAGATTTGGACGCTCGCTTAAGTGACCGAAGTCACTGGTGTGGCAATCCGCATGGCAGAAAGGACGGATTGCCACGCCAGTGTGCACACTGGCTCGCAATGACGCACATTTTGAATGCGGCGGAAACGACCGCATTTCATCAAAATCAGGACAGATTCCCCGTGGCGTACATGGCCGCCGTCAGGGCGACCACCGGGGCGGTCTCGCAGCGGAGGATCCGCTCCCCCATGGAGCAGACATGCAGGCCGCAGACCCGCGCGAGATCGGCCTCAAACGGCTCAAACCCGCCCTCGGGCCCGGTGATGAAGGCGGCAGAGCTGACTGCGCGATTGGCCTCCAGCACGGCGTTGAGCGCCTCGCGCTCGCCGGTCTCGTACATGAACAGGCCCAGCTCCTTCTTCACCGCGAGATCCAGCGCCGCCGTGTAATCCCCGACCCAGAAGACCCGGGGGATGATGCCGCGGCCGGACTGCTTGGCGGCCTCCTCGGCAATGCGCTGCCAGCGCTCGACCTTCCGCTCTGGCTCGGCGGGCTTGGCCACGCAGCGGGCGGAGGAGAAGAAGCCGATCTCAAAGGCCCCGGCCTCCACGCACTTCTGGATGATGTAGTCGGTCTTGTCCCCCTTGGGCAGGGCGCAGAGCATGGTGACTTTCACGCTGGGTTCTGCCGGGCAGGGCCTGACCTCGATCACCTCTGCCTCCACCTGCTCCCTGTCGGCGGAGACCAGGCGGCATTTGTAGTCCGTCCCCTGGCCGTCGCAGATGATCATATCCTCGCCGGGCTTGAGACGCAGCACGCGCACGTGCTCCGCGTCCCGACCCCGGATGATGGCCGTGCCGCCCAGGAGATTGGTCCCGGCGATAAAGAATCTCGGCATAATGGCAGCCTCCTGTCAAAGCGTTCTTTTTCGCCATTATGGCATATTTTTCACGTCATTGCAAGAGCGCGCGTAGAATGGGACAAAGAGATACACAGGAGGTGAAACCATGCGAAATGACTTTTCCGACGCCCTCAGGCGTTTTGATGAGATCTGGGACCGGGTGGAGCGGGATCGCAGGCCGGGCCCCGACCGGGGCCGCCGTCCGCCCTTTGGCGGCTATCCGCCTCCGCCGCCCCCGCCGCCGGGCAGATTCCCGCCCCCGCCGCCGGGGATGGGACCTCCGCCCTGCAGACCGGGGCTGATGCCGGGAAGAAGACCGCCCTGCCGGGCCTGGCGCTTCAATCCCCACGGCTTCCGGCGTTAATCACGGCCCTCCAGGGCATTGACCAGCTCGCCCCAGAGCTCCACACAGCGAAAGCGGAGCTCCCAGCCCTCCGCCTGCGTCAGCAGGGCGTAGTCCTCCGGGCGCATCACCGGCCGCAGCTCCTCCTTTTCCACCGCGGAGAGACAGACCGGCGGGAAAACGATGCACCACCAGTTGTGGCCCTGTCCCTCACCCAGGGTGACGCGCATGGCGCGGTAGCGCCCGGCAGGCAGGGAAAAGCCGCCGTATTCCCGGGTGGGGATGCGCTCGTCACAGAACTCCACCCGGACCTCGCGGCCCTCTGCCGCGCCCTCCGCTGCGGCGCGGATGGCCCCGGCCTCCGCCGCAAGGATGGACTCGGCCTCCTTTGCGTCGGTGACGCCCGCGAGCTTCGGTGCGGCGCAGGCGAGCACCGCGTCCCGCACCCGGAGCTTGATCGCCTGCTCCTCCGGCGCGTCGGAGGCGGCCACGACCCGCAGGCGCAGCAGCCGGGATTCCACGGCGTCCTGCCGACCCTGGGCCCAGAGGGCAAGACACAGCGTGATGCACAGGGCGATCAGAGCCGAGAGCTCCCAGGTTTTTAAGAGTTTGTTTTCTTCCATAAAAAAGAACCGTCCATTCCAAAAGCTGTTGCTTTCAGTATGGACGGTTTCTTTGTGTTTTAATCAGTCCAGCCTGCCCACGCAGACGGCGGTCTGGCAGAAGCCGTACTCCTTTTGCAGCGCCTCCACGGCGGCGGAGCAGTCGATCCCCGGGCGAAAGATGCCGAAGACGGCCGAGCCCGTGCCTGTCATGATGGCGCCGAGAGCGCCGCAGTCGAGCAGCACGCTCTTGATGTCCTTCACGGTGCGGAGCCGGCGGTCGTCCACATCCTCAAAGACATTGTACATGCGCCGGGCGATGGGCTCGAGCTCCCCGCTTTGGAGGGCGGCGACGATGCCGGCCGTGTCCGGGTGGCAGCGCAGACTGCTCTGGTCCAGCTTGCGGAACAGCTCCGGCGTGGAGATGGAGAAGTCCGGCTTGCAGAGCACGAACTGACAGTCCGGCAGATCCGGCAGGCTCTCCAGCTTCTCGCCCCGGCCGGTGGCGAGCACCGTGCCGCCCCGCACGCAGAAGGGCACGTCGGAGCCCACCTGCTCGGCCAGCTTTTCCAGCGCGTCGGCGGTAAAGGGAAAGCCGTACATTCGGTTCAGGGCCCGCAGCACCGCCGCGGCGTCGGCCGAGCCCCCGGCCATGCCGGCCCCTACGGGGATGCGCTTGGTGAGCGTAATGAGCATGCCCTGACCGCTCTTCTCCGCGGCGGCGAGGAAGCACAGGGCTGCCTTGACGGCGAGATTTCGCTCGTCCGAGGGGATGAAGTGCAGGTTGCTGCGCACCTGGACGCGGCCGGTGTCGTTGAGGACGATGTCCAGCTCGTCCGCAAGGGAGACGGTCTGCATCACCATGACCATGTCGTGGTAGCCGTCGGGACGCTTCTCGGTCACATCCAGGGAGATGTTGAGTTTGGCGTAGGCGTATTCTCTCATGGCAATTATCCCAAGCTATAGACTCTGAGCTCGTAGGGCCGGGTGGTGTAGCCGTTGCCGATGGTAAAGCAGGTCTCGTAGTTGCTTAGCTCCAGGTTCCACCTGCCGAGGTCGATGCCCTCCGGCGCGTTGAAGCGCAGCTGTTCGGCGGTGAAGGAGCAGATCACCAGCAGGCGCTTTTCAAAGTAATGCCGCTCATAGACGTAGAAGTGCTTGTCCCGCGGCAGGTACTCCCTGTATTCGCCGCGCAGCACCACGGGGCTGTTCTTGCGGAAGGCCAGCAGCCTGCGGTAGAAGTTCAGCAGGGAGTCGGGGTCGGCCTCCTCGGCGGCGACGTTGATGTCATGGTAGTTGCCGTTGACAAAAAACCAGGGGCGCCCGGTGGTAAAGCCCGCGTTGGGGCTGTCGTCCCACTGCATGGGGCTGCGGGCGTTCTCCCTTGTGCCGCTCTGGATCAGCTCCAGCACCTTCTTCTTGGGGAAGAGCCTGGAGAGGATGCGCGCGGAGTTGAAGGTCATCACGTCCTTGTACATGTTCAGCTCCGGCAGCGGCATGTTGGTCATGCCGATCTCCTGCCCCTGATAGATGAAGGGCGTGCCCTTTTGCAGGATGTACATGGCCGCCAGCATCTTGCCGCTCTCGGTGCGGTACTTCTCACTGCCGTAGCGGCTGATGATGCGGGGGTGGTCGTGGTTTTCGATGTACAGGGCGTTCCAGCCCTTGCCCGCCAGCTTATACTGCCAGTCGGAGAAAGCCTTCTTCATCTTCACCAGGTTGAAGGGGCGGCGGATCATGTCCGTCATGAAGCAGTCGGCCTCCATGTGGGAGAAGGCGATCATCTCATCGAGCACCTGGTTGGGACCCTCGGTGACGTAGCGCAGGGCGGTGTTGGCGTCGGTCAGCGGGCTCTCGCCCACCACAAAGCAGTCGTACTGGCTCAGCACGTCGCGCTTGAATTCCCGCAGGTAGTCGTGGGCTTGGGGCCGGTTGGAGAAGTGCTTCATGCCGTTGGCCACGGGGATGGGCGGGTAGACGCTGGGCAGGCCCGGGGTCTTGGAGATAAAGGTGATCACGTCCTCCCGGAAGCCGTCCACCCCCATGTCCAGCCAGAAGCGGAGGATACGCTTGACCTCCTCCCGCACCTTCGGGTTCTCCATGTTCAAATCCGGCTGCTTTTTCGCGAACAAATGCAGATAATATTCGTCTAAGTGACTGTCATACTCCCAGGCGCCGCCCTCAAACAGGGAGGTCCAGTTGTTGGGGGGCAGCTTTTTGGAGCCCTTGCCCCGGCCGGGCCGCCAGATATAGTAGTCGTGGTAGGGGTTATCCCTGCTCTTGCGGCTCTCGATGAACCAGGGGTGCTCGTCCGAGGAGTGGTTGACCACCAGATCCATGAACACCCGCAGGTTGCGGCGGTGAGCCTCCCGGAGCACTTCCTTGAACACATCCAGGTTGCCGAAGTCCGGGTGGATGTCCATGTAGTCGGAGATGTCGTAGCCCCAGTCCGCGTTGGGCGAGGGGTAGAGCGGCGAGAACCAGATGGCGTCCACGCCGAGACTCTTGATGTAATCCAGCTTCCCGAGCACGCCCCAGAGATCGCCGATCCCGTCGCCGTTGCCGTCACAGAAGCTGCGCGTCCAGATATGGTAGACCGCCATATCCTTATACCAGGGAGTAAAGGCCATAGGACAACTCCTCCTTTAAAATGCTTATCCACATTTTAGCACAGCTTTTTCCGCATCACAAGAAGCCGGAGCAGGTTTTTCCCGCGAAGAGCGGGGGAGGATTGACAAATTGCGCGTTTTGTGCCATGATCACGCAAGTGAGTGGTCGGTTTTGGCCGGACGCCATGAAAGGAAAAGGACTATGAAAAAGAAATGGATTTTTTCAGGGCTGCTGGCGCTGCTGTTGATGCTGGCGCTGCTCCCCTGTGCATATGCCGACGAGTATATCACCCTCGGGGGCTTCACCGCCGGCAGCGAGCTGGAATACCCCATCGCCTCCGTTGTCGGCGCGGGCGAGCGTACGGTGGAAAACCTGCCTGACGGCCTGCGGGTCGAGGCCCGGGAGACCGAGGCGGGCCTCGCTCTCTACCTGGTGGGCAGACCCACGACCGCCGGGAACTATACCTTCACCGTGACCGGGGAGGAGAACCTGGTCTGCACCATCGATATCACCGCCGCGGACCCCACGGTCAGCGTCTCCGACTCCGTAAGCTGCTGGGTGGGGGACAGCGCGGCCCTCTCCGTCGCCGCCTGGACGCCGGACGCGGGGAGCCTCAGCTACCAGTGGTATCTGGAAAACGGCCTTGATTCCCGCGCGCTTCCGGGGGAAACCGGCAGCACCCTCCGGCCCGACACCTCTGCCGCCGGCACCTGGAATTATGTCTGCGAGGTGACCAACAACAACAACGGCGATCTCCGCACGGTCATGTCTGACATCATCACCCTCTCGGTGCGCGAGCCGCAGGTCAGCTCCGTCAGCATCGAGACCATGCCCAACAAGATGGACTACGCCGTGGGGGAGAGCTTTGACCACACCGGCATGACGCTCCGGGTGACCTACGACAACGGCGTGCAGGAGGTCATCAGCAGCGGCTATGAGATCGAGGTCGACCCCTTTGACCTCGCCGGCACCCACACCGTCAAGGTCAGCTACGGCGGCCGCAGCTGGAGCTTTTACGTCAACGTCCAGAAGAAGGAGGCCGTGGTCTCCGGTATCGGCGTGCTGACGCTGCCCAACAAGCGGGAGTACCTGCTGGGCGAAAACCTGCAGACCGCGGGCCTGTCCATCCGGGTCTACACCGACGACGGCGAGCATTACGACGTCTCCACCGATCTCAACTGTTCCCCCACGGTGATGAGTACCGAGGGCGAACAGATCATCACCGTCCAGTACCAGGAAAAGACCTGCACCTTCAAGGTCGCGGTCAAGAACGACAAGGTCGTCACCGGGATCTCCGTGCTGACCCTGCCCACCACCCGCAGCTACACCGTGGGCGATTATCTGGATACAAGCGGCCTTTCCGTGCAGCTCAACTCCAACAAGGGCTCCGAGGTGCTGACGGGGGGCTACACGGTCTCCCCCAAGGTCCTGGCCACCCCCGGCACCCAGGAGGTCACCGTCCGCTATGACAAGTACACCGCGAAATTCACCGTGACCGTTAAGGCCAAGGAGGCTGTCACGCCCACCCCGCGGCCCACGCCCACGCCGACCCCCACGCCCTCCGCGTCGCCGGTTCCCGGCGCCGTCAGCCCCAGCCCCAGCAACGGCCCTGACGTGAGCGCCAGCCCCGATCCCAATGCCACCGCGCGCCCGGTGCCCACCCCCACCCGGAAGAACACCGGCGTCAGCGCCGGGGTGAAGATCCTCTTCGCCGTGGCGGTGCTGGCCCTGGCCGGCCTTGCCGGTTACATCTGGCATCTGAGAAAGCAGGGCTTCGGTGAGGAGGAATACGCCGCGCCCGCCGCGTCGCCTGAGGCCCCCGCCGTTTACGGTGAGCCGGTGGAGACTGAAACGCCCGAAGAACCCAGGGTGCCGCCCATCCACACCGTCTGGCGCCCCGAGGAGGCCACACCTCCTGCCGCGCCCGTCCGCCCGGCCGAGCCTGCACAGCCGGCGCCGTCTGCAGAACCGACTCGCCCGGTGGAGCCGATGGAGCCCCTGGACCCGGTTGAACCGCTGGAGCCGATTCAGCCCCAGACTCCGCCCGAGGGGCACAAACCCGAATAAAAGAAACAACAATCGCCCCGTTCGGAAACCCGAACGGGGCGCGTGCTGCGTATAGGCGCGTTTCGGCGGCATGTCTGCAGAGACGGACCTGCGCAGATCAAGACCCATTTCTCTTTTCGATCTTGCGCGAAAAGAGAAACGGTTCTTGGACTCCAAAGAGAAAAGGGCCGCCAACGCGGGCAGCAGCGTGCAATTCAGAAGCTTGTGCGCGCGGATATCGAACATTGTACGTATCTGGTACAAAGTCCATGCCGGATTGCCAAGCCGTCCGCAGCGCTGCCTGAGACAATGATCCCGGATTGCGTCTGTAGGGGCGGATATCATCCGCCCGAAATGCGGATTGCACCCGCAGGGCGTACACCACACCAGTCTGCGGACTGGTTCGCAATGACGTGTATTTATTTTGCTGTTCGTGTTCCGG
>ONPY01000031.1 GCA_900319835.1 uncultured Eubacteriales bacterium | reverse complement strand
GACATGGCGGCGGAGCTCAAGGGAAACGTCATGAAGGTCTGGCATGCAGCCTTTGAGGAATCGCGGGGCAGCGCGCGCGTCAAGGCCTTGGACGATCTCGACGAGCGCCTGCACACGTTCGCATCCCCCTACGAGCGCATCGGCGAGCGCTTCCTCGAGAGCATCCCCCTGGTCACCGTCTACCGGTCGCTCGGCGCATGCGAGGGCAGCGAGGCGGTGCCCGCCCACGATTACGACAGGATAGCACGCAAGGTGGGGCTGCCTCCCACGGCAACGTCGCGCATGCTCCTGAATGCCCATCGAGCGCTACATCCAGGCAGCGCGGCGCATGGGGTCGACGCGCGCGGCATACACCGCCTCCGTGGAGAACAGCTGGCTGTTCGCAACCTGCCTCGACTACGGGTTCGACATGAAGCAGGGCGTGACTCGCGCACGGCGCATACGGCGGTTCACCTACAACGTCCTCACACCCCTCGCGCTGGCAGGACGGTCCGAACCGACCCCGGCCCGCACCCCCACCTTGCTCGACCTTTCCCCGGAAGGAGCCTCCCGATGATCCGCAGCACCGGCAGCGCAGACGACCGCACGCCCTACCGGAGCACCACCATCCTCGCCGAGGGCATCTCGCTTCCCACCGACCAGTGGGAGACGGGACTCAACGCGAACACCTTCGTGATCGGAACCCCGGGCTCGGCAAGACCCGCGGCCACCTCATGCCGAACGTCCTCGAGATGGGCTCCTCCTTCCTCATCGTCGACGTGAAGGGCGACCTCTACAGCACCCTCGGACCCATCCTCGAGCGCAACGGCTACCGTGTCGAGAGCATCGACTTCTCCGAGCCCGCGCGCTCCACCGTGGGCTACAACCCCCTGGGCCTCGTCCGCATGGCCGGCAACCGGCCGCATCAGATCGACGTCATCTCCATCGCGAACGCGATCTGCCCCGTGCAGTTCTCGCAGGACCCCTACTGGGACCAGTCGGCCGCCAACATGCTCGCCGCCTGCATCGCCTTCGCCCTCGAGCAGCTCCCCGCGTCGGAGCGCAACCTCGCCGCCGCCCTCACCCACGCCCATGGTGCCCAGGGCGCCGTAGCGGGTGTGGGAGTCGGAGCCCAGGATCAGCCGGCCGCAGCCGGCCATTCTCTCCCGCATGTACTGGTGCAGGACCGCGCGGAAGGGCGGCACAAAGATGCCGCCGCAGCGGCGGGCGTTGTCCAGGCCGAAGACATGGTCGTCCTCGTTGACGGTGCCGCCGACGGCACAGAGGGAGTTGTGGCAGTTGGTGAGCACATAGGGGACGGGGAAGCGCTCCAGCCCCACGGCCCGGGCGCTCTGCAGAATGGAGACATAGTTGTTGTCCGGCGAGACCAGCGCGTCAAATTTCAGGCGCAGCAGCCCGTCCGCCGCGCCCGCGCTGTGCTCGCGCAGGATGCGCGCCGCCATGGTGTTCTGCCGCGCGGCGCGCTCTGCCCCGGGTGCGCCCGCGCAGACCCTGCCCGCCGCATCGAGATAGATAGGTCCCTTTTCCAAGCGTATCATCGCTCCGTCCTCCTTTTTTCTTCTGTCTCTTATCTTACCGAAAAGAACAGAAAAGCGCAAGAAATCCGGTCATTCCTTTTCACGCGTTGCCATGGTCACTTTTTTTATGGATAAATCCGGCAGGCAGCCCTTGCAAAGCGCGTCGGATTTCTTTAGAATAAGGATAGATAATTGCTCACTTCACACTATTTCAGGGAGGCCAAGCCATGGCGCTGCATATTGTTGCGGAGGCAAACCGCTGCCTCAACTGCAAAAACCCCATGTGTCAGAAGGGATGTCCCGTCCACACCCCCATCCCCACCGTGATCCAGCTCTTCAAGCAGAACCGCCTCATGGAGGCCGGGGAGATGCTCTTTGAGAACAACCCCCTCTCCGCCGTCTGCGCCATCGTCTGCAACCACGAAAAGCAGTGCGCCGGCAACTGCATCCGCGGGCGGAAGGACACCCCGGTCCACTTCTCCAGCATCGAGGCCTATATCTCCGACATGTACCTCGACCGCATGACCCTCCCCGTCCCGGAGAAGAAGGAGAAGAAGGTGGCCGTGATCGGCTGCGGTCCCGCGGGCATGACCGTGGCCATTCAGCTGGCGCGGCAGGGCTACCCCGTCACCATTTTCGAGTGGAAGGGCAAAATCGGCGGCCTGCTGCAGTACGGCATTCCGGAGTTCCGCCTGCCGAAATCCACCCTGGACCGCTACCAGGCCCGGATGGAGGAGATGGGCATCACCATCCGCACCAACACCACCATCGGCGCGGTGCTGATGATCGACAATCTGTTCCGCGACGGCTACAAATCCATCTTCATCGGCACCGGTGCCGAGAAGCCCCGCACCCTGGACATTGAGGGTGAGAGCCTGGGCAACGTCCACTTCGGTCTCAACTACCTGGCCAACCCCCACGGCCACAAGTTGGGCGACACCGTGGCCGTCATCGGCATGGGCAACGCCGCCATCGACGTGGCCCGCACCGCCTTGAGAAACGGCTCGCGCCATGTGACGCTCTACGCCCGCAGCAAGAACGTGACCGCCTCCTCCAGCGAAGTGGCCTACGCGGAGTTGGACGGAGCGGAGTTCGTCTTCGGCATGCAGATTGAGCGCATCACCGACGAGGGCCCGGTTTTCAAGCGCGCCATCTTCGACGAGGACGATCAGATCATCGGCTATGAGGAGGAGCCCGTACAGGTGCATGCCGACTCCACCGTCATCTCCATCAGCCAGGTGCCGCGCCGCAAGCTGGTGCGCACCACTGAGGGGCTCTTTGCCGGCGAGCGGGGCACCCTTCTGGTGGACGACAACTACATGACCACCAAGCCCGGCGTCTTTGCCGCGGGCGACGTGATCACCGGCGCCAAGACCGTGGTCCACGCGGTGGACGGCGCGAAGAAGGCCGCCGAGGCCATGATCCGCTACATGGAAGCGCTCTGATCCCAGACGCAAAGATACCCGGAAGCAGTCTTGAACTGCTTCCGGGTATTTGACTGCGGGCAAGTCTCAACCGCCTGTCATTTCGAGCGGAGTCGCGACGGCGCGAAGCGCCTAGTCCTTTAGGGAGAAATCTCAAACGTCGTCCACCGTGCAGGCTTCAACGCTTGAGATCCTTCGACTCCGGCTGCGCCTCCGCTCAGGATGACAGGAAGGACTTTGTCGACACCTTGAAGCCCGAAAGCATCTCTCGGATGCTTCCGGGCTCCTTTTTGTCCGCCGGTTCACTCCCAGGCGGAGAGGTATTTGGCGCAGAAGGGCTTGATCTTCCCCTTATCGTAGACGTGCAGGCTGCAGCGGTGCAGGCGCTCCAGGTTCAGGTTCATGGCATCCTGAAAGGCCATGGCCGAGAGCGTCAGGCTGTTGTGCCGCAGGCGGTAGAGGAAGGTGTCAAAGTCCATCTCCTTTGAAAAATCGGCGGACGGCGGGGTCTCCTCCGGCGCGCGCCGCCAGTGCCGGGCCACATATTCCCGGTTGTCCCGCGCGCAGCCCCGGCTGTGGGAGGAGTGGGTGATGGAGGACAGCGGCCGCAGCGCACCCTCCGGCTCGATGAGAAAGCTCGCGTGGAAGCCGCAGAGCGGGTGGTCGCAGCGGGAGGGCATGAAGCTCTCGATGGGGATGCCCGCCTGGTCGCTGATGTCCGCCATCAGCATATCCAGGGTGTAGCGGTCCTCCGCCCCCGGCGTGCCGGGGTAGCGTCCGAAGAAGGACACCGGCTGGAAGTGGACGCCGCGGACCCCCGGGGCCAGGGACGCCGCGAGGGCGACAAGCCGGCCCAGATCATCGTCGTTGACGCCCTTGACCACAGTCGGCACCAGGGTGACGCCGATGCGCAGCTCGCTGCAGACGCGGATGGCTTCCAGCTTGGTTTCCAGCAGCGGCACGCCGCGCAGCGTCTCATAGATTTCATTCCTGGTCCCGTCAAATTGGAGGAACACGATGTCGAGCCCCGCCTCCTTGAGGCGCTTTGCGTAGGCCGGGTCCTGCGCCAGGCGGATGCCGTTGGTGTTGACCTGGGTGTAGCTGCAGCTGGCCTCTTTGGCAAAGCGAACCAGCTCCGGCAGATCGTCCCGCAGCGTCGGCTCCCCGCCGGAAAACTGGAGCAGCGGCCCGCCGCACGTTTCGGCAATCTCCCGGATGGCGGTCTTCAGCGTCTCCTGAGAGGGGTCCTGCTCCGTTGTGCCGCCATTGGCAAAGCAGTAGCGGCAGCGGAGATTGCAGCGCGAGGTGACCTCCAGCAGCGCGCAGCAGGTGCCGATCTCATGTTCTGGGCAGATGCCGCAATTGTCCGGGCAGTGCAGGGCGGCGTCACTCGGGAGCGCTTCGGTGCCCAGCAGCCAGCTGTCAAAATCCACCCGGCCCTGCCAGACAGGCACGGAGAAATCCCCGTGCTGCGGGCAGGTTTTTTCCAGCAGTATGACCCCGTCCTCCCGGCGCGTCAATTCCGCGGGCAGGTTTTTCAGACAGATCGGGCAGACCGAGCGGGTTTTGCGCAGGAGCTGAGACATGTTTACTCACCCATTCCAAAGCATTCCTGTTTGAAGATCATCAATTCCAGCTGGTAGCGCTCCGAGACGGCCCTGGCCGCGCCGGTGATCAGCGCTTCCAGCGCATCGGCGGGGCAGTCGGCGCTGGCGTTGAGGATCACGGCCAGCTCCGTGCAGGGTTTCGTGAAGCGGTGTACCACCTCGATCTCGCGGCCGGTGCCCAGCAGATCGACCTTGCCGAAGTCCCCCTCCGGCTCCCAGGCCAGCAGCTTGAGGTGCGGGATCTCATGGCCCGCCTCCCTGACGCCGGTCTGCACGGCCTCGGCCATGTCCATGAGGTAGGCATTGCCGTCAAAGTCGTTGCAGCAGACCACCGCGTGGTACTGGAGATAGTACTCACTCATGTGGGACATGGCGGCCACAAAGGCCTCGCCGCCGTAGCCGATGTCGGGTCTGCGCATGGAGGCTTTGCCCTCGGCCAGCGCCCGGGACAGCGCCTCCAGCCCCTCCTCCTTCAGAGCGCTGATGGCGATCGTCTCGGCGAGCGGGTAGTGCTCCCTGAGCCAGGCGAGATCCGCGTCCCGCCGCTCGGGCGTCAGAAGGTCGCACTTGTTGAGCACGATCAGGTCCGCCTCCACCAGCTGCGTGTCGTAGAGGTAGCGCAGGTCTCCGCCCCCGCCGCTGCGGAGAATTTCCACAGTCTTCGGCTCCACCAGCACGGTGAAGGGGGCCAGATCGAACTGCCCGGGGAATTTCTCCGTCAGCCCGTGGTAGACGTGCTCGAGCGCGCCCACACCAAAGCCGGGAATATCAGAGATTACCAGCTCGCAGCCGTCGTCATAGCAGACGTTGAGCCGGTCGGCCAGGTTCTCGTTCTGGTAGCAGATACACTCCTCCGTCATCTCGGAGGCGTTGCAGCCGCAGAGCCTGGCCAGGCGGTTGTCCGCCAGGTTCACCCCGTGGCCCAGGTCGTTGGAGATCATGGCGGCCTTGCCCCGGTGCGCGCTGTGGTACTTGGTCAGGGCCATCATGGCGGTGGTTTTCCCGGAGCCGAGAAAACCGCTGAACACGGCAAACTTTTTCATGGGGACGCTTCCTTTCTATGATAACACATTTTTCAGCAGACGCAACGGCAGGAGCAGGCAAAAGGGCCGCCGCTCTTTTCCGTGTCCTTGGGCGCGCGGGACAGGCGCCCAAGCGCACGGATGAGGCGGATCTCCACTTTTTCCCCGCCGAAGCTCAGCGCCTGCAGCAGCTTCTGGGCGTAGGCGCAGCCCTCGGCGTCGATGGAATAGTACTTCCAGGGGCCGACGGGGCGCTCCTTCACGATGCCGGACCGGCAGAGGATCTTCATGTGGTAGGAAAGTGTGGGCTGGGAGATCTCCAGTTCCTGCAGCAGCACGCAGGCGCACTGTTCACCCTGACACAGCAGCTCCAGCACCCGCAGCCGGCGCTCGTCCGAAAAGGCCCGGAACACGCGCAGATAGTCTTTGTTCATCCAATCCCTCCCCAAAGAGTTCTTTCAGGGACAGTATAAGCTCAATATCGAAATTTTTCAATATGCAGGCGGAAAGAACGTCCCGGCGCCTTTGGCGCCGGGACGTTTGAGAGGGATGCTGCTACTCCCCCAGAGCTTCCAGCGTTACGCCGCTGAGCCGGTAGACCGTCCAGTCGCGCATAGCCTCGGCGCCCAGGGCGAGGTAGAAGTCGATGCTGGGCTGGTTCCAATCGAGACACCACCACTCCATCCGGCCGCAGCCGCGCTCCTTTGCAATGCGGGCAAGCTGACGCAGCAGGGCCTTTCCGCAGCCCTTGCCCCGGTGCTCCGGCAGGACGTAAAGGTCCTCCAGATACAGCCCCGCACGGCCCAGGAAGGTGGAGAAGTTGTGAAAGAAGAGGGCAAAGCCCACCTCCTGCCCGTCCTTCAGGGCGAAGAGCACCTCAGCGTTGCCGCGATCAAAGAGCTGCTCGACCAAAAGCTCCTCGGTGGCGACGACCTGGTCGGCCATCTGTTCGTATTCCGCCAGCGCGCGGATGAAGGAGAGGATCAAGGGGGTGTCCTCCCGGATGGCAAAGCGAAACGAGAGCGCTGCCATGGTTAAGCCTCCGCGCTGTAGACGCAGCTGCCGCCCAGGTATGTGGCGAGAACGGGGATCTCATGAATGGCCGTGGGCTCCGTCTCGAAGGGATCAGCGCCCAGGACCACGAAGTCCGCCAGGTACCCGGCCGCGATGCGGCCCTTGCTGTTTTCCTCAAAGCTGCCCTCCGCGCTGCGGATGGTGAAGCTGTCCAGGGCCTCCTGCACCGTGAAGGCCTCCCCGGGCAGGTAGGGCCCCGTGCCGTCCAGCGAGCGGCGGGTCACGGCGCACTGGATGCCCTCCATCACGTCCGGCAGCTCCACCGGACAGTCGGAGCCGTTAGAGACAGAGACGCCCTTTTGCATCAAGGTTTTCCAGCTGTAGCTGCTGGCGGCAAGCTCCGGGGTCAGAACCTTGTGGACGATGTGGTTGTCATAGTCGAGAAAAATGGACTGGGCATAGACATGCATGTTCAGCTGGGCGATGCGCTCCAGCTGGTCGGGGCGGGAGGCCTGGCAGTGGACCACACCGTGGCGGTGGTCTTCCCGGGGCTCTTCCCGCAGGGCCTGCTCCACCGCGTTGAGGACCTGGTCCAGACAGGCGTCGCCGATGGCGTGGATGGCCACCTGCATCCCGTGGCGGTGGGCATAGGAGACCATGGCGTTCATGTGCTCGTCGGAGAAGAGGTTGAAGCCGCAGTCCTCCGTGCCGGGGTATGGGCTGCTCAGATGCGCGGTACGGCTGCCGAGGGCCCCGTCGCCCAGCATCTTCAGCGGGCCGATGCGAAACAGCTCCGTGCCGGCACCGGTCACATTCCCGGCCTCCACAAAGCGCCGCAGTTCCTCAAGCTCCGTGAAGTTTGACTGCTCATAGACACGTACCGTCAACTCCCCGCTCTCCTCCAGTTCCCGGTAGGCCGCGTTGACGGTCTCAAAGGGGATGGCGCGGAAGACGCAGTAGTCGTCGGTCTGGGAGCTGGTGACGCCGTAACGGTTCAAATTCTGGCAGGCCAGGCGGATCATCTGCTTGAGCTCCTCCTTGCCCGGCAGGGGCAGGACGCCCTCCAGCAGCTCCATGGCGTTGTCGTAGAGGCGGCCGTCCGGCTGCCCGTCGGTCATGCCGATGTTGCCGCCCTCGGGCGAGGGGGTGTCCGCTGTGATGCCGGCCAGGGCCAGCACGCGGGAGTTGACCACACAGCAGTGGCCGCAGGCGCGGGTGATCATGATAGGGACTTCCGCGGAGACAGCATCCAGATCCCGGCGGTCCGGCATGCGGGCCACATCGGCAAAGTAGTCCTGGTTCCAGCCCCGGCCGGTGAGCCACTGGCCCTCCCGGGGCGGATTTGCCGCGAGGAAGCGCCGCAGCGTGTCCAGCACGTCCGCAAGACTGCCCGTGTGCGGGGCGAGCTGGGCCGCAGCCAGAGACTGGCCGAAGTTCAACAGGTGCATGTGGGAATCGTCGAAGCCGGCGCAGACGAAGCGGCCGGAGAGATCGGTCAGCGTGTCGCCCTCCCGGGCGGAGGCGAGAAGGGTCTCATCGTCTCCGACCAGGGTAAAGCGTCCGTCCTCCACCGCGAAGGCGCTGCACAGAGGCAGCTGGCCGGTATAGACCCGACCGTTATAGTAGATGTTTCTCATAATACCGCCGTCTCGACCTCATCCTCATAGAAGAGCTCTGTATTCTCGTCCGCCTGGCCCAGGCCCATGTAGCGGGCCTTGTAGTCTCGAAGCAGGCGGAAGTAATCGCCGGAGAGGATCAGTATGACGGCCACGTTGACAAAGGTGGGGATGGCGGAGGTGATGTCCACCACGGTCCAGATGAAGCCCTGGTTGTTGGTCTTGACCAGGTAGATGGTCCAGAGCAGTCCGGGCAGGGCGCGGCAGGCGTAGAAGACCTTCATCAGGATCTTCTTCCAGCGCGTCTCGTCCATGCCGAGATGCTCGAGGATCGCGAGATAATAGGTGAACCAGCCGCCGGAGGTGGTCACGGTGAAAATGATCATCACGATGGCCAGCAGGTACGCTCCGATCTGGCCGAAGCCCTGGGCAAAGGAAGTCAGGGCCAGGGTGCCGCCGGTGCTGCCGTCGGTCCAGGCGCCGCTGAGGATGACGGAGAGCGCGGTGATGGAGCAGATCACGAAGGTGTCAAAGAAGACCTCGAAGGAGCCCCAGAGACCCTGCTCCACGGGGTGAATGGTCTTGGCGGAGGAGTGGATCATGGGCGAGGTGCCCCAGCCGGCTTCGTTGGAGTACACGGCGCGGGCCATGCCGACGCGGACCATCTGGCTGACCGCGCAGCCGGCAAAACCGCCGATAGCCGCGGTGCCGGTGAAAGCGTTGACAAAGATGGAGCCGATGGCCGCGGGGACGCGGGTGATGTTCACCAGAATCATCACGATGCCCATGACGATGTAAACCACACTCATGATGGGGACGAGCTTCGTGAAGACATTGGCAACACCGCGGGTGCCGCCGCTGGTGATGAGGTAAGTCAGGATCGTCACCGCGACACCGACCAGGATGATGCCCTCGACAGTCAGCCCGCCCAGATGCACATCGCCGAGGTTCAGGGCGCCCGCCACCACCTGGGAAGCTGTCAGCGTGGAAGAGGTCACGAAGAAGGTGGAGAAGATGCCGATGGCAAAGATGATGCCGGGGATCAGCCACAGCTTGCCCCAGTGCCGCTTCTCGCCCAGGCCCAGCTCCATGTAGTAGGTGGGTCCGCCGTAGGTGTCGCCGTTTTCCTTGTGGCGGCGGTAGTAGAGGCCCAGCGTGACCTCAACCTGCTTGAGGATCATACCGAGGCAGGCCGTGGCCCACATCCAGAACACAGCACCGGGGCCGCCGGCCGCCACGGCCGTGGCCACGCCTGCGATGTTGCCGAAGCCGACCGTACCGCCGACGGCGGTAGCGATGGCCTGGAACGGGGTCAACATGCCCTCGCGGTCGAGATTGTCAGCATCCGCATTCCGGTGGAACAGGGTGCCGACCGTGTGCCGCCAGATGCGGCCGAAGTAGCGGAACTGGAAGAAACCGGAGCGAACAGTGAAGTACAGTCCGGTGACCACCATCAGGACGATCAGGGGCAGGCCCCAGAGAACGCCGTCGAGCCAGTTGAGAAAATTGATCATAAAAACACATCCCTCTCTTGTGTTTTACCAGCGCAAGAGAGGGATGTCGCTTTCCGGGCAGATGTAAAGGCAGTGGTCGGAGACCACTGCCCAAAATACCCTTTGAGTCAATAGCTCCTCTACATCGTACATGTAGGAGTCTGCAGCCTGTTCGACTGCATCCCAACTCGCGATTCCTGTGCGTGAAACCACGGTTTCGGCGAAGATTCCTTTCCCCCTGCCCTCAGACGACCGCACGGTCTCGGGCAGAGCTACTGATAAGCTTCGCGCCTCTATTGCTGATTGAATTGTCTGGATTATACGGGGAGAATGAATTTTTGTCAATTGGCTTTTTGCGATTTTGGATTTTTATACAATTGTTCGCTTTTTTTCAAAAACCTACTTGTTCAGGGTGAACAGCGCATCGGGCGCAAATGGCGGCCGCGCGTTCACCCCGCCCGCGGCTTTATCCATTCTCTGGCAGCAGCACAAAATTCCGGGCCGTCTGTCTGAAATCGAACAGATTCGGGGCGTGGCAGTTGGCAATGGTGGCGATGGCGGAGATGTCCATGGGCCTGGGCAGCCAGACCTGCACCCGCACCGCGCCGAGCTCCGCGTAGGGGAAGGCGCCCACCGCTGTCCATTCGTCCCCGCTGCGCACATAGACCGTGCGCGGGCCAAAGACGATCTCCTTGTTGGAGGTGTTTTCCGCGGTGAGCTGGTACTCGAAATCAAAGCCCACGCATCCGTTCAGCGGCTCGGCCAGCACCGTATAGGGCTGCTCCGCACCGGGGAAGTATTCCCCAGACCACCGCAGCTCCATAGCTTTGCGCGTGTCAAATTCCCCGTCCGGCTCCTCCCCGATCAGGTACCGCTCCCCCGGGAACTCCTCCAGCAGCCGGATGCTCTGGATCCAGCCCACGCAGGGTTTATAGTCCACGTTGCGGTAGAGGATGCAGGACATGTCGTTTTCCTCGGCAACCACGGTGACCTCGGTCCCCTCAAAGAGGTTGGACTGGGTGGGCACGCCGCTTTGAAACAGGGGCAGGCTCTCCACATAGAGGCTCGGGGCATACCAGGCCCGGCGGCAGTAGAGTGTTTTCCACTCCTCCAGATAGCTCTCCGTCTGGGGCAGGACGATCCGATCCCCGCGGCCGGTGGCCATGATGGCCTCCAGCCCGCGCTCCGCCGCGCTCTGCCCCTCCGCAAAGGCTGTCAGCGGGAGCGACGCCACCAGCAGCAGACAGATCAGCAGCGGCAGAAAGACCTTTCTTTTCACTTTTATCCCTCCCTTATGGCAGATCAGACAGTTTCAGACGCTTGACGCGCCGCAGCGCAGCGGCGTTGATGCGCATGATGGTCGGCGCGTATATGGCACCTGCTATTACTATATCGTATCCCTCCGAGAATTACAAGATAAAGGAAGCCGCATCGGTCAAGAGAAACCGCATCCGTTCGATACGATTCCTTAATTCAGATAATCGTATCAGAAAGCCCTCTCAAGAAATCGAATGGACGAGATCCGTCTGTGCCGGGCCGGAGATCAGCTTGCCGAAGCGGTCAAAGCGGGAGCCATGGCAGGGGCAGTCCCAGCTGCGCTCATCCGGGTTCCATTCCAGCTGACAGCCGAGGTGCGGGCAGCGAAGAGCGACGGGATAAAGCGCCCCGGGTCGAACACGTCCGCATAGGGATTTTTTACGCCGCAGATCAGATCCCGCAGCAGCATGGCCGAGACCATGGCGCTGGTCATGCCCCACTTTTGAAAGCCGGTGGCCACGTACCAGTTTGGGCGGCTCTCCGCATAGCGCCCGATATAGGGTACGCCGTCCGCGGTCATGCAGTCCTGCGATCCCCGCGCCGATGACGGCGATTTCCGCCTGGATATGGCCGCTCAGCGGCTCTCTTTCTCTGATCCGGCAGCTCTCAGACCAGTCGGCTATATTTTTCCCGGTCTTTCAAGCAATACTCTCTCTCGCTGTCATTTCAAAGAGAACAAAATGGAATGCGCCTAACTGTTTTGCGAAAAACAAGGCGCAAATCGCAGAAAACAAAAAAGGGGCTATCCCAAAAGGCAGCCCCAAAACGTGAAAATACCGGCAGCCGGCTCTTGAGAAGGAGTCGGCTGCCGGCTGATTATCAGGTTGTGAAGCTATTTTGAGACAACACCTTTTTGCTTTTTATTCTTCCCGGCAGGTGTAGACCTTTTTCCCGAGGCAGGTGTAGACCGCGGTGGCCTTTTCGGAGAAGGTGCGCAGCTCCTTCTTGGAGTCCGGGTAGGTGAAGCTGCCCTCGTCGATGCGGAAGACTGTGAGATCGGCCTGCATCCCCTCGCGGATCTCCACCGCCTTGTCGGGGATGTGCTGCAGGCGCACGGGCTCCGCCACGGCCTTGTTCAGGATCCACCACCAGGGCTGGCCCGTAAGGCCCCGCACCTTGGTCAAAATCACGCCCAGGTTGTACACCGGGCCGTGCAGGTTTCTCCCGTGCAGGTCGGAGGAGACGGTGTCGGTGAAGAAGCCGGCCTTCCAGGCACTCTCCGCCGTATCGTAGCTGTAGGCGTTGGTGCCGTGGGAGAGATCGAAGATCACGCCGCGTGCCCGCGCCTCCAGCACGCAGGGCTTGACGTTCCCGTTCTCATCGATGATGCTCATGACGTCGCTGTTGCCCGCCAGGGTGTGGCAGAGCACATCGCCCGCTTTCAGATAGGTCAGCAGCTTCTCAATGCCGATGCGGCTGCGGGGCGCGTGGACGGCGATGGGCATGTTCAGCGCGTCGCCCAGCGCGCGCAGCTGTTCCATCACGTAGACGGGATCGAAGCAGAACTTGTCGTCGCTGCGGGCCTTGAGCCCCATCAGCTCCGAGCGGTACTTCTCTCCCACTTCGATGACGCGCTCGGGGATGATGTCCTCCGGGCCCTCGAAGTCGACGGTCTTGCCCGGGGGATAGACACCGGCGTGGGCGATGTTGAGATAGGCGCGGAAGCGCAGCTCGCTCATGGCGCGGACCGCCTCACTGCAGGCGACGTAGTCGTCCGGACCAACGGTGCCCAGGTCCAGGGCGTAGGTGACACCCTGCCGCAGCAGGTCGTCGGTGGGATCCAGGGAGACGGCGCCGCCCGGCCGCAGGAAGTGGCAGTGGGCCTCCAGCCAGCCGACGGTGACAAACATCCCCTCGGCGTCATAGACCTCCGCCGCAGGCGCCTCGATGTTTTCCCCGATGTGGGTGATGATCCCGTCCTCCACCAGGACGTCCGCTTTCCGTTCGCTGCCGTCCAGGATGGAGAGCAGGGTTCCGTTTTTGATCAGGTAACTGTCCATCATGTTCTCCTTTGCGCTCAGCGCACGATCATTTTATCAACGCATCATTGCTCTGCTCCGGGTTTCCGGAACAGCCGGCTCAGCTGTCAGAGCATCAGAACGCGGGGTACACCATGCTGACGAAAGCAATGTAAAGCACGCAGGCGATCAGGGCGAAGAGCCAGCCCATTTTGAACAGGGCCTTGACGTCGTAGCCGCCCGCGCCCATGCACATGGCGACGGCAGCGGTGGCGGAGGGGGTCATGTAGGCGGTCAGCGCGCCGGCGGAGATCAGGATCATGCAGCCGCGGGGATCGGCGCCCAGGGCGCCGCAGGCGATCAGGGCGATGGGGGCGAAGACGTTCATGACGCTCTGGTTCTGCATGAACTGGGTGATGACAAAGGGGACGATGAAGAACACCGCGTGCAGCATGAGGGTGCTGGCGGAAGAGCCGAGGGAGTTGGAAATCACGTTGCCGAGATACTCCGCGGTGCCGGTGGCGACCAGGGCGGTGGCCATGGTGTTGGCGCCGACGAAGAGCATGCAGATGTCCACGGGGATGGCCTTGATGGCCTCCTGCTTGGTCAGCACACCGCAGATGACCATGAGCATCACGCCTGCAAAGGCGAGGAACCAGGTGGGGTAGCCGACGTACTTGTTGAAGATGAAGCCCAGGATGACGAGGGCGAAGATCACGACACCGGCCACATCAGAGAATTTGGAGAGGGGCTTGGCGTCAGCCTTCTTGGTCTCGAGAGAGGTGATGGGGACAACGGGATGCTCCGGGGTGAACTTGGGGGCGAGGAAGTAGGCCCAGGCGAGACACACGAAGAGCATCGGCCAGCGGCCGCGGAAAAAGTCCATGGCGGTGAAGGTCTGGGTGAAGCCGTAGGTCTCCATGTAGCCGGCGTAGACGGCAGCCTGGCTGATGCCGGCGCCGAGAGGCAGGATGGAGCAGCAGCCGAGCACGATGACCATCAGGGGGAACTGGGCCTTGGAGCGGCTGACGCCGAACTCGTCACAGACGGAGTCCATAATGGGGAAGGTGATGGCATAGGCGGCCATGGGGCTGGTGAGCATGCTGGTGAGGACAACGCCGATGAGCAGCACGCCCAGGTAGGCCAGCTTGAAGCTGCCCTTGGTGAGTCTGCGGATACCGGCGGTCATCTTGTGGGGGAAGGACGTGCGGCCCAGACCGGCGGCCAGGATGATCATGCAGCAGATGATGACGGTGTTGGAGTTGCCGATGGCGCTGAGGATGGTTTTCGCTTCCGTGCAGCCGAAGAGGACCAGGAGCGCCGCAGTGGTGCCGGCGGTGACACCGAGGGGGATCTTGCCCAGCAGGAAGCTGGTGAGCATGCCGACAAAGAGCAGAATGCAGATTACCATTTGAGTTGTCATGGTGGTTCCTCCCTTTTTTGATTAACAGGTTTTCCGCTGTCTTTATCATAAAGCATCCGAAAACCGTTGTACAATTCGAAGAATCGTGTTAATATAAGCATTGCTTATCGTGGAGAGGAGGTCTCTGCCATGACCATCGAGGAACTCAGATGGATGACCCGGCTGTTTGAGACGCGGAACATGTCCAAGGCCGCCGAGACGCTGTTTGTGTCCCAGCCCGCCCTGAGCCAGTGCGTCCGCCGCATTGAGGAGCAGCTTGGCTTTAAGCTCTTCACCCGCTCCAACAAGGGACTGGAGCCGACGGAGAAGGGTCTGTTGTTTGCCGAGGCCGCGCAGTCCATCACCGCCACCTACCGGGATTTTCTCACCAAGGCGGAGCTTGCCGACCGCGCCGGTCTGGAGGAGTTGACGATCGGTCTGCCGCCCTATCTCAGCTCCTGCTGCTCGGCCGAGATGATCGGGGAGCTGGCGGCTCTCTTCCCGGACACCCGCTTTTCGGTGATGGAGGGCTCCTGGGAGGGGCTGCTCGACGCGCTCCGGGCCAATGAGATCCAGCTTGTCTACACCTCCGGGCCGCTGGAACTGCCCGGCGTCAAGGTCCACACCTTCGGCCGCGGAGAGCTGGTGATCCTGCTCCGCAGGGGAAGTCCCCTCTCGGCGCAGATACAGGAGGAAAACGGCGTGGGTTTCTTGGACCCCCGCCTGCTGCAAGGCGAGCCGCTGGCCCTGACCAAGCCCGGCCAGGCCACACGCCGTCTGGCGGAGGGACTGCTGCGGGAGGCTGAGATCCCCGTCAATACTGTCCAGGAGTCCCGCCACATTGAGACGCTTTACCGCTACGCGCAGAAAGGCATCGCCACCGCCATCGTGCCGCTCATGGCCGACATGGAGGATCGGGACCGGGAAAACGGACTCATCTGCCGCATCCCGAAGAGCTACCGCGCCGCCGCCATCTGCGGCTGCATCGCCGTGCTGCCGGAGCTGGACCGGCTCATCCCGCGCGAGGTCTATTCCGTCATCCGGGACAACGTGCTCAACAACACCTCGTATCTGCTCCTGAACTGAAAAGACACCCCGCTTAAAAGCGGGGTGTCTTTTCCTATCGGATGGCCAGCACCGCAAGAACGAGACCCACGGGCAGGAGCTCACCCGGGAGCTTGCGGCGCAGGCGGCTCCAAACAGCGCGGTCGATCATGGTCTTTGCCTCAGGCCAGGGCCTTGCCCAGCTCTTTGCAGGCTTCGGCGTCCGCACCCTCGGGCGCGCCGTTGACCAGGACGCTCTCGCAGGCCAGGCTGATGCCGGCAGCGCGGCAGTCGTCCTCCCAGTTGCGCATCCATTCGCCGTCGCCCCAGCCATAGGAGCCGAAGAGGGCCACGGCCTTGCCGCCCAGGGATTTCTTCACGCCGTCGAACATCGGCTCGAACTCACTGTCCTCCAGCTGCTCGGAGCCCATGGCGGGGCAGCCGAAGGCGATGGCGTCATAGGCGGCAAGGTCGGTGACCATGGTGCACTCGATCAGGGAGGCGTCAGCCCCCGCCTCGCGCATGCCCTCCAGCACCAGCTCTGCCATAGCGGCGGTGTTGCCCGTGCCGCTCCAGTAAACAACTGCGGTTTTCTTCATGTGAATGTCTTCCTTTCATATGTCAAATTGGGTTTCGCATTCCATCAGCCCGCCACGGCCAGCTGCTCCAGGCGGCGGCCCTTCTGCCAGAGGCGGCAGTAACACTCGGTGCATTTCTGAAATCTGGCGCAGAGTGTGCGGGCCTGCTCCTCGTCGCCGTAGATCTTCCACATGCACATGGCCTTGTAGTTGTCCCGGTCGGCGATGAAGCCCTTCACGTCCTCCGGCGGGTAGCTGAGAAAGAGGCCGATCTCATGGGGGAACTCCCCCTCGCGGTGGAAGCGCTGCACCAGCTCTCTGACACAGGCGGCGCAGCTCTCGCAACTGTAGCCCGCCTCTTCCAGTACTTCGCGGGCGGTGCTGTCCCTGAGATCCCGCTCCAGCTTCGCCGGGCGGTAAAGGTACAGCAGGGCCGAGCGCTCCATCATTTTCAGCACCAGCAGGCACATGCCCCTGGGCACCAGCATGCGGTTGAAGGCCCGGATATCCGCCCGCAGCTCCTCCGCGCTCTCACAGCGGTAGGGAAACAGGCTCCCCGTCTTCACGCCGGCCAGGGTGGGCGCCGCCTGGCGGACGACCGTCTCCTCGCTCATCAGGCGTACTTCTCCAGCACCCGGCGCAGGGCGGAGGCGGAGCTGGTGGGACAGTGCTCGATGATGACGTCCTGGCCCTTCAGCTCGCTCATGGCGCCCTGCAGCATCTTGTGGGACATGGCGCCGGTGAAGAAGATCACCATGTCGGGATTGCCCATCTTGCGCTTGAGGCCGCCCACGGGCTTGATCAGCACCTTGGCCTCATGCCGGAAGTCCCTGCAGATGCTGCGGTAGTTTCGTTCCATACACTCGTTGCCGCCGATAATCACGACGCTCACGTTTTTCTCCCCTTTCCTGTTTCTCCTGATGTTTATGGTACCCGCAAGGCAGGGCGTTCATTCCTGCCCCGTGGGATCAAACGAACAAACGCCCGGCTGCCTCCCTCTGAAGCTGCCGGGCGTTTTGAAGTTAGCATATGCTAACCTTTTCACGTCCTTCGGAACAGAGGGAAGCCCTTCTTTTCGTAGGGCTCGCTGTGGATGGAGAGCAGGGTGTAGCCGGTGGGGGCGATCACGTCCCGCAGCTTCCGCTCGTCCAAGGGCTCTTCGCTCACGATCTCACATTGTTTTTTTGCCGCCGAGGAGCTGACTTTTTTGACAGGGAAAGCCCGGCGGATCGCGTCGTTGATGTGGGCCTCGCACATGGAGCAGACCATGCCGTCGATGCCGAGTACGGTTTTTGTCATTTTACCTCTCCTTTGATCTGCAGCGTCTCCTCCGGCAGGGCCGCGAGCAGGGCGCAGATCAACTCCTCGCAGTCGCCCAGGGCCGGGAAGACCTTACGCAGCTTTTCCTCCGCCACGGTGTAACGGGCGGTGCAGTCTCTGGCCGCCGTCTCCCCCGCCGGGGTAAAGCGGATGGCTCCGTAGGGACAGCTCTTGCTGACCAGCCCCAGCGCCGCAAGACTCTCCACCATCTTGTGGACGCTGGGCCGCGTGCGCTTGAGAGCCCGGGCAACATCCGCGCCGCGGATGGCCCCGTCGGGCCGCTGGTTTTGTTTCATGGCGATCAGATACCGGATGTTTGCCGCGGAAAGTTCCATAGCGCTCCCCCGCCTTTGCCTACAGCCCGGTGCGGCAGGAGTCGCCCATGGCGCAGGCAGTGCAGCCTCCGCAGCCGGCGCAGTTTCCGCCGCAGGGGGATTTGCCAGCCTTTTTGTCGCGGATCAGGCTGCGCACCAGCACGAAGACCAGCAGCGCGACGGCCAGGATCAGCGCGATATTGATGAGGTTTGCCGAAAGCCAGGCAAGCATATGGTCACGTCCTTTCCGGAAATGCTCTCTCCGCGGCGGCGCATAGGCCGCCGCGGAGAGATTAACAGGGTTTCTACTTACTGAACGGTGAGTCTCTGGGACTCCTTGTAGGGCTTGAAGAGTTGCCAGCAGAGGCCCGCCAGCAGGGCCAGCGCCACGATCAGGCCCAGGATGTTCGCGCCGCCGGCAAAGAGGCGGCCCAGCTGCCACACGATCAGTGCGATCACATAGGCAAAGCCGCACTGGTAGCCGATGGCAAACCAGGTCCACTTGCGGTTATTCATCTCGCGCTTGATGGCGCCGATGGCCGCGAAGCAGGGGGCGCAGAGCAGGTTGAAGATCATGAAGGAGTAGGCCGCGAGCTTGCTGTGGCCGCCGGAGAACTCGTCAAAGTCCTTCTGGACGTTGTCCCAGATCTGGTCGCCGTTCTCCTCCAGCTCCTCCTCGCCGTCCTGGTCGTCGTAGTTGTACAGGACGCCGAAGGTGCCGACCACCTCTTCCTTGGCAACCAGGCCGGTGACGGTGGCAACGGTGGGCTTCCAGTCACCGAAGCCCAGAGGCTTGAAGAGCACAGAGACGGGCTGGGCAGCGCGGGCCAGGATGGAGTCGTCCATGGGCTCGACCTCGTCCTCGGGGATGTTCATGCGTTCGGCCACCACGGCGACGTACTCGTCGGTGACCACGGTCTCGTCCTCATACAGCTCGTCGACCATGCCGAACTTTCCATTGACGGTGCCGAAGCTGGAGAGGAACCAGATGATGATGGAGGCGAGCACGATGACGGTGCCGGCCCGTTTGATGAAGGACCAGCCGCGCTCCCAGGTGCCGCGCAGCACGTTGCCCCAGGCGGGCACATGGTAGGCGGGCAGCTCCATGACGAAGGGGGCGGGATCGCCGGCGAACATCTTGGTCTTTTTGAGCATGATGCCGGAGATGACGATGGCGGCGATGCCGATGAAGTAGGCGGAGGTGGCAACCCAGGTGCTGCCGCCGAACATAGCGCCGGCGATCAGGCCGATGATGGGCATTTTGGCGCCGCAGGGGATGAAGGTGGTGGTGGTGATGGTCATGCGGCGGTCACGCTCGTTCTCGATGGTACGGGAGGCCATGACGCCGGGGATGCCGCAGCCGGTGCCGACGAGCATGGGGATGAAGCTCTTGCCGGACAGGCCGAAGCGGCGGAAGACGCGGTCCATGATAAAGGCGATACGGGCCATGTAGCCGCAGTCCTCGAGCAGGCAGAGCATCAGGAACAGAACCAGCATCTGGGGCACGAAGCCGAGCACCGCGCCCACGCCGGCGAAGATACCGTCGGAGATCAGGCCGACCAGCCAGGGGGCCACGTTCCAGCTCTCCAGGATGGCACGGGAGCCGTCGGTCAGCCAGGCGCCGCCGAGGACGTCGTTGGCCCAGTCGGTGAGGAAGGTGCCGAGGGAGATGCCGCCGTCGCCGATGGGCGCGCCCATGGACAGGGCGTACACCAGGTACATGACCAGGGCGAAGATGGGCAGGGCCAGCCAGCGGTTGGTGACGATCCGGTCGATCTTGTCGGAGGCGGTCAGGCTGCCGACGTTCTTTTTCTTGTAGCAGGCCTTGATGACCTCGCCGATGTAGATGTAGCGCTCGTTGGTGATGATGCTCTCGGCGTCGTCGTCCATCTCCCGCTCGGCGGCCGCGATGTCCTTTTCGATATGGGCCACGGTCTCCTGGGGCAGCTTCAGGGCCTCCAGGACCTTCTCATCGCGCTCGAAGAGCTTGACGGCGTACCAGCGCTGCTGCTCCTCGGGCAGGTTGTGCACGGTGACCTCCTCGATGTGGGCCAGGGCGTGCTCCACAACGCCGTTGAACTTGTGCTGGGGGATGGTCTTGGTGCCCTTGGCGGCCTTGATGGCGGCCTCCGCGGCCTTCATGGTGCCGTCGCCCTTGAGTGCGGAGATCTCCACGACCTCGCAGCCGAGCTGACGGCCGAGCTCCTTGGTGTCGATCTTGTCGCCCTGGCGGCGGACGATGTCCATCATGTTGATGGCCACCACCACGGGGATGCCCAGCTCGGTCAGCTGGGTGGTCAGGTAGAGGTTGCGCTCCAGGTTCGTGCCATCGACGATGTTGAGGATGGCGTCGGGGCGCTCGTTGATCAGGTAGTTTCTGGCGACGACCTCCTCCAGGGTATAGGGGGAGAGGGAGTAGATGCCGGGCAGATCGGTGATGACGACACCATCGTGCTTTTTCAGCTCGCCCTCCTTCTTCTCCACGGTGACGCCGGGCCAGTTGCCCACAAACTGTCTGGAGCCGGTCAGGGCGTTGAACAGCGTGGTTTTGCCGCTGTTGGGGTTGCCGGCCAGGGCAATGCGGATATCCATAACAACAATCCTTTCTTTTCTCAGTTAGAACTTGCTAACCAATGCTCTTTTTGAAAGCGGGGTCTCCCCCGCGCGGTGTTCTGTTTTATTCGACCTCGATCATCTCGGCGTCGGCCTTGCGGATCGAAAGCTCGTAGTTGCGTACCGTGACCTCCACCGGATCGCCCAGCGGCGCCACCTTGCGGACGTAGACCTCCACACCCTTGGTGATGCCCATGTCCATGATTCTGCGTTTGACGGCGCCCTCGCCGTGCAGCTTGACGACCTTGACGGTTTCACCGATCTTTGCCTCTCGCAGCGTTTTCATGCCTTGTCCTCCCTTGTTGATTTTCTTGTCAGCATCAGATCATGATGCGGCGGGCCATGTCGGCGTCCAGGGCGATCCGGGATTCCTTGACGCTGACGATCACGTTCCCGCCCAGTACGTTGAGCAGCGTGACCGTACCGCCGACCACAAAGCCGAGATCCTCCAGATGCTTTTTCACCTCCTGGCTGCCGCCGATCTTGCGGATGATGTTCTCTTCTCCCGGCAGCGCCAAATTCAATGGCATCATAGCAGTCCCTCTCTGTATGTTTCATTTGCGGGTTACGCTACGCTAACTCGCATCCCCTATAATAGTTATTCTTGGCTAACTTGTCAAGTGCTTTTCCGAAAAAAGTTAGCTCCGGCTAAGCCCGTGGTAAAAACAAAGCCACGCGTCGCCGCGTGGTTTTGTCCTTTGTGTTCACTTGATGTTGACGCCGTAGAGGGCCAGGAACTCCTCAAAGCAGAGGTCGTTGTCCATGATATACCGGGCTGCCTCCTCGCCCACATAGCGGAAGTGGCCGGGATAGCAGGCCATGTGGTAGTATTCCTCTTTCCCCTCCGGGTAGCGGACGATGAAGCCGTACTCCGCGCAGTGCTCTGCCATCCACTTGTAGACCTCGGTGTCGGCCACGGTCTCGTCGTGGCGGTTGTTGTAGTCGGCGGCGTAGATCTGCTCGTCCGTGATGTCGAAGGCCAGCCCCGTGTGGTGCTCGCTGCAGCCGGGGGCAAAGCCGTGCTGGGCCGCCTCATAGGAACTGCCCCACTTCTCAATCTCCTTCTCGTACCAGTGCGCGGTGTAGAGATTGTTGCGGTAGGCCACGCCGATCCAGACCTTGTACCCCGCCTCCCGCGCTGCGTTCAGAAACTCCTTGGTGGCCGGCTGGCAGCGGATGTCCATGTACTGGTTCTCCAGGTTCTTCACCTGCGGGTGGTAGAACACGCCCACGCCCTGGGTGGGTCCGGCGTAGAGATATTCCCAGCTGGTGATGTCGATGTCCGGCGGGGGCGGGAGTTCCTTCTCTGGTTCCTGGGTGGGCGCGGGCTCCTCGACAGGCGCCTCCGCCGCCGGAATTTCCTCCGGAGCCTGCTCGGCAGGCCCCGCGGGCTCCTCCGCGGGGGCGGGAGGCGTCTCCTGCTTTGCCGCGCACGCCGTCAGCAGCAGAAGCATGGACAGCGTCAGCAGCAGAAGCAGCAGCCGCCCGGTTTTTTTCTTAAGTCTCATTTCCGAATCTCTCCCAGAATTCCTCCAGCGTCAGGTCGTTTTCCGTCATGTACTGTGCGGCCTCCAGCCCCACATAGCGGAAGTGCCAGCCTTCGTTCATGACGCCGGTGACATCCTCCTTCCCGGTGGGGAAGCGCAGCACGAAGCCGTACTCGGCGCAGTGATCCCGCAGCCACTCGTAGGTTTGGGTCTGGAAGAAGTCGTCGTTCTTCGTGGCGCGGTAGACGTCGGTGATGTCCACGCCCAGGCCCGTCTGGTGCTCGCTGCAGCCGGCGGGCATGGTGATGTAGTGGCCGTTGGCATCCTTGCCGTCGGTAATGCCGTTGTTGGCACAGATGCGCTGGAAATTGGCGGCCTGTTCGGAATAGCTGCGGTAGCCGGAGGAGATGAACACGGGCAGGCCCGCGTCCTGGCAGGCGCCGGTGAAGGCCATCAGGGCCTCGCCGATGCGCGCGTCCACCGGCACAAGATCGTTGCGGGAGTTGGAGGGGTGTACCTCCCGGTCGGCCAGCGTGTTGCTGACCCAGCCGAGCTCTGCCGGCTCATACTGGTCAATGGAGTGGTCGCCGTTGACGAGCATGAACTTCCAGTCGCTCAGATCAAAGCTCAGCGGCGTCTCTTCCGGGACCTCGGGCTGAACCTCCTCGGAGACCGCGGGCTCCGAGGCCGGCGCGGGCTCGGCGGGCGTCTCCGCCTCCGGCGCCGGCTCCAGATCCTCCGGCCGTTCCATCACGGTGCCCTGGTCAAAGCCCTCCGGGTGCAGACCCGTGGCCGGTCCCCAGTATTCGATGTCGTCGCTGTGGGTGTGGATCTGGTCCTCTTTGTATGTGTAGAACGCGAGCATGGCCAGCGCGAGAATGCCGATGATGACTCTTCCGACACGGTTTTTCATGACGTCCTCCAAAAGCAAGGTAGTTTTCGTACTCCTTATATTAACATTTTGTCTCCCGGGGGTCAACTGAAATCTGTCGCGCTCCGGCCGGCAAAGGTCTTTCCATATCGACAGGCAAAGCCCTGTTTTGAAAGGATGGCGTGGCCATGTGTACAAGTCCGTAGGGGCCGACGCCCCGGCGGCCCGCATGCGTACAAGCCCGTAGGGGCCGACGCCCCCGGCGGCCCGCACACCGAAACCAGCCCCGGGCGCAAGCCCGGGGCTGTCAAGCTGTTTCCAGCTTGACAGCCGAAAATGGGAGCCCTTCTCGCGCTCCCATTTTCACACGGATTGAACGTGAAGGGGGCCTCCCCGTCCCCCTTCACAATCCCCCTTTCATAATCAACCGGGTGCGCAAGAGTCTCCCTGGTCACACAAAACAGCCCCGGGCGCAAGCCCGGGGCTGTGGGGTTTATGCGATTGCCGATAAGCGCTCGCGGCTTACTCGTAGAGGGCCTTGAGCTTCATCAGGTGCTCGTAGCGGCGCTTGGCCTCTTCCTCGTTGGCGGTGAAGAGTCTCTCGGCGCGCTCCGGGAACTCGCGGGTCAGACGGCTGTAGCGGGCCTCGTTCATGAGGAACTCGCGGTAACCGCCGGCAGGCTCCTTGCTGTCGAGCGTGAAGGGCTTCTCCGCGTCGGGGTTGAAGCGGAACAGGTTCCAGTAACCGCACTTGACGGCCTTGTCCATCTCCTTCTGGCAGTTGGTCATGCCGCCCTTGATGCTGTGCATCTCGCAGGGCGCGTAGGCGATGATCAGGGACGGGCCCTTGTGGGCCTCTGCCTCGGCGATGGCCTTCAGGGTCTGGACCTTATTGGCGCCCATGGCGACCTGAGCGACGTAGACGTAGCCGTAGGTCATGGCCATCTCCGCCAGGGACTTGGACTTGATCTCCTTGCCGGCCGCGGCGAACTGCGCCACCTGGCCGATGTTGGAGGCCTTGGAGGCCTGTCCGCCGGTGTTGGAGTACACCTCGGTGTTGAACACGAAGATGTTGACGTCCTC
>ONPY01000101.1 GCA_900319835.1 uncultured Eubacteriales bacterium | reverse complement strand
ATCGGAGTTGTAGACGCGACAAAAATCATAGACTTTGAAAAGCGTGTAAAAATCGGCGCGACAAAGTATATCGACGGATATATTGCGGAAACAAAGACGATTATCGAGCAGAAAGGAGCGAAAATCGATTTAAGCAAGGCTGAAAGGCAAAGCGACGGAAGCGAACTAACGCCATTTGAGCAGGCGAAAAGATATAATGATAATTTGCCATTTTCTGAAAGAGCAAGATGGATTGTTGTTTCCAACTTTACAGAAATACACATTCACGACATGGAAAAAGTCGAGCCTGAAAAGGATTTTGAGACGATTTTTATCAAAGACTTAGCAAAAGATTTCTATCGCTTGCAGTTTTTGGTTGACGCGAAAAACGAGAACATAAGACGAGAAGAAGAGCTGTCGATTGAAGCGGGAAAGAGAGTTGATAAGCTCTATAAAGCGATTTTGCCTCAGTATATTGAGCAGAACGAAATTAGTTTGCGCTCGCTAAATATCCTTTGTGTGCGCATTGTATTTTGTCTTTACGCCGAAGATGCAGGGCTTTTTGCGACAAGGACGGCTTTTGAAGATTACATAAAATCCTTTAATCTTCCAAATGTGCGTATTGGTCTTATCAATTTGTTTAAGGCATTAGACACAAAAATTGAAAATCGGGACAAGTATGACGAAGCTCTAACCCCCTTTCCGTATGTTAATGGAGGATTGTTTAGGGACGAGAGCATAGAAATCCCTAACTTTACGCAAGAAATCGTTGACGTGATTTGTAATGATTGTGCGGTCTTTAACTGGAGCGAGATTTCTCCGACAATCTTCGGCGCGGTCTTTGAGTCTACTCTCAACCCAGAAACAAGACGCAAGGGCGGAATGCACTACACGAGCATACAAAACATTCACAAAGTCATTGACCCGCTATTTTTGGACAGTCTAAAGGCTGAACTTGCGGCAATAAAGGCGATTACAAGCTTAAAAGACAGGCGCGAGGCTATTAAAAAATATCAAGACAAGATTGCTTCTCTAAAGTTCCTTGACCCTGCTTGTGGGTCGGGTAACTTTTTGACAGAAAGCTATCTGTCGCTTGCCAAGCTCGAAATCGAAGCACTAGAAGCGACCAAAGACACGGGCGAAATGTTCGTGAATGGGCAGGCAAAAGTTGATATTTCGCAATTTTTCGGAATTGAGATAAACGACTTTGCGGTAACGGTAGCGAAAACGGCTTTGTGGATTGCAGAGAGCCAAGTGAACGAGAGAGTCAACGAGATTTTAAAAGAGAAAAAGGAGTTTTTACCCTTAACGACGAACGCCTTTATTGTGGAAGGAAACGCGCTCCGTATGGACTGGGCGACACTCACCGTCGCAGACGGCTTTGTAAAAAGCGAGGGGGAGTTGGATTTATTCTCTGGCTTCACGACGCAGGTTGATGGCAGCAAGCACGAATATAACTACATCATGGGCAACCCGCCGTTTGTGGGGCATCAATGGCGGTCTCGGCCACAAGCGGCGGATATGGAGATCGCTTTCCACGATATATCAAAACATGGAAAGCTGGACTATGTTACTGCTTGGTATAATAAAGCAGCAGATATTATGCAAGGAACGAGAATTAGAGCCGCCTTTGTCTCAACGAATTCTATTGTTCAAGGGGAATCAGTTGGAATTCTCTGGCCGTTTTTGTTCGGAGTTAAAAATGTTGAAATAGTATTTGCATACAGAACTTTTGTGTGGGAAAGCGAGGCTGCGGATCAAGCAGCGGTCCACTGTGTAATTATTGGTTTTACATGCTATAAATGCGAACAATGTAAAATTCTGATTGATGAGGGGATTGCAAAAGAAGCTGATTATATCAATGGGTATTTACTGGATGCACCCAATGTTTTCATACAATCGCGAGGCAGACAGTTAACAGACGGATTACCAGAAATGAGCAAAGGGAGTCAGCCAACCGATGGCGGATATTTGCTTTTATCAGAAGAAGAACGAAGCAATTTGATTGAACAATATCCGCAAACGAATGACTATATAAAACGGTTTGTTGGCTCAAGAGATTTGATTAACAATGAAGTAAGATATTGCCTGTGGTTGAAAGGGGTTTCCCCAGCAAAATATCGATCAATTCCGCCGATTGTAGAACGGTTAAAAAATGTCGCGATGACACGGTCAAAAAGCCCGACAGCCTCTGTTAGAAAAGACGCTGAACGTCCGATGGAATTCACTCAGATTCGCCAACCTCACAATGCCTATCTGGCTGTTCCAGAAGTGTCATCACAAAATAGACGTTATATTCCTATTGGCTTTCTTTCTCCGGAGATCATAGCAAGTAACAAACTCTATTTGATCCCAGATGCAGACAACTATATGTTTGGGGTTATGACTTCTAATGTTCACATGGCTTGGATGAGAGTAGTAGCTGGACGGCTGAAAAGCGATTATAGTTATTCCCCTGCCGTCTACAACAACTTCCCCTGGCCGGAGCCCACGCCGGAGCAGAGGGCGAAGATCGAGCAGACCGCCCAGGCCATCCTGGACGCCCGGGCCCTGTACCCGGATTCCTCCATGGCCGACCTCTATGACGAGCTGACCATGCCGCCGGAACTGCGCAAGGCCCACCAGGCCAACGACCGGGCGGTCATGGCGGCCTACGGCTTCCCCGTCCGGAAAGACTTCACCGAGGCCGACTGCGTGGCTGCCCTGATGAAGCTGTACCAGGAGAAGGTGCAAGCCTGACGCCGCTACAGCTCTCATGGCCCCCTTTCGAAAAAGGGGGCTCCGCGCAGCGGTGGGGGATCGACAATGTTTTGCCCTCGATCCCTCCGCCCCTTCGGGGCACCTCCCTTTATCCAAAGGGAGGCATTGCGGGGAACGGGCTTGCACCCGCAGGGCGGACGCCTCGGCCGCCCGGCGGAACCAGGGCGCAAAAAGAGCAATCCCCGGCGAATGCGTACAGAGGTACGATTTCACCGGGGATTATTAACGTGTTCAGATGCGGCGCCGCGCGGGACGTCGAGGGCGCCGTCCCCTACAGGCAAAAATCCGCCCTTTCGCACAATCCTGGTCTTTCACCGTAGGGGCGGGCGCCTCGACCGCCCGAAAAAACGACAGCCCGCTTTCGCAGGCTGTCGTTTCACATATCAATAGATCAAAGAGAAATGTTCCGGCTTGAGCTTGTATTTGACGCCGGAGACGAGGCCCATGGCCCCATACATGGTCACCATGGACGAGCCCCCGTAACTGAAGAAGGGGAGCGTGATGCCGATGACGGGCGTGATGCCGATGCACATGCCGATGTTGATGAAGGTCTGGAAGGCCATGGCCGCAGCCACGCCGATACAGATGAGCATGTCGAAGAGGCGGCCGCTTCTCAGCCCGACGCGCACGATGTGCACTATGATGATCACCAGCAGGATGATGACCACGATGCAGCCGATCATGCCCAGGTTTTCGCCCACGCAGGAGAAGATAAAGTCCGTGTGCTTGCCGGTGAAGACCGTGGCGCGGTGCCCCTCCTCCACGCCGGTGAGCCGCCCGGAGGCCAGCGTCAGCTTGCTCTGGGTGGTCTGCCAGGTGATGCCCCAGCCGTCGGGGTCGATGCTGGGGTCGTAGGGGGCGATCAGGCGCTTTTTCTGGTAATCCTTGAGGAAGTAGTTCCACAGCAGCGGCACCGCCGCGGCCACCGCCGCGCCGCCCAGGGCGAACCAGTAGAGCTTCACGCCCAGGACAAAGAACATGGTCAGAAAGATGAACATGATGATGGTGGCGCTCCCCAGGTCGGAGGAGACCACAATGATCATGCCGAAGACGATGACGAAGTGCCCGGCCATCTCCACGATGGAGAGGAAGGAGTCGATATCCCGGTGCTCTTTGAGCCAGGTCATCTGCTTGGCGGCCACGATGATATACAGGACCTTGATGACCTCTGAGGGCTGAATGCCGATGCCGGCGAAGCGGATCCAGCTCTTGTTGCCGGTGCCGTCGTCCTGGCCGAAGATAATCAGCGCGACCAGCAGCAGCACGTTGATGACGCACAGGAGTTTCCACTGGGAACCGAGGATGTCCGCGTCGATGATGGTGAAGATCACGAAGGCTCCGATGCCCAGGAACATGGAGAAGGTCTGCACTGCGATATACTTGGAGGGGGCGGACATATCCCAGCCGCCGGCGGACATGCCGACCACGGCCTTGTCCACCATCAAAATCCCGAAGATGGCGCAGACGGTACAGATGACCAGCAGGAAGATGTCGGCCCGCTGAAAAAACTGCCGGATATAGGGTTTGAACTTGCTGATGGTCCCACCGCCCTTCCGTTTGAGATCTCCGGGTACAAGCCCGGAGTAGAAAGCTATTTTAACACGAACTTGCTCTTTACGCAATGCCGGATATGGTGGTATAATACCACAGATAATCACCGCGTTTGTTAGAAGAGTGTAAACCCGACGCGGCTTGGTGTCGACTCAAAACATCTGATGGAGAAAAATATGTCCGAATACATCACCAACAGCGAGCGGGAGACCGAGGAAATCGGCCGCCGCTTTGCGGAAAAGCTCCCCGGCGGGACCGTGGTCGCCATGTACGGCGATCTCGGCGCGGGGAAGACCGCTTTTGTGCGCGGCATGGCCCGGGGCCTGGGGCTCAGCTGCCGCGTGTCCAGCCCCACCTTTACCATTGTCAACGAGTACCTGGGGGACCGGGAGCTGATCCATTTCGATATGTACCGCCTCTCCGGAGCCGACGAGCTGTTCGACATCGGCTGGGAGGATTATCTAAACCGCGGCGCGATCTGCGCCGTGGAGTGGAGTGAAAACGTGGAGGACGCCTTCTTTGGCGATGAGATCCGCGTGACCATCGAAAAGCTCTCCGACACGGGCCGGAAAATCACCATTGAGGGGGCGGAGATATGCTGATCCTCGCTTTTGAATCCTCGGCCAAGGCCGCCTCGGCGGCCCTGCTGAAGGACGGAAAACTTTTGAGCCAGTACACCCAGTGCAGCGGCCTGACCCACAGCCGCACCCTGCTGCCCATGGGGGAGGATATGCTGAAAAACGCGGAACTGACGCTGGGCGACGTGGACCTGTTGGCCGTAGCCCACGGCCCCGGCTCCTTCACCGGCATCCGCATCGGCGTGTCCATGGTCAAGGGCCTTGCCTGGGCGCTGGACAAGCCCTGCGTGGGCGTGTCCACGCTGGAGGCCATGGCCTGGCACGGCCTTGCCGCGGGGGGCCTCATCTGCCCCGTGATGGACGCGAGACGCAGCCAGGTCTATAACGCCCTGTTCTCCATTGAAAAATGCCGCCCCGTCCGCCTGACGGAGGACCGGCCCATCTCGCTCGAGGAGCTGGCGCAGGAGCTGGGCAGCTTCGACTGGCCCGTGTACCTGGTGGGAGACGGCGCCGAGATGAGCTATGCCTATCTCACCGACAAGGGTGTCGACTGCGTGCTGGCCCCGGAGAATCTCAGGATGCAGAGCGCCTGGGGTGTGGCCATGGCGGCGATGGACAAGGAGCCCGGCACGGCCGACAGCCTGCTGCCGGTGTATCTGCGCCTGTCCCAGGCGGAGCGGGAGCGGCTGGAGCGTCTGGAGCGGGAAGCGGCGGAGAAAAAAGAATAAAACACACGGCGCGCGGGGCAGTCCCCGCGCGCCGTCGGACTGCAGGCACCTGCCCGCATGTCATTTCGAGCGAGCGAAGCGAGTCGAGAAATCCAAAACGATGCCCGATGTACAGGATTCAACGCTTGAGATTCCTCGGCTGCGCTCGGAATGACACAGTCTCCAAACAAATTTGCTTTTGTCAACAGCTAAAGGGCACGTCTATTATGGGAAATAATCGTTGCCTCCCCGGGGCAAACGTGCTATACTCGGATCGAAAAAAGTATACCCCACTGAAACAAGATAAAGGAGAAGCTAAACATGAGCAAAGTATGCGTATTCGACCATCCCCTGATCCAGCACAAGCTGTCCATCCTGCGCGACAAGCGGACCAGCGTCAAGGAGTTTAGGGAGCTCGTCTCCGAGATTGCGATGCTGATGTGCTATGAGGCGACCCGCGATCTGCCTCTGAGGGAAGTGGAAGTGGAAACGCCTGTTGCCGTGGCCAAGTGCAAGAGAATCTCCGGCAAAAAGCTGGCTGTCGTTCCCATCCTCCGCGCCGGTCTCGGCATGGTGGACGGCATGGTCAACATGATGCCCAACGTCAAGGTGGGCCATGTGGGCCTGTTCCGCGACCCTGAAACGCTGGAGCCCGTCAAGTACTACTTCAAGATGCCCCCCGATATCCAGGAGCGCGACGCTATCGTGGTCGACCCGATGCTCGCCACCGGCGGCTCGGCCTCCGCGGCGGTCACCTTCCTGAAGGAAGCGGGCGTGCAGCACGTCAAGCTCATGAGCATCATCGGCGCGCCCGAGGGTGTCAAGAAGATGCAGGAGGATCACCCGGACGTGGACATCTATGTTGCCGCGCTGGACGATCACCTCAACGAGCACGGCTACATTGTCCCCGGCCTGGGTGACGCCGGCGACCGTATCTTCGGCACCAAGTAAATTTCGTTTGGAGGACAAAAAACCCGCACCGTCAGGTGCATCTGTCAAGGAAAAGTAGACAGAAAAAAACCAATTACGGAAAGCCCAGTTCGGTCTTGTACTGAACTGGGCTTTTGTAGCCCAGCGCAGCATGA
>ONPY01000026.1 GCA_900319835.1 uncultured Eubacteriales bacterium | reverse complement strand
AGGTATACCCGCAGCGGCAGTTGATGTGGACCTTGCCCTTATGCCGGGGAACCCGGAGCCAGGTTCCACAGCCGGGGCACTTGAAGTACTTGTACTCCTTCCGGTGGGCCCAGCGTTCCTTTCGGGCCGCCTTTTCCCGCTTTTTCTTCTCCCGCCACCGAAGCAGCAGGGCGTTTTCCGCCTCCCGCATGGGGAGATTGCGGGAGAAGGCCCGGGCGAAGGCGTAGACCAGGCCCATCAGCCCCAGGGTGCGCAGCAGCGCGCCGATGCCCGCCGGCAGAAACAGCCCCGGCAGAAGCAGCGCGAGGCCGCCCCAGAACAGCAGCTTGGACAGCTCATCCATCCCCTGCCTGCCGAGGAATAAATTTTGCAGCTTTTGTTTCATATCCGTGTCCCGTTTTCGAGGAGCTTCGTTCTCTTTCGTATGCGCCTATTTTAAAAAGCCGACGGCCCGCTGTCAAGGGCAGCGGGCCATTGTTTACGTCGTGTTAAAAAACAGAGCTCACTCCCCGACCGCCTTGCGCTTGGCTTCCTCCTCTTCCTCAAGCTGGCGGTAGGCCACCTTGCCCACCAGGGTCTTGGGCAGGGTTTCCCTGAATTCCAAATCCTTGGGCATGGCGTACTTGGCGATGTGCTTGGCGGCGTAGTCCATGATGGCCTGGCGGGTTGCCTCACTGGGCTCCACGCCGGGCTTGAGGGTGACAAAGACCTTGGGCCGCTGCATGCGGTAGGGATCGGGCACACCGATGACGCAGCTCATCTGCACCAGCTCGTTTGCGTCAAAGATGTTCTCCAGCTGGGCGGGATAGATGTTGTAGCCGGAGGAGATGATCATGCGCTTGGAACGGCCGCGGAAGTAGATGAAGCCCTCCTCGTCCATGGTGCCGAGGTCGCCCGTGTAGACCCAGGTGAGCCCGTCGGCGTGGCGGCGCAGGGTCTGGGCCGTCTCCTCGGGGTGCTTGATATACTCCTTCATCACCGTGGGGCCGGCCAGCAGGATCTCGCCCTCCTCGCCGTAGGGCAGCTCCTCGTCGGTGCCGGGGCGGACGATCTTGATATAGGTGTCCGGGAAGGGGATGCCGATGCTGCCCTCTTTGAACTTGGTGGGCGGCGTCAGGCAGCAGGCGGTGACGGTCTCGGTGGTGCCGTAGCCCTCACGCACCTGGATGACGGCCTTGTGGTCGTAGAGAAACTTGTCGAACTTCTTCTTGAGCTCCACGGACAGCGAGTCGCCGCCGGAGAAGACACCCTTGAGGCAGCTGAGATCCGCGCTCTCCATGTTGGGCAGGCGCAGCAGCGCCTCGTACAGCGTGGGCACACCCGCGATGAAGTTGCAGCGGTACTTGGTGATGAGCTTGGAGTAGCTCTCCGCGGTGAAGCGAGGCACCAGGATACAGCGGCCGCCCTGGCTGAGCATGGAGTGGATGCACACGCCCAGACCGAAGCCGTGGAACAGCGGCATGGCGGAGAGCATTTTGTCCCCGGGCCGGAACATGGGGTTGGTGGCGATGATCTGCTGGCCGAGGGCGTTGAAGTTCAGATTCGTCAGCAAAATGCCCTTGGTGGTGCCGGTGGTGCCGCCGGAGTAGAGGATAGCGGCGGGATCCTGAGCTGCACGACTGACCTTGTAATTCCAGAAGCAGGCCTTGCCCAGACGCATGAACTCGTCCCACAGGATAACGGGCGCGTCCTCGGGGATCTTCTTGATCTTCCGCCCCTCGGTGAGCATATAGCCCACACGCAGAGGCTTGGAGAGCGCATCCCGGATGCGGGCGATGACGATGTTGACCACGCAGGTGTTCTCCCGGATGGCCTCAAACTTGTGGTAAAACTGGTCGAGCGTCACGACGGTGACAGACTCGGACTCATTGATGTAAAACTCCAGCTCCTTTTCGCTGGAGAGGGGGTGGACCATGTTGGCCACAGCGCCGATCATGTTGACGGCGTAGAACATATAGATGGCCTGGGGGCAGTTGGGCATGGCGATGGTGACCCGGTCGTTCTGCCGCACGCCGATGGTGCGCAGGCTGCGGGCGCATTTCTCGATGTTCGCCACCATCTCCTTGTAGGTGGTGGACTTGCCCATGAAATCAAAGGCGACGTTGTTCGGATACTGCGCGGCCACCTTTTCCACGGCCTGAACCATGGAGCCCTGGAAGTAGTCCAGCGTGGCCGGGACCTCCCCCATGCTCGACAGCCAGGGGCGTTTAGCGGTGATTTCCATATCTGTCATCTCCAATCAGTAGTCCACGGGTGTTGAGAAGGGCTGCTCCAGAAGCGCGGGGTTCTCGAGGATCTTATTGAGCAGGCGCACGGTGCCCGCGTAATAAAAGCCGTCGCCGATGCGCTCGTCCAGGGTCAGGCCCAGGGAGATCACCGGGCGGACGGTGCATGTTCCGTCCTCATGCCATTCGGGCGCCAGGTGCTTCTTGCCGATGATGCCGAAAAAGGAGTTGGTGCCCCAGTTGTTCAGATGGTGGTAGCCGGCGCCCATACCGATGGAGCCGAGGTTCGACAGGAAGATGGAGGAGTAGTTGGGGTCGGCCTTGATCAGATCGTAGGGCACCTTGCCCTTGCGGTCAAGGGAAAAGAGGATGTTCACAATGATGTGCAGCAGCCAGCGGGGCAGCTTGAGGAGCTTGGTCATCATGTCGGTGGAGTTGTCCAGCACGTCCTCGCGGCGGCACTGGTGGATCTCCTCCATGATGGAGGCGTGCAGAGAGTCGATGGTGTCGTTCTCGTCGTACTTCTTGTAGGCCAGGCCCTCCTCGGACTTGTCCTCAAATTTCTTCTTCACCACGAAGGACACGGAGATGTGGTCCCGCATGTACAGGCGGTTGCCGGAGATAAAGCGGTTCATTCTGGGGCGCAGCACAAAGCACTTGACCATAGCGGCGAGAAAGACGTGGAAGTAGGTGTACTTGTCCTCGGTCCGCCCCTCGTTCTTTCTGGCGAGGAAGGCGTCCATGGGCCGGGTGTCGATGTCGATGTTGATGTGCGCCTCGTTGTCGGCGCGGTTTGGCATCAGGTAGGCCATGAACTGGCCCAGGGCCGGGGCCTCGTCCCGCAGCCAGTAGCCGTCAAAGCGGTCGCCGCGTTTTTTGGGTCTCTGTTCCATGCTGGATTCTCCTTTTTTCCCGTTTTTTCGTTCACAGTATAAAACCGGGACGCGGGAATTGCAACAAATATTTGAAATGACAAGGCGCGCTGCAAAAAGCCTCTGTCATTGCGAGACCAGTTCTTAAGCAGGTCTCGCAATCCGTTTTCCTCAGGAACAAAGAACGGATTCCCACACCAGTGACTCCGGTCACTGGTTCAGAATGACGGGAAAGGTTTTTGCAGCGCGCCTGATACATCACGTCAGCCGGTAATGCGGTAGATGCTGAGACCGGTCTGGCTGCTCAGCGGCTCGATGAGCTCCGCCTCCGCCTCCGGGTAATACCAGCGTCTGAGAAAGGCAAGGCTCCGGCCGATGTCGTGGTCAATGAGATAGATGTCCTCGCGGTTCACCAGATCGTGCCAGGGGTTTTCCACGCCCCACTGGGCCAGCAGCTCTTCAATGACCGGGTGGTGCATGCTCCAGCCGCCGATCATCACCAGCTTGTCGGCATAGCCCTCCGGCGGGGTCTCCAGCGGCGTATACAGATTGTGTTCGATGGCCCAGACCTTGACGAAGAAATGGTGTTCCTCGTCGGCAAGCAGCGTCTCCACCGCGGCTTTGTCAAAGCTCCGGTCCTCCACGGTGTTGTGGCTGTCCAGCAGGCAGTAGGGGCGGTTGGCACGCCAGGTGACAAAGAGGCTGAGCACCAGCACCGCCAGCAGCGTCCAGTGTTCTCCCTCCATTTTCTCTCTGTCCAGCAGGAAGCTCAGCACCACCGCCATGGAGAGAAACAGGCCATGGTCGATCCGGTTGGCGAGGTATCGCTGGTTATAGATAAAGAGCATGTAGGTGCCCAGGAACACCGCGCCCAGGTATACCAGCGCCGTCCAGTCCCTGCCGCGGCGGCGACCGAAGGCCAGCCACAGGGCGAGCAGGAAACCGAAGCCCGCAAAAGGCCGGTCCTGGGGAAAACCCGCCAGACACTCGTTGAGGAAGATTCCCAGGCATTCCCCGAGTGACTTGTGGCGCACCAGCTTGTCCCGGGCCTCGATCAGCCGGTCGATGGCCTGTTGGGTGAAGCGCTCGGTGTCGTAAAAGCTCCACTTGTCCATCATATAGACAAAGTTTTCGTCCATGCCCAGCTCGTCATAGACCTCGGGGATCTGGTCGTATGCGGGGATCTCAAAGTCGATGAGCACGCTGCGGGTATCGTCAAAGTGCTTATAGGCCGCGATCCCCGGCCGGTTCCAGGCGTACTGGAACACGCCGAAAAGCACCGCCGCGAGCAGCGCCAGCGCCACAAAAGGCCGCAGATAGCGCCACAGGCGCAGCAGGGCCGCCTTTCCGGCAAGGCCCCGGTTCTCCTTCAGCAGGCCGATCAGATCCCGCAGGCACACCGCCGCCGTCAGCACGGCGCAGATGGCAAATTCCTCCCAGCGCCAGAGCAGGCCCGCGAGTGCGAGCGCCGCGCCCAGGATCAGCAACAGAGCTTTGGGGGGTTCCGCCCGCTCCATCGCGGTCAGCAGCAGGCACATGCCGCCCACGGTCCCTACGCCGCCGGCCTTGGAGAAGTTCATGCTCAGATAACAGTCGGTGCCGAAGGCTCCGAGGATCACCGCCGTCATCACCAGTGCCGGCAGCAGCCGAAACCTGCGCAGCAGGCTCCAGGTAATGGCGGTAAAGCCCAGCAGCAGCACCAGATACTGACAGGCGGAGTACCAGTTGAAGCCGTTGCCGAAGGCGGTATACATCACCTTCAGCAGCGCGCCGAGGAAGATGTGGATGTAGGGCACATAGGCCGTCTTGTGGCTGAGCTGACCATCCACAAACTTCGACATGAGCAGGTCGTCGTTGGTCTCCCACATGGGAGCAAAGGCCGTCAGCATCAGGGCAAGAAACAGGACGTTGATGAGCACGGCCGCCAGGATCCGGGGCCAGGCCTTGTCGTCCCAGGCTTGTCTCAGCTTCATGGCGCCGCCTCCTCTCCCGCGAGAATGCGGTAGATCTCCAGCCCGGTCTGCCCGCTGAGCGGCTCGACCCGCTCTGCCGTCGCGCCGGGATCGTAGCGCTCGCGGATGTGCGCCAGGGTCAGGTCGATGTCGTCCTCGATGAAATAGACCCTGTCGTTGCCCACCGCGTCGCGGTAGGGGTTTTTCACGCCATAGAGCGCGAGATTGTTCATGATGGCCGGGTGGTTGCAGTCAAAGCCGCCCAGCAGAACGATGCGGTCCCAATAGCCCTTTCCGGCGGGCTCAAAGGGGGAATAGATGCGGTCGCTGACCGTGTCGAGCTTGGCCAGATACACATGCTCCGTGTCCTGGAGCAGCATCTCCACCGCGGTGCGCTCAGCCCCGAAGTCCTCCCCGGCGCACATGCGCAGGGAGTCGCGCATAAGCCAGGCATCTCCCAGCAGGGAGAGGGCCAGCAGCAGCGCGGCAAGGGTCTTTTCCCGCTTGAGCCGCTCGGGATCCAGCATGGCCGCCGCCACCGCGGCAAGCGCCAGGAGGAGCCCGGCGTCCACCCGGTCTATGAGGTAGCGGCCGCGCAGAATGAGATACAGGTACGCCGCGGTAAACAGCGCCGCCGCAAGGGCCAGGGTCAGCCAGTCCTTCAGCCGGTGCTGCCCGCCGCAGAGCCAGAGGGCCAGCGTCAGCAGCAGACCGTAGACCGGCAGATTCACAAAGAAACCTCCGAGACATTTGTCCAGAAACACACCCAGGCACTCCCCCCAGGAGCGGCGCGGGAAGGCCGCGTCCCGGGCCTCTGAGATGGCCTGCATGGTCTCGCCGGAGTAGGCATCGGGATCAAAGTAGTTGCCCTCGTAGAGCAGCCGCGCGTCCGTCTCGCTCAGGCCCAGGGCCTCGTAGGCCTCCGGCATCTCCCGGTACTCCGGCCGGCCATAGTCGGAGTAGGCCACGCGGATGGCGTCGTAAGTGTGATAGGGCTCCCAGGCGGGAGAGCGCCAGGCGGCCTCATTGACCGCGTACAGCGCCCCGCAGAGGGCAACGGTCAGCAGGAAGGGGGCCGCCGCGCGCAGCAGGCGCTTTGCCTTCTCCCCGGCGCCGCCCGTCTCCTCAAAGAGCAGGCCCCAGAGCCAGCGAAAGCAGAGCGCCGCCGCGATTCCGAAGCAGGGCAGAAACTCCATGGGCCGCAGCATGAAGCCGAAGACGCAGAGCGCCACGCCCGCGATCCGGGCGGCAAGGCCATTCTCCCGCTCCATGGCATCCGTCAGCAGCAGCATCCCGCCCACGGTGCAGACCGCGGCGGTCTTGGTATAGCTGATAATGGTATAGACGTCCGTGCCGATAAAGAGCAGCAGCGCCGCCGAGGCACAGATCCCCGCGGGAATGCCCAGTCTGCGGCAGAGGACGAAGCTCATGGCCGTAAAGCTCAGGCAGAGCAGCAGCATCTGGCAGAGGGTGTGCCAGGCCACGCCCCGGCCGAGGACCGTATAAATCCCCTTCAGGAGCACGCCCAGCACGATGTTGATGTAGGGGATGTGGGCGGTGGGCACGGCCATCTGCCCGTCCACAAAGGCGGCCAGGGTCAGATCGTCGTTGCTCTCAAAGCCGATCTGATACAGCAGCAGCGCCAGCGCGAGGAAAACGGCGTTGAACACCAGCGCGGCCACAAGGCATCTCTGTTCAGTTTTCTCGCGTTTGGCGGTCTGCATCATAGGTCTCTCCTGTCAGGGTGCTTTGAGCGCCCGGCTGTTGGGAAATGCCCCCTTTTGAAAAGAGGGCTGTCAGCAAAGCTGACTGGGGGATCGAAATGCTTAAAAAGGCAGTATCTGTTCGATCCCTCCACCGCGCAGGCGCGGTCCCCCTCCCTTTAGGCAAGGGAGGCAATTTTACTTCACGCTTTCGACAAAGCGCAGGAAGGCGGCGCAGCCGGTCTCATCCCGTTTGAAGACGCCGGCGTGCTCCAGCACCCGGGAGAACACCACGCCCACCTCCTGGCGGAGAATGGATTCGGCGTTTTCGGCGGTGAAGGTGTAGCGGGTTTTCAGCTCCTCGGCCCAGGGGGCGTGCTTGGCCGCGGTCTCGCTGGCGTACAGATCCCCGCCGGAAACCAGCAGTTCCTCCAGCTCCTTGAGCTCGGTCTTCAGCCGGGCGGGCAGCACCGCAAGACCCATGACTTCGATCAGGCCGATGTTCTCCTTCTTGATGTGGTGCAGCTCCTGGTGCGGGTGGAACAGGCCCAGGGGGTATTCCTCCGTGGTCAGGTTGTTGCGCAGCACCAGATCCAGCTCAAAGTCCTCCCCCCGCCGCCGGGCGATGGGGGTGATGGTGTTGTGGGGTTCGCCGTCGGTCTCGGCAAAGACCATGACGCCGGGGTCGCTGTAGCCGCGCCAGGCGGTGAGGATCCTGTCTGCCAGATCGGCCAGGCGCATCGGGTCGGGGCCGCTGATGCGGATGACGGACATGGGCCACTTGACGATGCCGGCCTTCACGTCCGCAAAGCCCGCAAAGCTCAGCTCCCGCTCGATGGGGGCCTTGGCCATGGCAAAGGTGTAGTGGCCGCCCTGGAAGTGGTCGTGGCTCAAAATGGAGCCGCCCACGATGGGCAGGTCCGCATTGCTGCCGAGGAAGTAGTGGGGGAACTGCCCCACAAAATCCAGCAGCTTGAGGAAGGCGGCCTTGTTGATCTTCATGGGCACATGCTGTCCGTTGAGGACGATGCAGTGCTCATTGTAATAGACATAGGGGGAATACTGCAGGAAGAAGTTCTCGCCATTGAGCGTCAGGGGGATCAGGCGGTGATTGGCCCGGCAGGGGTAATCGAGCCGTCCCGCATAGCCCTCGGCCTCCCGGCAGAGCAGGCACTTGGGATAGCCCAAGGCCTTGGCCTTGCCGGCCGCGGCGATGGCCTTGGGATCCTTCTCGGGCTTGGAGAGGTTGATGGTGATGTCAAGCTCGCCGTACTCGGTCTCGCTCTTCCACTTGAGATCCTTTTTCACCCGGTACGTGCGGATGTAGTCGGTGGCGCGGCTGAGCGCGTAGTAGAAGTCCGTGGCCGCCTTGGGGCTCTCGGCATAGCGGTCAGAAAACGCCCGGATCACCTCGGAGGGCCGGGGCGTCAGCAGACCCATGAGTCTGGCGTCCAGCAGATCACGCTCTGTGATACCGCCCTCGATGATGCCGCTTTCCTCGGCGTAGTCGAGCAGCTCCTTGAGGATTTCCTCCAGCTCCCGCTCCTTCGGCTCTCCCGCCGGACGGGTGTAGCTGTTGAGTCCCAGGGCCGCGATCAGAGAATTTTCCGCCCAGACCCGGTCGCTCTCCTCGATGAGGCCCGCGCGCAGGGCATAGTTTACCAGGTCAAAAATGCTGCTGTCAATCATGTCTCGTTACCTTCCTTTAGTTGTTTGATGGAAAGGGAGATGCGTTTCTTCTTCTCATCCACATCCAGGACGACCACCTTGACAATGTCTCCCACGGCCAGCACCTCGCTGGGGTGGCGGATAAACTTGTTGGAAATCTGCGAGACGTGTACCAGCCCGTCCTGGTGGACGCCGATGTCCACAAAGACCCCGAAGTCGATGACGTTGCGCACCGTGCCCGTGAGCACCATGCCGGGCTTGAGATCCTTGATCTCCAGCACGTCTTTCCGCAGCAGCACCGGGGGCAGCTCGTCCCTGGGGTCGCGGCCGGGCTTTAAGAGCTCGGCCGCAATGTCGTTTAAGGTGGGCTCGCCCACGCCGCAGGCCGCCGCGGCCTTCTCCGTGCCGTAGGCCTTGAGCCGCAGAGGAAGCTCCGTGAGCTTTCCGGCCTTCACGTCCGCAAGCGTGTAGCCGCAGAGCTCCAGCAGCTTTTCAGCGGCGGCGTAGCTCTCCGGGTGGACGGCGGTGTTGTCCAGCACCTGCTTGCTTTCCGGCACGCGCAGGAAGCCCGCGCACTGCTGGAAGGCCTTGGGACCCAGCTTCGGCACCTTGTTGATGGCCTTGCGGCTGGTGAAGACGCCGTTTTCCTCCCGGTAGGCCACGATGTTCTTCGCGGTCGTTTTGTTCAGGCCGGACACCCGCTGCAGCAGCGAGGGCGAGGCGGTGTTCACGTCCACCCCCACGGCGTTGACGCAGTCCTCCACTACGCCGTTCAAGGTCTCCTCCAGGCGGGCCTGAGGCATGTCGTGCTGGTACTGGCCCACGCCGATGGCCATGGGGTCGATCTTCACCAGCTCCGCCAGCGGATCCTGGAGTCTGCGCGCAATGGACACGGCCGAGCGGAGGTTCACGTCGTAGTCGGGAAACTCCTCCGCGGCGAGCTTCGAGGCTGAGTAGACCGAGGCGCCCGCCTCGTTGACGATGGCGTAGGCGACGCTGCCGCCCAAGCCTTCGATCATCTCCACGGTCATCTGCTCCGTCTCCCGTGATGCAGTGCCGTTGCCGATGGCGATGTTCTCAACACCGTGCTTTCTCACCAGCGCGGAGAGGGTGCGGATGGCCTCCTGCTTCCGCGCTTCGGAGAAGGTGGGATAGACCACGGCGGTATCCAGCACCTTGCCGGTGCCGTCCACCACCGCCACCTTGCAGCCGTTGCGGTAGCCGGGGTCGAGCCCCATGGTGACCTTGCCCTTGACGGGCGGCTGCATCAACAGGGGCTTGAGGTTCAGGCCGAACATTTTGATGGCGCCCTCGTCGGCGGAATCGGTCAGGGCCGAGCGGGTCTCCCGCTCCATGGAGGGAAAGATCAGCCGGTCATAGGCGTCGTCACAGGCGGCGCGGACGAAGGCCATGTACGGGCTGCCGGGGCGGATCACCGCCCGGCGCAGGCGCTGGAGGGCAAGCTCCCGGTCCAGCTCCACCGAGACCTTCAAATACTCCTCCTTCTCGCCCCGGTTGATGGCCAGGATCTGGTGGCCCTGCAGACGGGAGAGGGCCTGTTTGAAATCATAGTACAGGCGATAGACGGAGTCCTCTTCCTTCGCGGCCTCGCTTTTCAGCAGCGCCCGCTCCCAGATCAGCTGCCGCAGCAGGGTGCGGATCGCGGCGTCGTCGGAGACCTTCTCCGCCAGGATGTCCGAGGCGCCGGCCAGGGCCTCCTCCGCAGACGCGACGCCCTTTTCTTGGTTTACATAACCTTTCGCCAGTTCCTCCGGGGCAGGCCCGCTCATGGGCTGGGCGAAGAGCGCCTCGGCCAGGGGCTCCAGTCCCTTCTCCTTTGCCATGGTGGCGCGGGTACGGCGCTTGGGCTTATAGGGGCGGTACAGATCCTCCAGGGCGGCCAGAGTCTCGGTCTCGTCGATGGCCCGGCTCAGCTCCTCGGTGAGCTTTTCCTGCTCGGCGATGGACTTCTTCACCGCCTCCTTGCGCTCCTGCAGATTGCGCAGGTAGCCAAGGCGCTCCTCCAGCGTGCGCAGGGACGTGTCGTCCATGGCACCGTGCAGCTCCTTGCGGTAGCGGGCGATGAAGGGAATGGTGTTTCCCTCGTCCAGGAGCTTGATGACGTTTTCGATATGGCTCAGGGGGCGGTCCAGCTCCCTGGCCAGAAGTTGGCTGATGCTTTCCAAAACGGTCTCCTTTTTCGATGAGTTTCTAAAAAAGGATTATACCATGAGACAGCCTCCGGGACAAGCCGTGGAAAAGTTTTTTGAAAATCTTCTTGCAAAGTGATGGGGCCTGTGCTACAATGCATTTTGCGTCTTGTAACTATGCCGTTTTGCGGCACAATCAAGGCAGCCTGAGATGAGGAGAACAAAACCATGAAGTCTGGTATCCATCCGAATTACCAGCAGACCACCATCCGGTGCGCTTGCGGCGCCGTCATCGAGACCGGCTCCACCAAGAAGGACATCACCGTTGAGATCTGCTCCAAGTGCCACCCCTTCTACACCGGCAAGCAGAAGCTGGTTGACACCAGCGGCCGCGTTGACAAGTTCAACAAGAAGTACGGCATCAAGTAATCGGTTTTATACAGCCGGTACGGCAAGAGGCAGCGCCCAAAGGGCGCTGCCTCTTGCCGTTTTTATACAAACGCGTATGTTTTCAGCCGGTCCAGGGCCTCGACGAGACGGGACTTCGGCAGGGCCAGATTCATGCGGATGGAGTCGGGCCAGAAGAAGTCCTCCCCATTCTGCCAGACGACGCCGCAGCGCACGCCCCTTTCCTGCAGCTCACGGATGGTCACGCCGTGTTTCCGGCACCAGGCGCCGCAGTCGAGATACAGCATGTACGTCCCCTGGGGGCGGCAGACCTGCACGCCGGGAAAGTTTGCATCGATGAAGGAGCAGGCATAGTCCACATTCTCCGCCACGGTTTCGATCATCTCATCGCACCAGTCCTCGCTGTCGCGGTAGCCGCCGACGAGCGCGTGCATGGACAGCACGTTCGGCTCGTTGTAATGCGAGAGCTGCCCGCGCTTAACCACCCGGTCTCTCAGATAGTCGTTGTAGATGATGTGGTAGGACCCGACAAGGCCCGCCAGGGAGAAGGTCTTGCTGGGGGCGTAGAAGGCGATGGTGCGCATTTTTGCGTCCTCGGACACGGACTGGGTGGGAATATGCTTATTGCCCGGCAGGATGATGTCCGACCAGATCTCGTCGGAGACCACCACGCAGTCGTTGGCGGCGTAGATTTCCATGGCCTTTTCGATCTCCCAGCGTTCCCAGACTCTGCCGCAGGGGTTGTGCGGGGAGCAGAAGATGGCAAAGTGGATTTTATGCTCCTTGAGCTTGCGGTCTATGTCCGCATAGTCCATGCGCCACACGCCGCTCTCATCCCGCTGGAGCGGCGAGTGGACGGCGGGCCGGCCCGTGTCCTCCAGGGTGTGGGTAAAGCCCACATAGGTGGGAGAATGGACAAGGATCTTGTCCCCCGGCGCGGTGAAGGCCTGGATGGCGGAGCTGACGCCGCCCAGCACGCCGTTTTCGTAGCCGATGTGCTTTGCCTCCAGCCCCTCGACGCCGTTGCGGCGGCGCTGCCAGGAGAGAATGGCGTCAACGTACTCCTCCGACAGGGGGAAGTAGCCGAAATTCGGGAAGGCCAGGCGGTCCGTCATGGCCCGCAGAATCGCCGGCGCCGTGGGAAAGGCCATGTCCGCGATCCACATGGGGATGGTGTCAAAGCCCGGATCGACCGAAAGCCCCGCAAAGGGGATCTTGTCCGCCGCCAGGCAGTCCCGCCCGGAGCGGTCGAGGACGGTGGTAAAGTCGTATTTCATATGGTACTCCTTTATAAGAAAAGCCGAAAGGTTCCTTCCGGCTTTTCTGGTTTAGTTCAGGAAATCGCGCAGCTTCTTGGAGCGGCTGGGGTGGCGCAGCTTGCGCAGGGCCTTGGCCTCGATCTGGCGGATACGCTCACGGGTGACGTTGAACTCCTTGCCCACTTCCTCCAGGGTACGGGTGCGGCCGTCCACGATGCCGAAGCGCAGCTCCAGCACCTTCTTCTCTCTCGGCGCCAGGGTGTCCAGCACCTCCTCCAGCTGCTCGCGCAGCAGGGAGAAGGAGGCGGCCTCAGAGGGCTCGGACGCGTCCTCGTCGGGGATGAAGTCGCCCAGGTGGGAGTCCTCCTCCTCGCCGATGGGGGTCTCGAGGCTGACGGGCTCCTGGGCGATCTTGAGGATGTCACGCACCTTGTCGACGGGCATGTCCATCTCCCGGGCGATCTCCTCGGCGGAGGGGTCGTGGCCCAGCTCCTGCAGAAGCTGGCGGGAGACGCGGATGGTCTTGTTGATGGTCTCCACCATGTGCACAGGGATGCGGATGGTGCGCGCCTGGTCCGCGATGGCGCGGGTGATGGCCTGGCGGATCCACCAGGTAGCGTAGGTGGAGAACTTGTAGCCCTTGGTGTAGTCGAACTTTTCAACCGCCTTGATCAGACCCAGATTGCCCTCCTGGATCAGGTCCAGGAACAGCATGCCGCGGCCCACATAGCGCTTGGCGATGGAGACCACAAGTCTGAGGTTTGCCTCGGTCATGCGGTGCTTGGCGTTCTCGTTCCCTTCGGACATCTGCTTGGCCAGTTCGATTTCCTCCTCCGGAGTCAGCAGAGGCACCTTGCCGATCTCCTTGAGATACATGCGCACGGGGTCGTCGGTGGAGAAGGAGTCCATGAGACTTTCGGTGTCGGTGAGATCGGTGTCGGTGACCTCCTCGATCTCGGCCAGGTCCTCGGCCTCGGGCATGGCCTCGTCCAGGGGCGGCAGAAGATCGTCGCTGCCCACGTCGATGTCGATGCCGTTTTTCTCCAGGGTCTCATAGAATTTGTCCACGGCCTCGCCGTCGAGATTCAGTTCCTCCAGCACCTCCAGCTCTTTGGCGGAGAGCTTGCCGGCCTTCTTGCCCTTTTCCAGCAGCTCGTTCAGCCGCTCCTCCGGGGTCTTGGCATGGGTGTCCTCGGCCTGGGCTTCCTTTTTGCGGGAGCTCTTTTTCGTCTTGGGCGGCTCGGGGATCAGTTCGGTCTCTCCGGCGGCGGAGAGCAGCTCATCTGCCATCTTGCTCAGTTCCTGTTCGGTGTAGACATTGTCTTCTGCCATCATTTATCCCTCATATCCTTTCGTTTTACGCAGCTGCTCGGACAGGGCCCGCAAGTCGGTGCCGCCTGCTCTGCGCTCTTTTCTTTCCCGTATTTTTGCTATGTAGTCCGCCGCGCTCTGTTTACTGCGGCTGAGATTCTCCGGCTTCTGCAGCAGGGAGATGAGCAGGCTCATCTCGTCCCCCGTCAACTCCCCGGAGAGCATGTCCGCGCTGACCGCGTCGCCCTTTCTCAGTCTCGCGCAGAGGATCTCGTAGATCTTCCCCAGCGCCGGGGCCGAGAAGTCCGACACCAGCGGCAGATTCTCGCTTTTTATCAGGGCCGGCTCCAGGTACAGCAGACGGATCAGTCCCTCCTCCGCTGCGGCGGATTCCGGATCCTCGTAGCGCAGCTGACGGGCCACCGGCTGCATCAGCTTCTCCGGCCGGGTCTGCTCCCGCTGCTCACTTCTCTGCGTACTGCGGACCAGGCGCCTGTGGCGGCGCTCCACATCCTCGGCCACCACCTCACCCTTGAGCCCTGCGGTCTCGGCCACGCGCATGGCGTAGACCTGCCGCCGCACCGCGTCCGGCATTTTGGCAAGCAAGTCGCTCGCCTCCCGGATGAAGTCCACCTTCTGCTCGTCCACCGAGAGATCATACTTGCTCCGGATCGCGGTGAGCTGATAGTCGACTTGGTTCTCCGAATCCTCGATCAGTTTGCGGAAGGCCTCGGGTCCCTTCTTCTGGATGAACTCGTCCGGGTCCTTGGACCCGCTCATGCGCAGGATGCGCACCTTGATGTCCAGCTTTTCGAGGATGCCGATGGCCCGCTGGGAGGCCTTGACGCCCGCGCCATCGCTGTCGTAGGCGATGATGACCTCGCCGGTATAGCGGGAGATGAGCCGGGCCTGCTCCGGCGTCAGCGAAGTGCCGAGAGAGGCCACCGCCGAATCGAAGCCCGCCTGGTGCAGGGAGACCACGTCTATGTTTCCCTCTGATAAGATGATATATCCGTTTTTTGATTTTTTAGCCAGATTCAGGGCGAAAAGGTTCCGGCTCTTGTTGAAAACCAGGGTCTCGGGGCTGTTGAGATATTTGGGCTCTCCATCCCCCAGGATGCGCCCGGAAAAGCCGATGACGTTGCCGCGCACGTCGATGACCGGGAACATCAGGCGGTTGCGGAACGCGTCGTAAAAGCCGCCCTTTTTCCCGCGCTTGACAAGCCCCGCGTCAAAGAGTTCCTGGTCGGAGTAGCCTTTTTCGCGCATGGCGTTGCGCAGGCCGTCCCAGGAGTCGGGCGCCGCGCCGAGACCGAAGTTTTTCACCATGGCCCCCGAGATGCGGCGTTTGGCGATGTAGGCCCTGGCCGGCTCGCCCGCCGGCGTGGAGAGCTGGGCGTAAAACCAGCGGGCCGCGTCCTTGTTGACCGCCAGCATCCTCGCGCGCTTGCGGCTTTCAAAGCTGTCGGTCTCCTCGGGCATCTGCATCCCGGCGCGCTTGGCGAGGAAGGCCACCGCCTCCGGGTAGGAGAGGTTTTCGATCTCCATGATGAAGCTGATGACGCCGCCGCCCTTGCCGCAGCCGAAGCAGTGGTAGATCTGCTTGTCCGGCGAGACGGAGAAGGAGGGCGTCTTCTCACTGTGGAAGGGACAGAGGCCGAACTGATTGGCTCCGCTGCGCTTGGTCAGCCGCACATAGCCCGACACCACGTCCACGATGTCCGAGCGGTCGATGAGCTCCTGTATGAACTTTTCGGGAAAGGCCACGGTCTCTCACCTTCTTTCAGTGTGGAGTGTGGAGTTGTGGTGTGCCTTCGGCACAATTTGAATCTGTCCGCGAAGCGGACTCCTTCACTCCACATTTCACGCTCCAAACTCCACCCTTATTTCACGGTCCAGGCAAACGGTATGTAGATCTCCCCGAATTTCTCCATGGCGTAGCCGTCGGTCATGCCGGAGATATAGTCCACCGCGGCGCGCTCGCGCCCCTCACGGTCGGCGATAGCCTGGATCTCCCGGGGCATACGCTCCGGGTTTTTGACATAGTAGTCGTACAGCTTCTCCAGAATGCCCTGCACCTTGTCCTCCTCGCTCTTGGCGACGGGGTTGGTGTAGACGTCGGAGAACATGTAGCGGTGGAAGAAGTCAAAAGCCTCCTGCATCTCGGGCGACATGCGCAGCACCCCGTCGCCGCTGTTGGCGATCAGATCGGTGATGAGGGAGTTGATGCGGGCGGCGTTGCGGTCCCCGCAGCGGGTGCGGATCAACTCCGGCACGGAGTCGGCCCTGACGATGCCGGCCCGGATGGAGTCGTCCAGGTCGTGGTTGATGTAGGCGATGCGGTCGCAGAGCCGCACCGCGGTGGCCTCCCGGGTGTCGTCCGGGGCGCCGTGGGTATGGTTGAGGATGCCCATCCTGGTCTCATAGCAGAGGTTGAGCCCCTCGCCCTCCTTCTCCAGCACGTCCACCACCCTGAGACTCTGCTCATAGTGCTTGAAGCCGCCGGGATAGATGGCATTGAGCGCCCGCTCCCCCGCGTGGCCGAAGGGCGTGTGGCCCAGATCGTGGCCCAGGCCGATGGCCTCCGCCAGATCCTCGTTGAGCCGCAGGGCCCGCGCCACGGTTCTGGCCAGGCGCGTGACCTCCAGGGTGTGGGTCAGGCGGGTGCGGTAGTGGTCCCCCTCCGGCCGGAGGAAAACCTGGGTCTTATGTTTCAGGCGGCGGAAGGACTTGGAGTGGGTGATGCGGTCCACATCCCGCTGGAAGCAGGTGCGGATCTTGCATTCCGGCTCCGGGACGAGACGCCCGCGCGTGTCCTCCGCGCGCACGCCGTATGAGCCGACGATCAGACGCTCCAGCTTCTCGCGTTCTTCTCTCGGACAGGACATGTGATCACCCCCGCGAAAAAAGAGTAAGGGAAGAAAGGCTTCCCTTACTCTTTATACGACGTGAAATCGGTTTTCCCTTTATTTTTTTCAAAAAAGTTTTTCTTTTCCGCGGCGCTTTTCAGGCCACACTCTGCAGAAGCTGCTGCGCTTCCTCGCTGCCGTGCTCAGCCGCAATGCGGAATGCCTCCTCGGCCAACTCTACATTCATTTCCAACCCTCTGCCCTCCTGGAGCTCCTTGCCCAGACTGACCAGGTTGATGAGCGCAATCTCCGAGGGACTCTCGCATTCCAGTGCACGTCTGTAATAGTCCAGGGCTTTGACCGGGTCTGCCTCCAGTGTGGTCTCGGCGGTCAGACTGCCGTCCTCCGCAGAGGACCAGTCGTTGCTGATCGCGCCGTGCTCATAGAGCTCGCCCAGGATATTCAGCGCATCGCCCCTTTCGCCGGCCTTCTGCAGATAGTAGACCGCTTTTTCCGCATCACGCCCGTAGTTTTCCTGCCACGCGTCGCCGTAGGCGTACAGCCTGCCCAGGCCGTACAGGCAGTCGGGATCTTCCTGCTCAGCGCCCAGAAGGAACCAACGCTCCGAGGCGGCAAAATCATGCAGTCCGTTCTGGCGCTGGCTGTTGTACATCGCGCCGAGCCGGTAACAGGCGGACATGACGCCGGCTTCGGCAGCCTTGGCGTAGTACTCCTCAGCCTGTTCGTAGTCCGGTTCCCCTTCCAGGCCATTCTCAAACGCACGGCCCATATCCACATATGCCTCGCCGACACCGGCTTCGGCGGCCTCCTCCAGCAGCGGCAGGCCCTCCTCGGGATTCCAGAGCTTCACATACAGCCTGCCCATCAGGTGTTTTGCCCGGGGATCGCCGGCTGCCACCAGAGGATTCAGCAGTTCAAGGACCCGATCGATATCCTCGTTCTCGATGGCGATGCGGGCTTCCTCCAGAATCCCGTCAATCTGCGCCGTTTCCTCCGCGGGTGCTGCTTCACTCTCCGGCTGCGCGGCTGGAGCAGCCTCCTTCTCCGGTGCGGCAGCGGGAGCGGGTTCCGCGGCCGGTGCTGCAGGTTCTGAACTGCCCCCACAGGCGCACAAGGTCAAAAGCATGGACAGGGCCAGCAGCAAAAAGATACTCTTTTTCATGATCGTCTCTCCTGTTCCTCGAATCCTGACGATTCGCTATATGGGGAAGTTTACCATAGAAGCAGAGAAATGGCAAGTTCTGTCAGATTCTGACGGCGCGGAAGCTTTCGCCCGTGACCTTCAAAACGATGCTCCCGGCGCTCAGATCGAAAAGCCGCTCCGCCAGCGCCTGCGTCTGTTCCTTTGCCGCAAGCACATGTACTCTCACGTCGGCGCCGTACTCCACATCCGCGATCAGCGCCCCGAAGCTCAGGATCTCGGTTTTGAGCCTTTCGAGCTGGCCGTAGGTGCAATCCAGCTCCGCCTCGGACCAGGCGCGCACCGCGGCAAGCCCCGCCGCGTCCAGCGCGTCGGCCGTGCTTTTGGTGTAGGCGCGCAGCAGCCCCCCGGTGCCCAGCAGCACACCGCCGAAATACCGCGTCACCACACAGACCGCGTTCGTCACGCCGCGGCGGCGCAGCACCTCCAGCATCGGGATGCCCGCGCTGCCCTGGGGCTCACCGTCGTCGCTGTAGCGCTCGGGCCCGCCCTGGATCGAGTAGCACCAGCAGTTGTGCCGTGCGTCATAGTATTTTTTCTTCATCTCGTTGATGAAGTCGCGGGCCTCTTCCTCGGTCTCGACCATGCGGACGTGGCCGAGAAAGCGGGAGCGCTTTTCGGTGAACTCCGCCTCCCCCGCGCCGGCGGGTATGAGATATTCGCTCATGTCTCCCAGTCCTCTTTCGGTTCCGTGTAGCCCGGAATATAGACCTTGATGCGGCCGAAGAGCTCCGGCGGCACGATGGCCTCCGCCTCGATGCCCTCGTCGGTGTACGCGGTGCTGAGTACCGCGCCCTCCCGGTTCAGGCTGTCCAGCACCCCCGCCGCGGCATAGGGGATCTTCAGGTGTACCCGGCGCTTGCCCCGGTCCAGCATATGGGAGAGCTTCTCCATGAGCTCCGCCGCGCCCTCGCCGCTTTTGGCGGAGATGCAGACCGTATCCTCGCCCCGCGGCAGGATGCCGAAATACCGGTCGCACTTGTTGTAGACCCGGATGCAGGGGGTCTGCTCCGCCCCGAGCTGGACGATCAGCTCGTCCACCACGCGGGCCTGCTCCACCCACTCGGGGCTGGAGATGTCGATGACGTGCAGCAGCACGTCTGCGTACTGCAGCTCCTCCAGCGTGGCCTTGAAGGCCTCGATCAGATGGGTGGGGAGCTTGCGGATAAAACCCACCGTGTCGGACAGCAGGACCTCGGTCAGTTCGTCCACCTGCAGGCGGCGGGTGGTGGTGTCGAGTGTGTCAAAAAGCCGGTCGTTTGCCGGGATGTCCGAGCCCGTCAGGCAGTTTAAAAGCGTGGATTTGCCCGCGTTGGTGTAGCCCACCAGAGCCACGACGGGCATGTCGTTCTTCTCCCGGCGGCGGCGCTGGGTGGAGCGCACCTTGCGCACCTGGGCCAGCTCCTCCTCCAGCTTCTGGATCTTGCGGCGGATGTGGCGGCGGTCGGTCTCCAGCTGGGTCTCGCCGGGGCCGCGCGTGCCGATGGGCGAGGAGCCGCCGGAGGCGGTCTGCCGCACCAGGTGCGTCCACATGCCGGTGAGCCTGGGCAGCAGGTACTTGTACTGCGCAAGCTCCACCTGCAGCTGGCCCTCTCTTGTCCGCGCCCGCTGGGCAAAGATGTCCAGGATCAGGCCGGAGCGGTCCAGCACCTTGACGCCCAACTCCTCGGACAAGACCCGCATCTGGGAGGGTGAGAGCTCATTGTCAAAGACCGCGAGATCACACTCGTGGTGTTCGATGAGCTCCTTCATCTCCTGTACCTTGCCGTCGCCGATGAAGCTCCTGGGGTCGGGACTGGGGCGGGTCTGGACCAGCATGGCCACGGTCTCGCCCCCGGCGGTCTCCACCAGGGCGGCCAGCTCCTCCATGGACACATCGGTGGAGCGCTCGTGCTCGTCCATGCTGGAGGCGGAGAGCCCCGCCAGAATCGCCCGTTCTCTTTTCGTTTCAGTCTGCTGCATAAATACCTCTTTTTTCGCGCCAGCGAAAGAATTCCAATCTGTTTTTTGCGAGGGCGTGTACCTCGCAAAAAACACATCTCGCCCCGCAAGTGTGCGAGCGCAAGCGAGTGCGCGCAGCGGGGTGCAAAACTCGTTTCAAAGGCCAAGGCCTTTGAAACGAAGCTACGCCGCTCCCTTTTCACCGAACACCGGCAGGCGGCTGGGCTCCGGGGTCACGATCTCGCTGCCGTCGGAGAAGGTCAGCAGATCGCAGACCGCGGCGGTGAACGCCTCGTCGCTCATCTGCACGCCGCAGGTCACGGTCAGGAACACCTGGCGGGCGGGGATGTATATCTCCCCGTTTTCCTCCGCGGCGGACATGGCGGCGCGGGCATCGTTGAAGTAGGAGGCGGGGGTCAGGCGCATGAACTGGGCGGCCCGCTGCTCGCCCACCCGGAGCAGAACAAACTCCCGCAGGTAGTAGACCGAGCGCCGCAGCCGGGTCTCCTCCGGCAAAATCAGGTGGGGATAGGTCCCGCCGTAGATCTCGCGGGCCGCGTCATAGGAGCAGAGCTCCGCCTGAACATAGAGCCCCTCGTCCGCCTTGCCGCTCTTGGGCAGATAGACAAACTCTACATACGCGTGCTCGGCAAGCTGCCCCGCCTCATCCAGCATCACCTCGTGCTCGGTCTTCTTCAGGGTGAGCTTTTCGTACTTCGAGTAGCTCTCGCCAAAGATGGACGCGGGCAGGAAGTTGTACGGGAACAGCGCCAGGGCCTGCCTGTGAGTGTGCTTCTCCTGGATGCTCGCGGGGTCGGCCCCGGGCAGCGCCATGTTGAGAAACTCCACTTCATTCCACACGAAGCTCTCGGGATTGCCGCCGCCGAAGGTGGGTACGGGGGTTCGCACGGGGGTGGGCCTGGTGTCCACCTCGGGCATGGTCCAGGGCTCCAGCTCCTCTTCCTTTCCGCAGGCTGCGGCGGACAGCGCCAGCAGCAGCGCCAGCAGCAGAACAAGCAGTTTCCTCATGGCGGCCTCTTCCTCCCGGGTTTGGATTTCGTATAATGGTATATTATACCGCATCCGGCCGCCTTTGCCAACAGTTAAAAGAAATGGGTCTGGCGCTTTCGGCGCGCAAACTCCCCCTTCACCTCCACCAGCACGATGTCCGTCCCCACGCGGACGATGCTGCTCCAGGGCAGGATATAGTCGTCCTCCCGGCCGAGCAGCCCGAAAAAGCGGGGTCGGCCCGGCGTCACCAGAGAGGCCAGACACCCCTCCCTGTCGTCAAACTCCAGATCGCACACATAGCCCAGGCGGTAGCCCGTGTGGATGTCGATCACTTCCTTATACCGCAGTTCGGAAAAACAGCTCATCATCGCACATCACCCTCCCTGCCCTACTCTATGCCGGTCATAATTTGTCCAATTCCGCGGCAACAGCACATTTCTGTGATGCTGCCGCGTCATCCGCCGAGCATTTTGCTCGCCGCAAAATGCCATTATCTGAAAAGCCTGTAATAACATGCTTTTCAGACGGCGGTTATTGTATTCGAGGCGGGCCTTGATCCTCGCCCCTTTTGTCAGTTTCGCTGACATTTCCCCCGCTGGGGGAATCTTCCCCTCGAGCTCCCCTGCGGTTCTGTTCTCCAACGGCTTGGCGTTTTTCTTTGGCAAGCCGCTAAGGAGCCTTGAATTGACGCGCTCCCCGCTTTATGATAGAGTGGCTTTGGAAAGGAGGGAGCGCATGAAAGCTGCAAACAACCGGAGTCTGGAGCTGACCGAGGAGGAGAGCCGGGATCTTCTGGCCCGCTGTCTGCGCCCCGCGGGGCCCCTGGCCCGGGACGAGGCGCTGGACAGGATCCTGCTGGGCGACAGTCTGGAGCTGTTGAAGCTGCTACCGCGGGGCTTTGCGGATCTGCTGATCGTCGATCCCCCCTACAACCTCACCAAAAACTACAACGGCAGCCGCTTTTCCCGCATGGGCGAGACGGAATACGCCGCCTATACCGAATCCTGGCTTGACGCCGCGCTGCCCTGTTTGAAGGAGACGGGCTCCGTCTACGTCTGCTGCGACTGGCGCAGCAGTCTGGTCATCGGGCCGATTCTCGCCCGACGCCTGCGGGTGCAAAACCGCATCACCTGGCAGCGGGAGAAGGGCCGGGGCGCCCGGCGCAACTGGAAAAACGTCCTGGAGGACATCTGGTTTGCCACCGTGTCGGCCGACTACTGTTTTCACCCGGAGGCCGTCATGCAGCGGCGGCGGGTGCTGGCCCCCTACCGTGAGTGCGGGCAGCCCAAGGACTGGGAGGAGAGCGCCGAAGGCCGCTTCCGCAACAGCTACCCCTCCAACTTCTGGGACGACATCTCCGTCCCCTTCTGGTCCATGCCGGAGAACACGCCCCACCCCGCGCAGAAGCCGGAGAAGCTGATGGCAAAGCTCATCCTGGCGAGCACCGACCCCGGGGACATCGTGCTGGACCCCTTCCTGGGCTCCGGCTCCTCCGCCGTGACCGCCAAAAAGCTCGGGCGGCACTACGTGGGCATCGAGCGCGAGGCGGCCTACTGTGCCTGGGCGGAAAAACGCCTGGCGCTGGCGGAGACCGAAAAGCGCATCCAGGGCTACGCCGACGGCGTGTTCTGGGAGCGCAACACCGCCGCCCTGCTGAAAAAGCACCGCGGGTAAACGTCCGCTTTTTCCTGTCCGGCCGGTGGTTTACAAAGGCCCCGCGCGGGTGTATGATATTGCCTGTGAAACCTCCGCTTTCACAGGCAATATTTGATGCAGGCGCCCGTTTCTCGTCCCTGTCGGGACAAGCGAAACGGATGTGCAAGCCCCCACGTGCATGGGGTTTTATACCATTCGCTTTTGACAGGAGGGTGAAAGATGCAGACAGGTGCAGTCATCGTGGCGGCGGGGATGTCCTCCCGGATGGGGGACTTCAAGCCCATGCTCAACATCGGCTCCATCTCCATCGCCCAGCGCGTGGTGGCCACGCTGCAGCAGGCCGGGGCAGAGCGGATCGTCATGGTCACGGGCTACAACGCCACCCAGCTGGAGCGGCATCTGGCGGGTCTCGGGCTGGTGTTTCTGCGCAACGAGAACTACGCGCACAGCCAGATGTTCGACTCGGCCAAGATCGGACTGAGCTATCTGAAGGACAAGTGTGACCGCATCCTCTTTACCCCGGTGGACATCCCGCTGTTTACCTCCGCCACGGTGCGCAGTCTCCTGGATTCCGGCGCAAAGCTGGCCTGTCCGGTCTGCGAGGGGAAGGACGGGCACCCGATCCTGATCGACTCTTCTCTGGTCGGCGCCCTGCTTTCCGATTCCGGCGAGGGCGGGCTCCGGGGCGCCATCTCCCGCTGCGGCGAGGCCATGGCCCGGATCGAGGTGGAAGACGCGGGCATCCTCCACGACGCGGACACGCCGGAGGACTACCGCGTGCTGCTGAGCTATCACAATCAGCAGCTCATCCGCCCCACGGTGAGCGTGGCGCTTGCCAAGGAGGTCCCCTTCTTTGACAGCAAGATCGCCATGCTGCTGGGCCTGGTGGACGAGACCCACTCCGTCCGCACCGCCTGCCAGCGCATGCAGATCTCCTACTCCACGGGCTGGAACATCATCCGCACCATGGAGTCCCAGTTCAGCCGCACGCTCATCGAACGCAGCCAGGGCGGGGCCGGCGGCGGGCAGAGCCGCCTGACAGAGGACGGCCGCCGCCTCATCGAAGCCTTCCATCGCTTTGAAAACGATCTGCGCAAAACCGCGGCCGAGCGCTTTGATCAATACTTTGACGGGATCCTCTGACCCCGCGCTGTTCCCATTCTTATGTTCAGGAGGTCTTTCCATGAGAAACATGTTTCGCCAGATCGCGTCCCTGCTCTCGGAGGGCAAGGACCTGGTGCTGGTCACGGTCATCGCCTCCTCCGGCGCGACCCCGCGAGGGGCCGGCGCCCGGATGCTGATCGCGGACACGGGCCGCGTCTGCGGCACCATCGGCGGCGGCGCGGTGGAGTACCGCTCCGAGCAGATCGCGGCCAGGATGCTGAAAGAAAAACGCTCCGGCCAGCAGGACTTTTCCCTGACAAAGGACGACGTGCAGAACCTCGGCATGATCTGCGGCGGCGCCGTGCAGGTCTATTTCCGTTTTCTCCCCGCCGGGGACGAGGAGACCCTGGCCCTTTGCGCGAAGGCCGAGGAGCTGTTTTCCAAGGGTGAGGACCTGTGGCTGCTCTCCGACATCGGGGATGAGGGTCGGCTCGGCCTCTGCACCAGAAGCTGCGGCAGCCTGTTTGTGGACGCGCCCGACTGGCTCAGGGGCGAGCTCAGCCGCCACCCGAAGCGTCTGGTAAAGGAGGGCCGTGACCTCTACGTCGAGCAGATCAACTCCTCCGGCCGGGTCTACGTCTTCGGCTGCGGCCATGTGGCCCAGGAGCTGGTGCCGGTTTTGAGCCATGTGGGCTTCCGCTGCGTGGCGCTGGATGACCGGCCCGAGTTTGCGCGAAAGGAGCTCTTCCCCACCGCGGAGGAGGTCCTGCTCATCGACTTTACCCGCATCTCGGACTTCATCACCGTGGGGGCCGAGGATTACGCCTGCGTCATGACGCGCGGCCACGCCTTTGACGCGGTGGTGCAGGCCCAGATGCTCAAAACCCCCGCCTGCTACATCGGGGTCATCGGCTCCAAACACAAGAAGGCGGGCGTATTCCAGCGCCTGCGGGAGGAGTACGGCTTTACCGACGAGGACTTTGCCCGCGTCACCACCCCCATTGGGCTCTCCATCAAGGCGGAGACCCCGGCGGAAATCGCCATCTCCATCGCCGGACAGATGATCGAGCTGAGGGCTACGCGCAATGAAGCCTGATTTCTTTGCCCTCTATGAGGCGCTGGCCGCTGGGGTGACGGGCGACACGCCCATCACGGCGCTCACCGCCGGGGCACGCTGGAGCATGGTGGAGACCGCGGACAGTCTTGGTCTTGGCATGGACACCCCGGGCAGCACCATCGCGCCGATGTACCCGGATGGTCTGCTGGGTCTGCCGCTGCGTGAGGCGGCGAAGGCCACAGCCTCCTGGAATCTGGAGGAGGCGGCTTTCGGCCTTGCGGCGGCAAACGCCTTTTACAACACGCCCGCGCGCATGGAGGCGCTGGGGACATACCTGTCCTTTGAAAAGTACTACACCGAGGGCATTGATCTGAGAGGCCGGACGGTGGGCATCATCGGTCACATGCACGGCCCTCCCGGCCTGCGGGATGCGGCAAAGGCGGTCTATGTCCTTGAGCGCGCGCCCCAGGAGGGAGACTACCCGGATGCCGCCTGCGACTGGATTCTGCCGCAGTGTGACCTTGTGCTCATCACCGGCAGCAGCCTCATCAACAAGACCCTGCCCCACCTGCTGGAGCTGTGCCAACACGCGATCACGGTGCTGACGGGTCCCTCGGTGCCCATGTGCCCGGCGCTGCTGGACTGCGGTATCGACAGGCTGGCGGGTCTGGTGGTCACGGACCGGCCGGGGCTGGCGGAATATGTCCGCGCCGACCGCTGCGGCAACCCCTACGGCTACGGCAAGAGCTTCCTGCTGAAAAAAGACTGACTCAGGAAAAGCGCCCCTCCGGGCGCTTTTCCTTTTGAAAATTCCCGCTTGCCAGAAAGGCGGCCAGCCCCTATAATAGAAGGGCAAAACCTTACCTTTCACACAAAGGAGAACACACTATGTACTGCACAAGAAAAGTTCAGGACGACCTGATCTGGGTCGGTGCCGACGACAGACGGCTCCCCTTCTTTGAGGGCGTATACGGCGTGCCCGACGGCGTCTCCTACAACTCCTACCTGCTGCTGGACGAGAAGACCGTGCTCTTCGACACCGTGGATAAGGCCGTCTACGGCGTGTTTCTGGAAAACCTGGCCCACGAGCTGGGCGGGCGGAAGCTGGACTACGTGGTGGTGCACCACATGGAGCCCGACCACGCCGCCACCCTGGAGCTGGTGCTGAGCCGTTACCCCGAGGCAACGGTCATCTGCAACGCCAAGATCCAGACCATGATTCAGCAGTTCTTCCCCCTGGATCTCACCGGCCGCGTGATGCTGGTCAAGGAGGGCGACACCTTCTCCTCCGGCCGCCACAGCTTCACCTTCGTCATGGCCCCCATGGTCCACTGGCCCGAGGTTATGATGACCTACGATCTGACCGACAAGATCCTCTTCACCGCCGACGCCTTCGGCTCCTTCGGCGCGCTCAACGGCAGGCTCTTCAACGATGAGGTCGATTTCTTCGGTGAGTGCCTGGATGAGGCCCGCCGCTACTACACCAACATTGTGGGCAAATACGGCCCCCAGGTGCAGGCCGTGCTGAAGAAGGCCGCCAAGCTCGACATCGCCCTGGTCTGCCCGCTGCACGGCTTTGTCTGGCGCAGCCACTTCGGCGACTTCCTGGAAAAGTACCTGCTCTGGTCGAGCTACACCCCCGAGGAGAACAGCGTGATGCTGGCCTACGCCTCCGTCTACGGCCACACCGAGAACGCCGCCAACATCCTGGCCGCAAAGCTGGTGGAAAAGGGCGTGAAGGTGCGCATGCACGACACCTCCGTCACCCCCGCCAGCTACATCGTCTCCGACGCCTTCCGCTGCAGCCACCTGGTCTTTGCCGCCACCACCTACAACGCCGGCGTGTTTGTCACCATGGAAAATCTGCTGCACGACATCGCCGCCCACAATCTCCAGAACCGCAAGGTGGCCCTGATCGAAAACGGCTCCTGGGCCCCCACCAGCGGCAAGGTCATGGCCGATCTGCTTGCGGGTCTCAAGGGCTTGGAATTCATCGGCGACAAGATCACCCTCAAGTCCGCCCTGGCCGACAATCAGATGGAGCAGTTGGAGGCCCTGGCCCAGGCCATCGCCGACGAGCTTGCCCCCAAGCCCGCCGTGGTGGAGTTTGCCGCCCCGGCCCCGGCCGCCTTCTCTGTAGACAACGTGGACAACAAGGTCTTCTCCAAGTTCTCCTACGGCGTGGAGGTGCTCACCACCGTAGTCGACGGCAGGGACTACGGCTGCATCATCAACACCGCCGGCCAGGTGGCCTC
>ONPY01000034.1 GCA_900319835.1 uncultured Eubacteriales bacterium | reverse complement strand
GTAGTCTATTCCTGGTTGCATCTCATCGGTGGCCCTGGTTAAGTCGGTTTTGTCGAGGAGGTGGCGGTTGATGAAGTCACGCCAGGCGGCGCGGTTCGCCTCGGCGATCGGCCCAGCATCGTCCAGGAATTGCCCGTAGGTTATTGGCTTGCAATCATCCTCCCCGCCTCCAACCTTGATACACTTTAATTCATTGGGGCAGTTTTTCCACTTTTCCCAACCCGGACACTCTTTGAACGGCAAACACTCGGCCCAAACGAAATCATCTAATAAGCAATATTCGAAATACTTGCACGGGTAAAAATCGGCCTTGAGGCGGTGACGCAAATCCATAAACTCGGCAAATACCGGGTGCCAGGTGTCACTATCGCGGCACGGCCTAAAATGAGCAATAAACCAGCTTCCCCGGTCATGGGAGCGGGGTTTTATCATGGCCTTTAACTTCTCGCGGTCATTCATCCCGGCGGCGGTTTATATCGTCCACTTTGGCGGCGATCCTGGTTATCGCCTCATCGCTCGCGGTGTCGAGCAAACGGCCCAGTGCCTCGGCCTCTGCTTCCATGTATTCGTCAAGTGTGACTTTTGGTAGCACAAACGCCAGCAGGTTTGTAACCGCTTTAACCCGGTCAAGGGGTTTTAATTCGTCCAGGTCTGCACCCAGGCGGGGCAGGTTCTTATCAAGCACGGCCCGCAGCTGGTCGAGTAATGCCCCCTTTAACTTGTCCCGCGATCCCCTGGGGCGGCCGTGAGGGTTCCCGCTTTGTCCTTTTTGAAAAGCCATTGTTATTGATGTTGTTTTAATTGTTCTTGATTGTTCTTTACAACTGCAAAGGTAACGCAAAAATTGAGGGCGGCGCGGTTTTGCTGAAATCTCGCCCCGGTCCTGGGTTCAAGAATGTGGCATTTGAGGCCGTTTTTGTTACAGGTGGCACAACTATACACCGCGACGATAAAAAGCCCGTGGCGGTTCCCCTGGTGCCATGTGTGCCAAATTTTGGCACTATCTCGCGGCCGTGAGTTCTGCACCGCATCGCGGCCCTGGTTCCTGGGTTGCTCCACCTCCCCCGGCACCTCCACCAAACACAACGGCGCAGCCGTTAAACATCTTCCCCTCATTAGCGGGCACATGAGCGTTACGCGAGCCCAGGGGTGGCAATTTTTAGTAAAAACTCTGCATCATGCCGCGTGGCGATCATTCGCCACAAAGTGCCATTTTTGGCACGAAAATGTAAGGGCTCTTATAGAGCCCTTGTACCAGCATTGTATTGGATTATATATTAAGGTTTGTAGTATTGTAAGGGTTGTTTAAGGTGTACGCGGCGGTGTACGTTTCGATGTATCGCTTTTTAAGGTGTACGCATGATGTACGCATGATGTACGCATGATGCACATTTCGATGTACGGCAAAAAAATAAGATGTACACCGAAATGTACACCTTAAATAATGCGTTGCTTTACAAAGTCAGTCACTTAGCCCCTGCAATTCTTTGAGTTTGGCTTTTACCAACTCTTTTCTCTCTTTACGGCGTTGTGCCTTTGGCTTTTCCCCGTTGGTCGCTATCATGTGGGCAAGTTCCACCTCCGTTAATTTGGTTGAAATAGCAAAACCTCTTAGCCCCTGCTGCCCCCAGGTGGCCACATGGTAACGCCCTAAATCGTCGCGCAATTGTTCAAGTTTTCGCCGGGTATTTATGGGCTTGATGTGTGGCGGGAGTATGAGCACCTTTTCGCCCTTGTGGGTTTTGTACCTGGGCACACTATCGCCCGCCATTCTTGCAAGCAGAAAATCGTAATTGGTAATTGCGTACTTCTTTGGTCCCACTATCGACTTCACGGCCAAATGAGCGAGTAATAACAGTTTTGCGTTGTCGCTCTCATTCTCGATATTATTACGCCATTCCCAATATGTTTCACGGCTTATTGAGGTCTTTGTCCGGGTATTCTTGTAGTGCTCAAAAACCGCCCTACACCTCTCTTCATCCCCTCCACTAAAGCCTAAATCGTCGCGGGCCTCGTTAATTGTTGCCTGGTATTCCTCCAAATATGAGCCGATGGCAAACCTTAGTATCTTGATAAGGCTTTCTTCGGTGATTCCTTTGGCAAGGATAGCGACGGGGAAATGATAAAATTGATATGTCATAACTAAAAAGTTTTTCCCTGGAGCGGCCCTCTAACTCGCAAAGATTTAGTAACTTTGCGTCGGTCTTTTGGTGGTCATTAACTTATAGGGGGCAGCCCGTCGGGGTTGCTCTTTACTTTACAGAAAATGCCTCAATATCCTCGCGGCGGTAACGTACTTTGCTACCTACTTTAATACAAGTGAGGTATCCCAACTTATTCCAGCGGTGCAAGGTGGGCTTCGTCACTCCCAGGTACTCGCAAACTTCGTCACGGGTCATTAACTCCCTGGATTGTTCCACCTCGACGGGAGCAGGAGCCGTGGCGGTTCTATTCTCCACAAGTTCGTTTACTAACTCTCGCAGGTCGGCCAGCGATACTACTACATTCACATTGGCGCGCTCATCGCGCAAAAGGTCTTTAATGGTGTTAACCATATTGTTTTGACGGGCTGCCCCTGGAGGCTCTTTCGGGTTCCCGTTTGGCAAGTGTAAGGCATAGGCGTGAGCCGTTAATAATAAATGCCCTCCCCGCGTCATTCGACGATAGGGCCCAACCAACTCACTCCCGGCGGGAGTTTACAACAATAATGCTCCACTTGCAACTGCAAAAGAATATATAATTTCTTCTCGTTTCACAAAATCTTAAAATCTCAAAATGCCATATTTTGCTTTTATTTGATGCAACACTTTGATATTTAATTATTTATCAATAAAAAAATATTTTATTCTCGTAATTAAAGAAAAAATAAACCCCGTCCCAGGGCGGGGCGGGGTGTCGGTCGTTGGGCTGTCCCGCGACGTTAGCGGCGGGCAGCATTTTTAAGCCTGGCTTCGTCGAGGGTGTAACGGGTAAATTGCAACTCATACCGGGCGCAGTTCTCGAGCGGGGCGGTGTCAAGTGATTTAATAGTGACGCGCAGAGTATTGCAGCTTTTATCGTCTAACTCGGTACCTTGCACAAAGGGCGGTTTTTCTTCCTGGTTCACGTCAAGGGGTTCAACGTATTGCAGCCCCAGGGGCTCCCCGTGTGCTAATTCTTTAAGGAACGCGGCGGCGGTTCTAATCGCTCCGGCCCAGGTGCTCGCCACTATTTCGCGGCGGGCGGTGTCGGTGTGCTTCATTAATTCTAAATTATCCATGATGTATTATTGATGTTTGGTTATTTGTTGGTAGATTGGCGGGCGGCCTCTTGTTCTTCAAATAGTTTCATCATTCGCTCGGCGTTTTCATCCTCCGTTACTTTGATGTAGGTTAAAAATGCCTTTTCGGTTTGGTGCCCCGTTATCTTCATGATCATAAGTGTGGGGAAACCGCGTTTATACATATTCGTGGCAAATGAGCGGCGGGCGGTGTGGGCACTCACACATTGCCATTTTTCATATCGTTGTGCGACGCGCTGGGCCTCTCGTGCGGGGCGGAGGGGCCTGTCGTGACCTGGGAGCGCGGCAGGCTCGCGAGCCCGCACGCCGTCTCGCAGGCTTTCCGCGAGATGTGCGACGGGCTTGGGCTGCCCAAGTGGGTGCACTTCCACACGCTGCGCCACACGCATGCCACGACGCTGCTGCTCGGCGGGATGGACCCGCGCACCGTGCAGGAGCGCCTCGGCCACGCCGACGTTGCAACGACGATGAGGATCTACGGGCATGTGATGCCCGGGCGCGACGCCGCGGCCGCCGAGGCCTTCGCCCGCGCCATCGGAAAGACGAACGGCTGACGGAAGGAGATAGGGATGGATGAGGAGACGAACGCGACGGAGCCGATCATGAACTTCGCCGAGACGCTGCACGATTTCGAGAAAATCAGTCGCAGGTGTAGGGACATGCTCTATGAAGCCCACGAGCGCGAGGTCGATGCGCTTCGCGGCGATACGTACCTCGACGCGGTTTCCGACTCGGTTCTCGCAAAGCACGGCCTCGTGCGCCTGCCCGTCGATGCGGACGGGGTGCGCTGGACGGGGGAGGAGCTGTACGCGACGTTCGACGGGAGCGAGTACAACGTGAAGTGCTTGCGGAAGGACTGTCACGGCTGGATGGTGCAGATGATTGACCTCGACGGGAAACAGTTCTGCGCGCCGACAGAGCTATGCCGCCACGTCCCCGACGAGCCCGACGGCTCCGCCAAGTTCATCACGGCCTTCCGCGGTGTATGGGCGCGGCACATGGCCGCATTACTGCCCCTCGAGGAGGGCGAATGACCGAGGAGGAATGGCGGGACCTGGCAACGAAACCTATAGGGACGGTGGTAAGGAAATGACGATAGACGAACACTGCGAGGACATGCGGGACATCGTGAGGCATGCGCTCGACGGCGAGGTCTGGGTCGGGGACGACGAGGACGGCCAGCCCGTGTGGGAGCACGCCGAGCACGACGAGTGCGTCGACGCGGCCATGGACGCCGTGGACGAGCTCGCCTACCACCTGATCGAGCTGTGGGACTGGGGCCGCGCCATGGAGAGGATGATGGGCGCCCGCGGGCCGATCGACTTCGGCGAGTACATGCGGGCGCTCGAAGAGGAGAAGAGGAGATACCCCCGGACGTACGCCTTCCACGGCGAGCTCGAGGCGGTCTTCGCCGAGACCGGCAGCTGTCCCGAGGGCCTGAGCGCGGAGGAATCCGCAAAGCGCCTGGCCGCAAACGGAAAAAACAAGCTCAAGGAAGCCAAGAAAGATTCGATCGTCAAGCAGTTCTTCGCCCAGATGGCGGACCCCATGATCCTGATCCTGCTTGCGGCCGCCATCATCAGCGCCCTGACTTCGCGCTACAGCGGCGAGGGCTTTACGGATGTGTTCATCATCCTCTTCGTGGTCATCGTCAACGCGGTGCTGGGCGTGTACCAGGAGAACAAGGCTGAAAAGGCCATCGAGGCCCTGCAGCAGATGTCCGCCGCCACCAGCAAGGTGCTGCGGGAGGGACACATCGTCACGGTCAAGAGCGAAGATCTGGCCGTGGGCGACGTGGTGATCCTTGAGGCGGGCGACGCGGTTCCCGCCGACGGCCGCATTTTTGACTGCGCTTCCATGAAGATTGAGGAGGCCGCCCTCACCGGTGAGAGCGTCCCGGTGAACAAGTTCGTCGATCTCATCTCCCTCAAGGGCGGGGAGAAGGACGTGCCCCTGGGCGACCGGAAGAACATGGCCTACATGGGGTCCACCGTGGTCTACGGCCGCGGCGCCATGGTGGTCACCGCCACCGGCATGGACACCGAGATGGGCAAGATCGCCGATGCGCTGGAAAACGCCATGGAGGGCAAGACCCCCCTGCAGATGAAGCTGGATGAGCTGAGCCGCATCCTGACCAGGCTGGTGCTGGCCATCTGTGTGGTGATCTTTGCCGTGGGTCTGCTCCGGGCCGGGAGGTTCTCGGCCGACGTGGTGCTCAACACCTTTATGATCGCCGTTTCCCTGGCCGTGGCTGCGATCCCGGAGGGGCTGGTCGCGGTGGTGACCATCGTGCTCTCCATCGGTGTGACCAACATGTCCAAACGCAACGCTATCATCCGGCGGCTCACCGCGGTAGAGACTCTGGGCTGCGCCCAAGTAATTTGTTCAGACAAGACCGGCACCCTGACCCAGAACCGCATGACCGTGGTGGATTCCTTCGGGGAGGACGAAAAGCTCCTCGCCACCGCCATGGCCCTCTGCAGCGACGCGGAGACCAACGAGGACGGCTCTGTCACCGGCGAGCCCACCGAGGCCGCTCTGGTGGTCTGGTGTGAAAAGCTCGGCCTGCACAAGAACACGCTGAAGGCGTCCCTGCCCCGCATCGGCGAGGCGCCCTTTGACAGCGGCCGCAAGATGATGTCCACCATACACCGGACGAAAAACGGCTGTGTGCAGTATACCAAGGGCGGCTTGGACGAGGTGCTGGCGAGATGTACCCATTACCTCGAAAACGGCGTGCCCGTGGAGATGACGGAGCGCTTCCGCGGCACGGTTCGCGAGGCCAACAAGAAGATGGCCTCCCGCGCCCTGCGCGTGCTGGCCGCGGCGCAGAAAACCTACGACGCCCCTCCCGCGGACTATGAGCCGGAGGATCTGGAGCAGGGGCTCTGCTTCATCGGTCTGACGGGCATGATCGACCCGGTGCGCCCGGAGGTCAGGGCCGCCATCGACGAGTGCAAGAGCGCAGGCATCCGTACCGTGATGATCACCGGCGACCACATCGACACCGCCACCGCCATTGCCAAGGAACTCGGCATTTTGGGGGAGGGACAGCGGGCCGTCTCCGGCAGCGAGCTCGGCGCCATGGACGACGAGACCTTCGAGCAGGCCTTCCGGGATATCAGCGTCTACGCGCGTGTCCAGCCCGAGCACAAGACCCGGATCGTCAACGCCTGGCGCAAGGCGGGCTTTGTCACCGCCATGACCGGCGACGGCGTCAACGACGCCCCCTCCATCAAGAGCGCGGACATCGGCGTGGGCATGGGCATCACCGGCACCGACGTGACCAAGAATGTGGCGGACATGGTGCTGGCCGACGACAACTTTGCCACCATCGTGGGCGCCGTGGAGGAGGGCCGCCGGATCTACGACAACATCCGCAAGGCCATCCAGTTCCTGCTTGCCTCCAACATGAGCGAGGTGCTCTCCATCTTCTTTGCCACGCTCATGGGCTTTACGATTCTCGAGCCCGTACATCTGCTGTGGATCAATCTCGTCACGGACTGCTTCCCGGCCCTGGCCCTCGGCATGGAAAAGGCCGAGAGCGACATCATGCAGCGCAGGCCCCGCGAGGCGGGAGCCGGCGTCTTTGCCGGCGGCATGGGCGGCGACATCGCCTATCAGGGCGTGGTGGTCACTCTGCTGACGCTTGCGGCCTACTTCATCGGCCACTACATGGAGCAGGGCAGCTGGGCCATTACCAACTCCATTGACGGCACCACCATGGCGTTTCTGACCATGAACATGGCGGAGATCTTCCACTCGGTGAACATGCGCTCCCAGCGCGGCAGCATCTTCAGGCTCAAGACCCGCAACAGCGTTATGATCTTTGCCTGCATCGCGGCCTTTTTGCTGACGGCGGGGGTCATCTATGTGCCCTTCCTGTCCCAGGCCTTCGGCTTCGCGGAGATTTCTCTCCGGGAGTTTGCCGTGGCGATGGGCCTTGCCCTCTCGGTAATCCCCATTGTGGAGCTCGTGAAGCTCTGCCAGCGCCATAGCGCCAAAACCTGATCCACAAGACGCACCCGGAAACCCGGGTGCGTCAGCCTGTAGACAAATCCTTTTATCCCAGCTTGGACCTGCAGGGGGGATTGTGAAGGGGGACGGAGAGTCCCCCTTCACTTTCAATCCATGCAAAAATGGGAACTTTTTCGAAAGATCCCATTTTTGCGTTTCGAGCTGTCGACAAAGTGTCGACAGCTCGACGCACCCGGAAACCCGGGTGCGTTCTTTTTTCGGAACAGACAGGTTTTTCCGTTTTGATACGCAGAATAGGCGGATTTTAACGAAACCCGACACCATATCTTGACAGCCATGTTTTTTCTGCCGTATACTGATAACAAAGAATTTAATGACAGGAGGCGGATCAGAATGCTCTTTGAAGACAGACGTCTGGCCCCCTATCAGGGAAGCGAACCCTATATTTTTCTGAGCTACTCCCACCGGGACGCCGAGCCTGCGGCGGAGGTCATCCGGGACATGAACAGCCACGGCTTCCGCATCTGGTATGACGAGGGACTGGTGCCCGGCAAGGAATGGGACGAGAACATCGCCCGCGCGATCATGAGCTGCAGCTACTTCGTTGCGCTGATCTCTCAGAATTACCTGAACTCCACCAACTGCCGGGATGAACTCAACTTCGCCCGCGACAAAATGCTGCCGCTGCTGCTGATCTATCTGGAGGATGTGGAGCTGCCCGCCGGTATGGAGATGCGCCTGGGCCGGATGCTGGCCATCCACCGGCACAAGTACTCCCGGGCGGAGACCTTCTATGCCAAAGTCCGCTCGGCCGACGGCATCTCCGTCTGCCGGAACTTTGACGGGCAGGAGGAGACCCGGGCGGAGATGGAGGCCAGCCCGCTGAGCGCGTCGTCCGCACCCACGCCGGCGGCGCCCGCGAAAAAGCCGCTCTCCCCGCTGGTGAAGTTCGGTGTGCCGGCGCTGGCGCTGGCGCTGCTCGCCCTGCTGCTCCTTCCGCGCCTGAAAAAGAGCGGGACGCCCGCCGTGACGGAGACGCCTGCGCCGGTCGAGACAGCGATCCCCACGGCGGAGACCGAGCCGCCGGAAACCACTTGGGCGCCGGCGGCGCTGCCGCAGCCGACAGGACTTCCGGCTGTAAGCGAGGCGCCGGCTCCGGAAGAGACACCGGAGCCCGAAGCCACACCCGAGCCGGAGCCTGAGGCAGTGCTGAGCGCGGAGGAGCTTGCCTACCGGGAGGCGGAGGCGCTGTATGACCAGGGCAAAACCGCCTGGGCGGCGCTGGCCTTCCACAAGCTGGGGGACTACCGGGACGCCCAGAAGCGAAGCAGCGAGCTCTGGCAGGAGGCAGCGGTAAAGCACACCGTTGCCATCAGCATCGAGCACTCCATCGGGCTGAAGGAGGACGGCTCGGTCTTTACAGCGGGCAATGCCGCCAAGAGAAAAACAACCCTGTCCGATTGGGGAAACCTGGTGGCCGTTGCCGCCGGCTATGAGCACTCTGTCGGCCTGAAGGCGGACGGACGCGTGATGAGCCGGGGCGACAACCAGAAGGGCGAGGGCGATGTCAGCAACTGGAGCGATGTGATTTCCGTTGACGCGGGTGACAGGATCACCTTCGGCCTCAAGTCGGACGGCACCGTTCAGGTCGGCGGGGGCGTCAAGGAGACCGGACAGGCCGATGTTCAGGACTGGACCGATATTGTCGCGATTTCGGCCGGCCTGCAGCACACTGTCGGGCTGAAGTCAGACGGCACGGTCGTGGCGACGGGCTATACCTCCTACGATCGCTGCGATGTCGCCGGATGGACGGACATCGTCGCCGTCGCTGCGGGGTCCTATCACACGCTCGGCCTTCGGTCGGACGGCTCCGTGGTGGCCGTGGGTTACAACGCCTACGGACAATGCAATGTTTCCGACTGGACGGACATTGTCGCCATCGGCGCCGGGGAGCGCCATTCGGTGGGCCTTCGGGCAGACGGGACCGTGGTGACCGCGGGCTATAATAAAGAGGGCGGCCCCTGTGATGTGGAGGGATGGAAAGACGTCATTGAGATTTCCTGCGGAAAGTATACGACCATTGCCCTTTGCAGTGACGGCACGGCCCTTGCCACCGGCAACGATGAATACGGGTATAACCTCTGCCTGGTAAAGGATTGGAAGAATCTGCGCCTGCCCTCACGATAAATCGAATCAAACATAGGCAAAAACGTCCGGGTGCGCCCCGGACGTTTTTGCAGCTTTTTTCCATCGCCTCTTGATTCTTTCAAATTTCTTCTGTATTATAGTTGCGTTATTATAATAGTAGATGAACGCAAACTCCCGTGAAAAAGCGGCCTGCCTGCTTTTTGTGGAAAAACAGCATGAGAAACGGGGAAGAATACGCCCTATGAACCAAAGGCTTACATCCAGAAAAAATCCCATCATCCAGCGCCTGCGCGCCCTCGCCTCAGACGGCGCCTTTCGCCGGCAGGAGGGGGAATATCTCCTGGACGGGCACAAGCTCCTGCGGGAGGCCCTGAGCAAGGGGGCCGAGCTTCGCTGTGTGCTCTGGAAGGAGACGGCGCAGGACTGGCCGGGTCTGGAAAACGTACCGCAGTTTGTGGCCCCGGCCGATCTGTTTGACTATGTCTCCCCTATGAAGAACAGCCCGGGCCCGCTGTTTACCGCCGCTATTCCGGCGGAGGAGCATAAGGCTGCCTTTACGCAGGCGATCCTCCTGGAGAACGTGCAGGACCCCGGCAACGTGGGCACCCTGCTGCGCACGGCGGCTGCCATGGGCGTGAAAACCGTGATCCTCTGCGGCGCCTGCGCCGACGTGTACAGCCCCAAGGCGGCCCGCGCCACCATGGGCGCGATTTTCTCGGAGAAGCTCTGCCATTTGGAGGCAAAAGGGGCAAAAGCCCTGGCGGAACAAAACGGCCTGCCGCTCTACGGCGCGGCTCTGTCAGAGCGGGCCGCCGACATAAGGAGCCTCAACCTCAAGCGCGCGGTGGTGGCCATCGGCAGCGAGGGGCGGGGCCTGAGCCAGGAACTGCTCTCCCTCTGTGACGGGGAACTGATCATCCCCATGGCCCCGGGGAGTGAATCACTCAACGCGGCCCTTGCGGGCGCCATTGTCCTCTGGGAGATGGCGCGATAGAATAGAGAGAAAGACGGGTGCTGAACATGGCGTCCATCCGATACTGGGTCTGGCTGTCCTCTGTCAGTATGGCCAGCCCCAAGGCCCGCGCCGCCCTGATCGAACACTACGGTGATCCCGAGCGCGCCTTCCTGGCGCCGCCCGGCGAATTTGCCGCGCTTCCCGGCATCAGCGCGGGGGAGGCTGCCCTCTTTGAAAAACGGGATCTCAGCGCCGCCGACCGGATCCTGGAGCGCTGCGCCAGAGAGCAGATCACGGTTCTCACCATGCAGGACGCGGCCTATCCCCGCCGCCTGATGAACATCTTCGCGCCTCCGGTGGCGCTCTATGTCAAGGGGACCCTGCCGGATGTGGACAGCATTCCCTCGGTTGCCGTCATCGGGACCAGAAAGGCCACGCCCTACGGTATCAAGATGGGCACCAATCTGGCCTGGGAGATCGCCAAATGCGGAGGGATCGTGATCTCCGGTCTCACCGAGGGCATCGACCGCGCGGCGGCCCGTGGCTGTCTGCTTGCGGGCGGCAGCTGCATCGGCGTGTTGGGCACTGCCCACGGCAGCGAGAGCGAGCTTGGGCGGGACGTGATTGCCGCCGGGGCGCTGGTCAGCGAGTATCCGCCGGGGAGTGAACCGCTCAGACGTTTCTTCCGGGAGCGCAACCGCGTCTCCTCCGGCCTTTCCCACGCGGTGGTCGTGGTGGAGGCGCCGGAGATGAGCGGCAGTTTGCTCTTTGCCCGGGAGGCCCTGGAGCAGGGACGGGAGATCTTTGCCGTCCCCGGCAATGCCGACGCGGAGAACAGCGCCGGCACCATCGCCCTGATCAAACAGGGCGCCCGCCCCGCCGCCCGCGGCTGGGATGTGATGGAGGATTTCGCCGCGCTCTACCCCGGCGTCATCCGGAAGGCTGGCGGCACGCCGCCGCCCGTTCCGAAGCCGCAGCCCCTGGTGGACGCCCGGCGGACAGCGCCGGAACCGACGCCGCCGGCGGAGGCTCCGTCTAAAAAAGAGATTGACAAGCCCAAAGCCGCAGGCTATATTGACTTGCGTGAGCAGCTGGCCGGCCTGAATGAGGAGCAGCTGCAGATCATCACGGCCATCGATCGGGGAGAAACCCACATCGACGACATCATTGAGAGCACCGGCCTTTCGGCGGCCAAGGTTCTCTCACAGCTCACGATCCTGGAGATCAAGGGCTTTGTCCGCCGCTCGGCGGGCCGGAGGATCAGTTTGAATCTAACAACAAAGTGAGGAAGCACCATGGCAAAAGCGAAGGATCTCGTCATCGTGGAGTCGCCCGCCAAGGCGAAGACCATCGAGAAGTATCTGGGAAGCGGTTATAAGGTGACCGCCTCCATGGGTCATCTGAGAGATCTACCCAAGAGCAAGATGGGCGTGGATATAGAGCACGGCTTCGAGCCGCAGTACATCCCCGTGCGGGACAAAAAGGATTTGATCAACGAGCTGAAGAAAGAGTCCAAAGAGGCCAGAACGGTCTATCTCGCGACGGACCCTGACCGCGAGGGCGAGGCCATCTCCTGGCACCTCAAGGAGCTGCTGGAGCTGGACGACAGCAAGGCCAAGCGCGTGACCTTCAACGAGATCACCAAGCGTGTGGTCACCGAGAGTATCCAGAATCCACGCAGCATCGACCAGGACCTGGTGGACGCCCAGCAGGCCCGCCGCATCCTGGACCGCATCGTGGGCTATGAGCTCTCGCCCCTGCTCTGGCGCAAGGTGAAGAAGGGCCTGAGCGCGGGCAGAGTCCAGTCCGTGGCCACCCGCATGGTGGTGGACAAGGAGGAGGAGATCGAGAGCTTCCAGTCCCAGGAGTACTGGCTGCTGGACGCGAGGCTCAACTGCGGCACGGAGGATTCCGCCTTTACCGCCCGCTTCCACGGCAAGGGCGAGAAGAAGCAGGAGCTGCACAGCAGGGAAGAGGTGGACAAGGTCATCGCTGCCGTGCAGGACGCGGCCTTCGTGGTCGACTCCGTAAAGCGCGGCGAGAAGCAGAAATCCCCCGCGCCGCCTTTCATCACCTCAACGCTCCAGCAGGAGGCGTCCCGCAGACTCGGCATGACGCCGCGGCGCACCATGTCTATTGCCCAGCAGCTCTATGAGGGCGTGGAGATCACCGGCCACGGCAGCATCGGCCTCATCACCTACATGCGTACAGACTCCCTGCGGCTGTCCGAGGAGGCTCTCGCCGCGGCCCGCGGGTTTATTACCGAGCATTACGGCCCGGAGTACTGCCCGTCCAAGGCCCGCCACTTCAAGACCAAGGCCGGCGCCCAGGACGCGCACGAGGCCATCCGTCCCACGGACGTCAATCTCACCCCCGAGCTGGTGCGCAAGGATCTGACCCAGGAGCAGTACCGGCTTTACCGGCTGATCTGGGGCCGCTTCACCGCCTGCCAGATGGCAAACGCCGTCTACGATAACGTCTCCGTGGATGTGATGGCAGCGGGCTACAGCTTCCGCGCCAATTATTCCGAACTCAAATTCAAGGGCTTTACCGCCGTTTACGAGGAATCCAGGGACGAGGAGACCAGCGAGCTGGCAAATCCGCTGCCCTCCCTGGCGGAGGGGCAACAGGTCTTCCTGGAAAAGCTGCTGCACGAGCAGCAGTTTACCCAGCCGCCCGCCCGCTACACCGAGGCCACCCTCATCCGTGCCATGGAGGAAAAGGGCATTGGCCGCCCCTCCACTTACGCGCCCACCATCTCCGCCATCACCGCGCGGGATTATGTCATCAAGGAGGGCAAGTACCTCAAGCCCACGCCCCTCGGCCAGGTGGTCACGGGACTGATGAAGGAGCACTTTGCCGACATTGTGGATCTGAAGTTCACCAACCAGATGGAGAGCGAACTGGATGAGATCGAGAACGGCAAGGCCGACTGGCGCCAGGTGCTGGGCGGCTTCTATGAGGGCTTCAGCGAGGAGCTGGGCGAGGCCGAAAAGGCCATGGACGGCGTCAAGCTCAAGGTGCCGGACGTGCTCAGCGACGAGTACTGTGAGGTCTGCGGCCGCCAGATGGTGGTCAAGAAAGGCCGCTTCGGCTACTTTTTGGCCTGCCCCGGTTTCCCGGAGTGTACCTTCACCAAGCCCATCGTCGTCGAAATGCCCGGCAAGTGCCCCAAGTGCGGCAGCCGGATCCTCAAGCGCACCTCCAAGAAGGGCTATGTCTTTTATGCCTGCGAGCGCGGCACGGACTGCGGCTTCATCACCTGGGACGTGCCCACCAAGGATTTCTGCCCCGCCTGCGGCAAGACCCTGTTCAAGCACAGCGGCCGCGGCCCGCTGAAATCCTTCTGCATCAATGAGCAGTGCCCCAACTTCGTCCCCGAGGAGAAGCGCAGCTTCAAGAAAAAGACCCCGGAGGAGAAGGCGGAGGCCGAAGCCAAACGGGCCGAGAAAAAGGCAGCGGCCGAGGCGAAAAAAGCCGCGGCCAAGAAACCTGCGGCCAAGAAGACCGCCGCCAAATCCACCGCGAAGAAAGCTGCTGCGGCCAAAAAGCCCGCCGCGAAGAAGAGCAAAGCGGCGGAGGAATAAGGGATGAGAGAAGTTCAGGTTCTGGGCGCAGGCCTTGCCGGCAGCGAGTGCGCCTGGCAGCTGGCGCAGCGCGGCATCCGCGTCAAGCTCACGGAGATGAAGCCCGGGAAGATGACCCCGGCCCACCGCTCCCCGTACTTCGGGGAGCTGGTCTGCTCCAACTCCCTGCGCAGCGACGAGCTCTCCAACGCCGTCGGCCTTCTCAAGGCTGAAATGCGCGCCATGGATTCCCTCATTATGTCCTCCGCGGACAAAAACCGTGTAGCTGCGGGCGGCGCGCTGGCCGTGGATCGCGAGGGCTTTGCCCGCATCATCACCGAGGCGCTTGGGGCCCACCCGAACATTGAGATCGTCCATGAAGAGGTCACCGAGATCCCGGAAGGGGAGGTGGTTATCGCCACCGGCCCCCTGTCCTCGGACGCCATTGCGGAGAAGATCGCTGCCCTCTGCCCGGAGAGCGACCTGCATTTCTATGATGCGGTGGCCCCCATCGTGACCCTGGAGAGCGTGGATATGTCCAGCGCCTTCTTCGCGTCCCGCTACGACAAAGGGACGGCGGATTATGTAAACTGCCCAATGGACAAGGACGAATACTTGGCCTTTGTCAGGGAGCTGGTCTCCGCCAAAGAGGCGGAGGTGCACGGCTTTGACGACGGCGGGGTCTTCGAGGGCTGCATGCCCGTGGAGGTCATGGCTCGCCGGGGCGTGGACACCCTGCGCTACGGACCGCTCAAGCCCGTGGGCCTGGTGGATCCCCGCACGGGAAAGGCAAACTACGCTGTGGTTCAGCTCCGGCGCGACAACGCCGACGGCACCCTCTACAACCTGGTCGGCTTCCAGACCCACCTGACCTGGGGGGAGCAGAAGCGGGTCTTCTCCATGATCCCCGCCTTGAAGGACGCTCAGTTTGTGCGCTATGGCGTCATGCACCGCAACACCTACTTGAACAGCCCGCAGCTGCTGGACCGATATTATCGGCTGAGAAGCGATCCCCGCCTTTCCTTTGCCGGGCAGATGACCGGCGTGGAGGGCTATGTGGAGTCGGCCGCCTCCGGCATGCTGGTTGGCATCGAGACCGCCGCGCGGGTCCTGGGTCTGGAAAGCGTGGACTTTCCGCAGGAGACCGCCATCGGGGCTCTGGCTCTGTACATCTCCGGCGGCAGCGTGGGCGATTTCCAGCCCATGAACATCAACTTCGGCATCATCACGCCCCTCGACCACCGGGTCAAGGGCAAGAGAAACAAAAACACGGAGATCTCAAAACGGTCTCTGGAGATCATTGAACGCTTGAAGGAGAAGGAGGTTTTCCACTGTGAGGATCATCATTGACGCCATGGGCGGCGACAACGCCCCGCAGGAGATCGTCAAGGGCGCCGTCCGGGCACACCGGGAGCTGGGCGTGGACGTGACCCTGGTGGGCCGGGAGGACGCGGTCAGAGCGTGCCTGAAGCAGGAGGGCTGCGACGACATCGAGATCGTCAACGCCACCGAGATCGTCACCATGGAGGACGACCCCAGCACCGCCACCCGCCGCAAGAAGGACTCCTCCATGACCGTGGCGCTCAACCTGCTGCGCGACGGCAAAGGCGACGCGGTGGTCTCCGCCGGCTCCACCGGCGCGCTGCTCACCGGGGCGACGCTGATCGTCAAGCGCATCAAGGGCATCCGCCGGGCCGCCATGGCACCGGTCCTCCCCGCGGGAGAGCACGGCATCATGCTCATCGACTGCGGCGCCAATGTGGAGTGCACCGCCGAATATCTGCTGCAGTTTGCCTTCATGGGCAGCTTCTACGCCAAAAAGATGATGGGCTGCGACAATCCACGGGTGGGCCTGCTCAACGTGGGCACCGAGGACACCAAGGGCGGCGAGCTCCAGCACCAGGCCTTTGCGTTGTTAAAGCAGGCAGGGGACGAGGGCAGGATCAACTTTGTCGGCAATGTGGAGGGCACCGGGGTCTTTGAAGGGGCCGCCGACGTGGTCGTCACCGACGGCTTCACCGGCAACGTCCTGCTCAAGGCCACCGAGGGCACCATCAAGTTCCTGATGAAATCCCTCAAGGGTGTCTTTTACAAGAGCACCAAAAACAAGCTGGCCGCCGCGGTTTTGAAGAACGACCTAGACGCCATGAAGAAATCCATGGACGTCAACGAGGTGGGCGGCACGGCCTTTGTGGGCATCTCCAAGCCCGTCATCAAGGCCCACGGCGCCTCCAACGCGGCCTCGCTGTTTGCCGCCGTACGCCAGGCCAAGGCCTTTGTGGACGCGGGTGTCATCGAGGATATCAACCGCAACATCGAATACATGAAGCTGAGAACGGAAGCCTGATGGATAAACTGGAAGAAAAAATCGGATACGCCTTTCGCGACCGGGAACTGCTGCTCACGGCGCTGACCCACAGCTCCTACGCCAATGAGAAGCACCCGGATGCGGGCGTAAGCTATGAGCGGCTGGAGTTTCTTGGCGATTCGATCCTGGGACTGGTGACAGCGGAGTTTCTCTACCGCCACGAGCCGGAGCTGCCCGAGGGACGGATGACCCGCCTGCGGGCGGAGCTGGTGTGCGAAGCAAGTTTACATAAAACTGCTCTCGCCCTGGGCCTCGGCAGCTACATGCGCCTGGGCCGGGGGGAGGAGCACACAGGAGGACGGGAGCGCCCCTCCATCCTGGCGGACATGGTGGAGTCCATCATCGCCGCCATCTTCCTGGATTCCGGTATGGACGAGGCCAGACGCTTTGTGATGGAAAAGGTGCTCAAGGACGCCGAGCTCGGCGAGGAGCACCGCATCGCCGACTACAAGACCAGACTCCAGGAGCTGGTGCAGCGCAAGAGCAATCAGCAGATCCGCTATGTGCTGGCGGAGGAGTCCGGCCCGGATCACAACAAGCTCTTCACCTTTGAGGTGCTCATCAACGGCGAGGTCTCCGGCCGCGGCAGCGGCCGCACGAAGAAGGAGGCCGAGCAGATGGCTGCCTGCAAGGCGCTCGAAACCATGAGCGAATGAGCGCGAGAGCCAGCATCATTCCCGTCTTCGTGCCCCACTGGGGCTGCCCGCACGCCTGCGTGTTCTGCAACCAGCGCAGCATCACCGGGCAGCGCAGGAACGCCTCCGCCGGGGACGTACAACAAGCGATTGAGACAGCAGCCGCCTTTCTCCCCCAAGGAGAAAAGCGGCAACTGGCGTTTTATGGGGGCAGCTTCACGGCCATTCCCGCGGAGGATCAGGAGGCGCTGTTGGGGGCGGCGCAGCCGTATCTAAAGCGGGGGGAGATCAGTTCCATTCGCCTCTCCACCAGACCGGACGCCATCGACGGGGAAACCCTGGAGCGGTTGAGACGCTTCGGTGTGGAGACCATCGAGCTGGGGGCCCAGTCCATGGACGAAGAGGTCCTGCGCCTTTCGGGCCGGGGCCACACAGCTCAGGATGTGGAGCGGGCCTCCCGCCTGATCCGGGCGGCGGGCTTTTCCCTGGTACTGCAGATGATGACGGGCCTGCCCGGCGACACTCCGGAAAAGGATCTGGAGACCGCGCGGCGGCTCATTGCCTGCAAGCCGGACGGTGTGCGCATCTATCCCACGGTGATCGTGCGGGGCACCGCCCTGTATGAGCAGTGGCGCGCCGGACTGTACCGGGAGCACACGGTGGAGGACGCGGTCTCCGCCTGCGCCCGCCTGCTGCCGCTGTTTGAGCAGGCGGGGATCGACGTGCTGCGGGTGGGCCTCAATCCGACGGAGGAGCTCTCCGGCGGCGAAGCCGCGGCCGGAGCCTACCACCCCGCCCTGGGCGAGCTGGTGCGCAGCCGCGTGTATCGCAACCGGGCGGAGGAACTGCTTGCCGGGGCTGAACCTGGCAGCCGGGCCACGCTCACGGTGGGGAGGGGGAAGACCTCCCAGATGACCGGGCAGCACCGGCAGAATCTGGACTGGCTGCAAGAGCGCTTTGCGCTGCGGGAAATCAAGGTCACGGAAAACCAGGAAGGAAATCGGGAAATCCTCACGGTTTCCGTTGAAAAATGAGCGGAAACGGTATATAATAAATCGGTTATTTCATGAAACAAATGAGGGTATCGGTTTGTACTTAAAGGCACTCGAGATTCAGGGCTTCAAGTCCTTTGCGGACAAGACGCGCCTGAGCTTTGAAAAGGATATCACGGCGATCGTCGGACCCAACGGCTCCGGCAAGTCCAACATCTCCGACGCCATTCTCTGGGTCATGGGCGAACAGCGCTCCAAGGCTCTGCGCGGCAGCAAGATGGAGGACGTGATCTTCGGCGGCACCGAGAAGCGCGGAGCCCTGGGCTATGCCCAGGTCAGCCTGATCATCGACAACTCCGCTCATATCTTCGACTCCGACAGCTCGGAGATCATGCTGACCCGCCGCTACTACCGCAGCGGGGAGAGCGAGTACTACATCAACAAGGAGGCCGTGCGCCTCAAGGATATCAACTCCCTGCTGATGGACACCGGTCTCGGCCGGGACGGATATTCCATCATCGGCCAGGGCCGGATCGCCGAGATCGTCTCCTCCAAGAGCACCGACCGGCGCGAGGTCTTTGAGGAGGCGGCGGGCATCTCCCGCTTCCGCTACCGCAAGGAAGAGGCCGAGCGCAAGCTCGAAAAGACCGAGGAGAACCTGCTGCGCATCAACGACAAGATCGAAGAGCTGGAGATGCAGGTGGGACCGCTGAAAAAGCAGGCCGAGGTGGCGCGACAGTACCTGCTGCTGCGCGATGAACTGCGCGTTTCGGAGATCTCCGCCTGGATGGCGACGCTGGATAAGCTGCACGCCCAAAGCGACGGGGTGCGCCTGGAATACGAGCAGGTGAGCCTGGAACTGGAGAAGGCCAAGGAGGCTCTGCAGGCACTCTATGCCTCCTCCGAGGGCATCAGCGAGCGGATGCACCGCAAGGACATCGAGACCGAGCAGGCGCGCGAACGCCTCTCCGCCGCGGAGGGGGAGGCCGCCCAGTGCGAGTCTCTGGCGGCGGTGCTGCGGGCGGACGTCAAGAGCACCCGGGAGAGCATGGCGCGGATGCTGGACGACATCGCCGAGCAGGAAAACCGCGTGCGCGAGGTGCAGAAGAGCATCGACAATCTGCAGGCGCGCATGGATGAAATCGCCCGCGAATTGAAAACGCTGGCGGAGCAGAGCACTACCAGCCAAAACGCGGTGGACGGCGGGCGCATGAAGGTCAAGAGCCGCGAGAGCCGCGTAGAGGAACTGACCGAGAAGGCAAACCGCCTCTCAGTGGATGGGCGTACCATGGACGCGCGCATCAAGCTCCTCAGCGATATGGAGCGGGACTTTGAGGGCTACTCCAAGGCTGTCAAGTCCGTCATGCGGGAGGCCGAGCGCGGCAATCTTCGGGGCATCCACGCCCCGGTGGCAAAGCTGCTGCGCACGGACGATGAGTTTGCCCTCGCCATCGAGACGGCCCTGGGCGCCGCGGCGCAGAACATCGTCACCGACACCATGAACGACGGCCGCAGCGCCATTGAATACCTCAAGCGCACGGACGGCGGCAGGGCCACCTTCCTGGCTCTGGACACCGTGAAGGGCACGCTCATGAAGGACGCACCGGAGCGAGACCCCGGTTTTGTGGGCGTGGGCTCAGAGCTGGTGCGCTTTGAGGAGAAATACCGCGGCATCGCGGAAAACCTGCTGGGCCGGACAGTGATCGCCGAGGCTCTGCCGGACGCGATCCGCATGTCAAAAAACAGCGGCAGCCGCCTGCGCATCGTGACGCTCGACGGCCAGTTGATTTCCCCCGGCGGCGCCATGACCGGCGGCAGCAACGTCAAGGGCAGCGGGATGCTCTCCCGCGCCAATGAGCTGCAGAAGCTGCAGAAGAACCGTGAGAAGATGCGCGAGCAGGAGAAGACCTGCGCCCAGCAGCTGGAGCGGGCCAAGGCGGATCTGGCCGCCGTGCGCTACCAGCTGGACCGGGAGCTGGAGGAGCAGTCCGAGCTGAAGAGCCGGATCTCCTCTCTGGAGGCGGAAAAGCGCTCCGGCCAGAGCACCGCCGCCCAGATGAAGCTGCTGCTGGACAGTCTCAGCGGTGACAGCCAGGAGCGGCAAAAACACGTCGAGGCTTTCCAACACAAGATCGAGAGCTTTCAGGCCCGGCTTGCCGAGAAGGAGAGGGAACTCGAGGGAATCAACGCGCGCGCGGCGGCCATCCGGGAGGAGATCGGCGCCATCAGCAAGTCCAGGCTGGAGCTGGAGGGCAAGCGCACTCGCGCCGAGAAGGACGCCCAGGCAAGAAACAGCGAGATTTTGGATCTGGAGCGGCGCGCCGCCAAGATTGAACAGAGAAAGCTTGCCGCCGAGATGGAGGAAAAGCAGATCCTCGACAAGCTGTGGGAGAATTATGAGCTGAGCCACAGCGCCGCCCAGGAGCTGCGCCAGCCGGTGGAGAGCCTGGCCAAGGCCAACAAGCAGGTCTCGGAGCTGCGGGGCAGGATCAACGCCCTGGGCACCCCAAACCTGGGCGCCATCGACGAGTACGAGCGTGTCAACACCCGCTACGAGTTTCTCTCGGAGCAGCGCAGCGACGTAGACAAGGCCAAGAGTGAACTGCTGGACATCATCAAGGAAATCACCGGCCAGATGGAAGAAGTGTTTGTCACCCGCTTCCACGAGATCGACACCTGCTTCCGGGAGACCTTCCTGGAGCTCTTCGGCGGCGGCAAGGCCGCGCTGAAATTGGAGGACGAGAACGACGTTCTCAATTGCGGCATCGAGATCAAGGTGCAGCCCCCGGGCAAGGCCCTGTCCAACATCAGCCTGCTCTCCGGCGGCGAGATGGCCTTTGTCGCCATCGCGTTGTACTTTGCCATTTTGAAGGTGCGGCCCACGCCCTTCTGCGTGATGGACGAGATCGAGGCCGCCCTGGACGAGGCCAACGTCAGCCGCTATGCAAGCTACATGCGCCGCATGGCGGACAAGACGCAGTTTCTGGTCATCACCCACCGCCGCGGCACCATGGAGGAGGCCGACATGCTCTACGGCGTGACCATGCAGGAAAAGGGCGTGTCCACAGTGATCGAATTGGACCTCGACCAGGCGCAGAAGACGATCGAGGAATAAGGAGAACCCCTCAGTCAGCCTTCGGCTGACAGCTCCCCTCCCTAAAGGACTAGGCGCTGCGCGCCGTCGTAGGCAGGGGAGCCTATAAGGAAGGAGATTGGAATGGGCTTTTTTGACAAGATCTTTGCCGGGTTGACCAAGACCCGTGTAAACATGGAGGATCTGGAGGAGATCTTCCGCAACTACAAGCCGGATGACGACGACTTCTTTGATGAGCTGGAGGAGATGCTCATCATGGCGGACATGGGGGCTGACCTGGTGGACCGGGTCGTCACCTCCATGCACTACCTCTGTTTTGACAAGAACATCAAGCGCGGCGACAAGGCCCGCGAGGTGCTGATCGGCGAACTCAAAAAAGAGCTTGACGCGGGCGACACTGCGCTCAAGCTGGACACCAGGCCCTCCGTCATCCTGATGGTGGGCGTCAACGGCGTGGGCAAGACCACCACCATCGGCAAGCTCGCCGCCATGCTGAAGGGCCAGGGCAAGAAGGTCCTGCTCTGTGCGGGCGACACCTTCCGTGCCGCGGCCGCCGAGCAGTTGGGCATCTGGGCCGAGCGCGCCGGGGTGGACTTTGTCCGCCACGAGGAGGGCAGCGACCCCGCCGCCGTGGTCTTTGACGGCATCAACGCCGGAAAGGCACGGGACATGGACGTCATCATCATCGACACCGCCGGCCGCCTGCACAACAAGGCAAACCTCATGAACGAGCTGAGCAAGATGCGCCGCATCATCGACCGGGAACTGCCCGGCGCGGATGTGGAGACGCTGATGGTGCTCGACGCCACGACGGGCCAGAACGGTCTCATTCAGGCCGAGCAGTTTTTGGAGACCGCCGGCATCACCGGCATCGTGCTCACCAAGCTCGACGGCACCGCCAAGGGCGGCGTGGTTTTTGCCATTGCAAACCGACTCAAGCTGCCCGTGAAGTTCGTGGGCGTGGGCGAGGGAATGGACGATCTGATCCCCTTCAACCCCCAGGACTACATCGAGGCGCTGTTTAAGTAAGGAGCAAGCTTTCAGGCCCGGCGTGCCGGCCGGGTGAACCAGAAGCCAAGTACGTACAAGACGCAGCGACCCCTCAGTCCGGCGCTTGCCGGACAGCTCCCCTTGAAGGGGGCGCCTATAAGGAAGGAGAATCCCCCAGTCTGGCCTACGGCCAGACAGCCCCCTTTAGACAAGGGGGCCTATGAGGAAGGAGAATCCCCCAGTCTGGCCTACGGCCAGACAGCCCCCTTTAGACAAGGGGGCCTATAAGGAAGGAGATTGTATGATTACAAGCAAGCAGAGAGCGCAGCTCAGAGGCCTCGCGATGAGCGAGGACACCATCATCCAGGTGGGCAAGGGCGGCATCACCGAGGCCGTGGTGGAGTCCGTGTCCAAGGCGCTCAAGGCAAGAGAACTTGTCAAGGGCAAGGTGCTGGAAAACTCCATGCTCACCGCCCGCGAGGCCTGCGACGCCCTGTGTGAGGCCTGCAAGGCCGACCCCGTTCAGGTCATCGGCACCAAGTTCGTGCTCTTCAAGAGAAACCCCAACGACCCGAAAATCGAACTGGTCAAGGAAAAGAAAAAGGCATGAGGATCGCCATTTACGGCGGCAGCTTCAACCCGCCCCACAAGCAGATGGAGGCGGACAGTCCCACGCCCTCCGAGCGCCTGGCCTTCTTCCGCCTGGCCTTCGAGGACATCCCGGGGGCGGCGGTCTCCGATTTGGAGATAAGACG